>PAAB01000003.1 GCA_002591705.1 Phycisphaerae bacterium
CGTTGACCGTCACCAGCAGCATCGTCATGAACCGGTAGCCGCTGGTGTCGGGGACCAGCATCGAGTTGAGGTGCACGAGGAAGTCGGAGAGCGACCCGGGCACGGAGCATCGACTGCGCAGGATGCCGCGGGCGGTGGCCATAAGCATGGCGGCGGCGACACCGTGCCCCATCACGTCGCCGACCGCCACCACCACGGTGTCGTCGTCGGCGTCGATCACGTCGAGGAAGTCGTAGTAGTCGCCCCCGGTCTCGTCGCAGTAGGTGCTGTGGCCGATGATGTCGAGTCCCGCGAGCACCGGGGATGCCGAGGGAAGCAGATTGCGTTGCACCTCCATGGCCAGTGAAAGCGATCGGCGCATCCGCATTCGATCCTGCAGGCCGATCGCCATGTCGTTGATCTCGTCGGCGAGCTGGGTGTATTCGGGAGCGTGCAGGATGTCCACCCGCGTCTCGAGATCCCCCTGACCGATGCGGCGGACGGCGGTGACCAGCTTCAGCAGCGGCTCCACCAGCCAGCGGGCGGCCAGCATGCCCACGAGGACCGCGAGGATCACCGCGATGCTGCTGGCGATCGAACTGCGGCCGAACTCACGGTCGATGTTGGCGACGAAGTCCCGCTCGGGCACCACCGTGGCGAGGGTCCAGTCCAGGCCGAGGTCGCTTCCGATGGGCGAGACCTGCAGGTAGTAGCTCTCATCATCGATGTCGATGTCCCTGCTGGCATCCAGCGCGGACAGGTCCTTGCCGATGAAGGCACCGGCCGCCTTGATCATGGAATTGACCGACTCGGACGCCAGTTTGCGGGAGCGATCGGCGGCGACGACGGAACGTCCTGTGGAGGTGGCCACCATTCGTCCGTCGTCGGTGGCGAGGACCGCAACACCGCTTCGCCCGATGGCGATCGACTGCAGGTAGTCGCCGAGGTCGTCGAGGGTGAAGTCGGCATCGACGACACCACGCAGGGATCCGTCATCGTCGTACATCGGAATGCCGTAGGAGATGCCCAGCGTGTTGAGCTCGCTGTCTTCCGCCCCGACCCACACGTAGGGTTCAGTCCAGCTCGGCACGCCCGCTGCACGCGGCACGCTGTACCAGGGCCGGGTGTGCAGGTCGAACTCGAAGGTGCTCGACGGACTCGATGCGATCTGCCCCTGATCGTCGACGCGCCACTCGCTCATGGTGTCGCCATGGGGATCGTTCTTGAGAGCCCAGTAGTAGTTGCCCTCGGAGTACCGGGCAAACCAGCAGGCCCGACCGTCCTCCGATCCCCACGTGATTGAACTGAGCATGTCGAAGGCCATCAACTCGTCGATGAACGTCTTTCGCCACGAGGGCAGGTCATCGGGATCCAGCATGCCGGTGAGCAGCAGGTCCCGATTCAGCCTGCAGACCCGGGGCGGCATCGAGAGCAGGTCGATGACCTTGGTGGACACCATGTCGTGGATCTGCTGGATGTTCTGATCGGCGACCTCGCGGACCGCCGCACGGGACTGCAGGTTCCAACGGACCAGCAGACCGATCCCGACCAGAAGCACCGGGACCCCCACCATGAGGGGAGCGGAGACCTTGATGGGAAGACGTGAGATCATCGTTCAGCAGTGTACGTCCTTCCCTCTGCAGGATCGAACGCGGACGCAGGTCAGGTCGCCGACTTCTGACTCCGGGCCAGCTGCTTTCGACGTGTCTCGTCGAGGATCCTCTTTCGGAGCCGAATCGCATCGGGCGTGATCTCCACGAGTTCATCGTCCTGGATGTACTCGAGAGCCGATTCCAGCGTGATCTCACGGGACGACTTGAGCACCACGGTGGCTTCCTTGTTCGACTCCCGCACGTTGGAGAAGGCCTTGCCCTTGACGATGTTGACCCCGAGATCGTTGTCCCGCGCGTTTTCACCCACGATCTGTCCGGTGTAGACCACATCCTGTGGCTCCACGAAGAGGATGCCGCGCTGGGAAAGATTGATCATCGAGTACGTGGCGGCCTGGCCGTCGGCCGTCGCGACCATGACGCCGTTGCTTCGCCGGTAGGTCGTCGACCGGGTCGGAGCGTAGCGGACGAAGGTGTGGTACATGACCGCTTCCCCCCCGGTCGCCGTCAGCAGATGGCTTCGAAGGCCGATGAGTCCGCGGGCGGGAATCTCGCATTCGATGTGCATGCGATCGTTCCGCTGCTCCAGCGACTGGACCTCGCCTCCACGCGTTCCCAGCAGTTCCATCGCGGCTCCGACGTTCGCCTCGTCGACGTCGATGGTCAGCAGTTCGATCGGCTCGCACGTCACGCCGTCGATGGTCTTCTCGATGACCTGCGGTCGCCCCACCGTGAGTTCGTATCCCTCCCTCCGCATGTTCTCGAGCAGGATTCCCAGATGAAGCAGACCACGACCCGACACCTTGAACTCCTCCGCACCCTCGCCGGGCTCGACCCGAAGGGCGAGATTGCTGCGCAGCTCCCGATCGAGTCGCTCGGCGATCTGGCGGGAGGTGACGAACTGACCGGAGCGACCGGCGTTCGGTGAGTCGTTGATGCGAAAAAGCATGTGAAGCGTCGGCTCATCGACCGCAATCCGCGCGATCGGGCTGGGCTGCTCCGGACAGGCGATCGTATCACCGATCTCGAAGTCGCCCAGACCCTCCACGGCACAGAGATCGCCCACCGACACCAGTTCGGCCGGCACCCGACCGAGATCCTTGAATCGATACACCTTCTGGGCACGGGCCGGACGATGTTCGTGCTCGTGACAGACGACGACGGCCTGCCCGGCGGCCAGCGCGCCGGCGAAGACCCGTCCCACGGCGATCCGACCCGAGTAGGGGGAATAGTCGAGGCTCGCGATCAGCATCTGCAACGGCAGATCGGCGGATCCCTCGGGAGCCGGAAGATGTTCCATGACCGACTCGAGCAGCGGCTGCATGTCCCCCTCGTGGACGCCTTCCTCGAGGCTGGTCCAGCCGTCGCGACCGGAGGCGTACACGACGGGAAAGTCGAGCCGTTCGTCGCTCGCGCCCAGCGCCACGAGCAGATCGAACACTTCGTTCAGCACCCCGTCGGGCCGGGCATTCGGCCGGTCGCACTTGTTGATCACGACGATGATCGGGTGATCCAGTTCGAGCGCCTTGCCCAGCACGAACCGGGTCTGGGGCATCGGCCCCTCGAAGGCGTCCACCAGCAGCAGCACACCGTCGGCCATCTTCAGGACGCGTTCGACCTCCCCGCCGAAGTCGGCGTGACCGGGGGTGTCGATGATGTTGATGCGGCAGGTCCGCCCCTGGAAGTCGCCGGACCGCGGACGCCAGGTCACGGCACAGTTCTTGGACGTGATGGTGATCCCCCGCTCCTTCTCGAGCGGATCGGAATCCAGAACGCAATCTGCCTCGTCGCGGTTGAGTTCCATGGACCCGCAATAGGCCAGCATCGAATCGACCAGGGTGGTCTTGCCGTGGTCGACGTGCGCGATGATCGCGAGGTTCCTGAGATCTGGGTCGGCGGTGTGGTTCATGGGCGGCTCGGAGGTGGGCGGGCATGGTATCCGAAAGCCCTCCCGCCGCCTGCGAGGCGATCTGATGGAATCCGCCTTGACTTGCCGCCCCCCTTCAGGATGATAAATCCATGCGGTTCGAACTCCCCACTGCCCTTGCGATCCCGATCACCTGCACCTGCACCTGCGGCGTCTTCGCCGAGGTGCTTCTGGTCCCGGAGGACTATCCGACCATCCAGACCGCCATGGACAACGCCTCCCCCGGAGACATCATCGATCTGGCGGCCGGAACGTGGACGGACCAGATCGTCTGGGGGCTCTCCGGAGTCACCCTGCGCGGCCGCAACGGGGACGGCTCGACGATCCTCGACGGCATCGATCAGGACTGGAGCCTCGTGGTCTGCTACGGCGACCCCTGCACCATCGAGCACATCACCTTCCGCAACGGCAAGGGCTCGAACGTGTTCGGCATCATCCGGGGCGGAGCCATCTACGCTGAATACAGTGAGGTCACCATTACCGACTGCGTCTTCGAATCGAACCAGCTCGTGCTGGGCGAGTTCGACTTCACCAGCTGGGGTGGCGCCATCGCAAGCTACAGCGCCCCGATGAACATCGAACGGTGCGTCTTCACCGGCAACAGTGCCGAAGGATCGGGCGGTGCGATCTATGCGAACTTCGCACCGATCGACGTCCGCAACTGCGAGTTCACCGACAACTCCGCCCTCCGGACCGGTGGCGGCATCGCCGGAGAATGGGTCGACCTGACGATCGATGACTCCACCTTCCGAAGCAACCACGCAGAGTGGCTCGGTGGCGGCATCTATCTGGCAACAGCCGAAGATCAGTCGGCCGGCACGACCAGCACCGTGACCAACTGCCGGTTCGTGCGCAACCACGCCTCCGACGCCGGGTTCGCAATGGGTGGCGGCATCGCGATCGAATACGCGCAGCTCGTGCGGGTCTCCGATTCCAGCTTCGAGGACAACTACGGATACATCGCCGGGGCGATCCGCGGCGGAAGCCTCGGAAGCAACGGGTTCGTCGAGACCAGCAATGTCCTGTACTGCGGGAATGCGATCGCCACGAACTGGGGCGAAGTGATCGACGACGGCACCTCCGTCTTCCAGCAGAGTTGCGACTGTTCGGTCGACGCCGACGGGGACGGAACGGTGGGCGTCGACGATCTCCTGCGGGTGCTGTCGGCCTGGGGATCGTTCGCCCCGGATGCGGACGTGGACAACGACGGATCGATCGGCGTCGACGACCTCCTGACGGTGATCGCCGGCTGGGGAATCGTCTGCGAATAAAATCCTCCGCAACTGTGAGATGGG
Source organism: Phycisphaerae bacterium (assembly GCA_002591705.1). Next base: position 4,812 of record PAAB01000003.1, read on the forward strand.
CCCACCCGGCAACGCATTGAGGCCGAAGGCCCCGTTCGGGGCCCATGCTCGAGCCCGGAGGCCGACGATGCGATCAATCACCCAAGTCATGGCGAACACCACGCTTGCCTTCACCCTGGTCGGCGGAGCCGCTGCGAATACGGCACCGTTTCCCATTGCCGGAGGAGGCAGCACCTACCTGTCCTCCTTGATCGGCCCCTGGACCGACGAGGACTGCATCCATTTCGATTCACTCGATCTCGAACTCGAGGATCTGCTGCTGGGACGCTCGGATGAGGTCGGCTGCCTGCTGGAGGATGAACGATTCACCGATGCGTCCGTCCAGGTCGGACTCGTGCTGACCGATGACGGCTTCACCGCCTCGTTCGGTGGTGCGGGGCATGCGGAGGGAGCCGAGACCTTCAACCGCCACGACCTTGCAACCGATTTCGAACTCGGATTCCCCACCGACACCCGACTCCGCATCGACTGGACCATGGAGGCCGGGGGGCTGGGGTCGGCGTGGTTTCAGATGCAGCGACTCGGAGACATCGGAGGCGAACTGGATGCGAGCCCGCCATCGATCGACCATGGCGTAGGCGCCTACGCCACTCCCCTCCTGGAACAGGGACATGACGTGCTGTTCATTCCGGCCGGACGATGGCATCTGAGACTGCACTCCAACCATCAGGCGTCCGGCGGATGGGAGGAGGGCTTCCGGCAGTCATGGGGCGGAAGCACCCACGCCGCGACCATCGTCGCGCTCGGCGACGTCGACGGCGACGAGACGGTCGGCGTGGCGGATCTCCTCACCGTGATCGGCCGGTGGGGCGCCGTCGATGCGGATGATTCCGAATCGAAACGGGCCGATCTCGACGGCGACGAAACGGTCGGGGCGGCCGATCTTCTGCGGGTGATCTCGGACTGGGGTTGAGTCACCCCGACCGGATCAGACCGGCGCTTCCGCCAGCAGCCCGTCGAGAATGGCATTGAAGGTCTCACTGGGTCGCATGACGCAGGAGGCCTTCGATGCGTCGGGCATGTAGTAGCCGCCGACATCCATCGCGGGCCCCTGCGCGGAGTTGAGCTCGTCCACGATCGTCGACTCCGCTTCGACCATGGCCGCCGCAACCGGCGTGAAACGGTCCGCCAGGGCCGCATCGTCGGACTGGCCGGCCAGTTCCTGGGCCCAGTACATCGCCAGGTAGAAATGACTGCCACGATTGTCGAGTTCACCACAGTGGCGTGATGGAGACCGATTCTCCATGAGGTAGCGGGTGGTGGCATCGTCGAGCGTTCGACCGAGGACCCCCGCCGACGCATGGTCGAAATGCGAGGAGAGGAACTCGAACGATGCCCCCAACGCCATGAACTCGCCCAATGAATCCCATCGCAGGTGGTTCTCCTGCTCGAACTGCTGCACGAGCTTGGGTGCGGAGCCTCCGGCACCCGTCTCGAAGAGCCCTCCCCCGGCCATCAGGGGAACGATGGAGAGCATCTTCGCGCTGGTCCCCACCTCGAGTATCGGAAACAGATCGGTCAGGTAGTCGCGAAGCACGTTCCCGGTGACGGAGATCGTGTCCTTTCCGTCCTTCATCCGCTCGCAGGAAAACCGGGTCGCATCGACCGGGGACATGATGTGGAACTCGAGACCGTCGGTCTCGAGCTGGGCCAGCGTCTCCTCGACCTTGGGAATCAACTGGGCGTCATGGGGACGATCGGCATCCAGCCAGAAGACCGCCGGACTGCCGGTCGCCCGGGCTCGTTCCACGGCCAGGCCGACCCAGTTGCGAACCGGAGCGTCCTTCACCTGGCAGGCACGCCAGATGTCCCCCGCCTCGACCTCGTGCTGCATGAGCACGGAGCCGTCACCGTCCACGATGCGCATCACGCCGGCGGAGGCCATCTCGAAGGTCTTGTCGTGCGAACCGTACTCCTCCGCCTTCTGGGCCATGAGCCCCACGTTCGGAACGCTGCCCATGGTGGTCGGATCGAAGGCGCCGTTGGCCCTGCAGAAATCGATGGTGGCCTGGTAGACCCCCGCGTAGCTGCTGTCGGGAATGACCGCGGTCGTCTCCTCCGTCTCACCGTCGGCGTTCCACATGCACCCGGACTGCCGGATCATCGCCGGCATCGAGGCGTCGATGATGACGTCGCTGGGGACGTGCAGGTTCGTGATGCCGCGATCGGAATCGACCATGGCGATCGAGGGACCGCTGGCGTAGACCGCCTGAATGTCCGACTCGATTGCCGCACGGTCGGCATCGGGCAGTTCCGCGATCTTCGAGACCAGATCGCCGAAGCCGTTGTTGACGTCGACACCCAACGCCTCGAAGGTCGCACCGTGCCGGGCGAAGAGATCGCGGAAGAACACCCGCACGGCGTGCCCGAAGATGATCGGATCGGACACCTTCATCATCGTGGCCTTCAGGTGCAGGGANAAGAGCACTCCGTCGGTCCGGGCCTGGTCGACCTCGCGTGCGAGGAACTCCACGAGAGCCGATCGGCTCATGAACGTCCCGTCGAGGACCTCGCCGGCCTGCAGGGCGATGCCGTNCTTGAGCACGGAGACCTTGCCGTCCTCGTCGACGTGCTCGATGCGGACAGACGTGGCGTCCGCGAGCGTGACGGACTGCTCGTTGTGACGGAAGTCACCGGCGTCCATGGTCGCCACACGGGTTCGCACCCCTGCGTCCCACGCTCCCATGGAGTGTGGATGGGCACGGGCGTACTCCTTGACCGCCTTNGGAGCCCGACGATCCGAGTTGCCCTGTCGCAGGACGGGATTCACCGCACTGCCCTTGACCGAGTCGTACCGGGACTTGGTGTCGCATTCCGCATCGTNCGACGGCTCCTCCGGATAGTCGGGAAGGTCGTACCCACGTGCCTGCAGTTCGGCGATGGCCGCCTTGAGTTGGGGTACGGATGCGCTGATGTTCGGCAGCTTGATGATGTTGGTGGAGGGATCGGACGTCAGCTCACCGAGTTGCGCCAGGGCATCGGGAACCCGCTGCGACTCGTCCAGGCGATCCGAGAAGACGGCCAGGATGCGGGCCGCCAGCGAGATGTCGCTCAGTTCNAGCTGCAGATCGGTGGCCGCCGTGAAGGCACGCACGATCGGCAGGAAGGAATAGGTCGCCAGAGCCGGCGCCTCGTCGGTGTGGGTCCAGATGATGGTGGGCGAAGCNGGCATCGCGGAGTACTCCCTGTGGATGGCAGAACAGCTCGAGCCGGGGATTCTAATCGATCCACGCCCGGGGCCCACGGGAGCCGGAATGGGTCATGGGGACCGATCCGGGTGATGCGGCTGGCGACGCAGCCAGTGTTCCACCCACAGCGGGGCGAAGGGGACCAGCGAGGCGAGGAAGATCAGCAACGGAGGCTTCAACCTCCATCTGGCCACGAGCACCGCATTCACCAGGGCCACACAGAACAGCAGGAACAGGATTCCGTGGACCATTCCGACCACCGTCACTGCATTCGGCATGCCCCAGATGTACTTCATGGGCATGGCGACCAGCACCAGAACGAGGAAGGAGATCCCTTCGACGATGCTGATGATGCGGAGCCGGCCGATTGACGAGTCAAGCATGTCGAGCGTCCCGTGTGGACATGGCCGGATCAGATCGTGGCCGCAAGATCACCGATGCTCTTGAGTGATGCATGCAGTGTCATGCTCGGAACATGATCGAGGGCCAGCTGCCCGACGTCGCGTCCGCCGACCGCGAGCAGGATCCCGCACTCGTGGCAGTCCCAGGCGAACCGGTTGATCTGGGCGGTCTGCGACCGGATGTCATCGACCGAACTNATCGAGATCCAGGCCAGATCGGGTCGCTGCTCCGGTTCCAAGGAGGTCGTTGCGCACCGAAGCACCTCGATCGGGGTATTGGGACCGATGTTCGCCGCGTGACCGCCCTGCTCCTCCAGCGTCAACGCCACCAGCATCGACGGCAGGATGTAGGGATCCTTCGAAAACGAGGCGCCGGTCGCCGTGAAACGGGGCCGATCGAGGCTGACCGACTGTGAGAACTGCTGGATCACCTCGATGCAGGTCTGGGTGGCACGGTGTTCGGACAGGATCAGCTCCGGCGTGTGCACCCCATCACCGATGACGCCAAGAGCGAACTTGATGTAGGAGTCGCCGATCTCCGCCACCGAAACACCGGAGATGAAGAGCGACATCAGCAGGTTCTGGGCGGAGTCGAACTTGCCGTCCTCGAGCAGGCTCAGGAAGTCGGACGCAGACGCGGTCTGCGCGGACTGGGTGTCGAGGCCGGCCGGCAAACCGATCGAGGCCGGATCAAGCACCGCAAGGGAACGATCACGAATGAACTTGATCGCGGCCTTGAGGGTGATGCGCCGATGCCCGCCGCCGGTGCGGGTCACCTGCAGCAGGCCTTGATCGGCCCAACGCTTGAGTGAGGACTCGCTCGTTCCAATGGCCTTGGCCAGGTCACGTGGCGAGATGGTCTTGTTGAGGGCTATTCCATTCACAACAACATCATAATCGGCCATTTCGGTCGCAGCAGGGCCAATTTGAATGTTTTGGACGATTTGTCCGGTAAAACCCCTTGACGATCTCGAGAAGGTAGATACATTTTGACCGTTATGACCGATTTGGTCGATTTGAATGTTTAGCAGATAGGAAACCTCCCATGTTCAGTACCACGATCATCACCCTCGCCATGAGCCTCGGCCAGTGCGAAGCCTCCCAGGCCATGGCCGTGAAGGCAATGGCCATCAACAGCAAGCCAACCATCGCCGAAGCCGCCTCCTCCTCCGACCAGTTCAGCACGTTGGTCACCGCTCTGGCAGCGGCCGATCTCGTCGACACCCTCAACGGCGAAGGCAACTTCACCGTGTTCGCACCCACGAACGATGCGTTCGCAGCATTGCCGGATGGCACCATCCCCAGCCTGCTGATGGAGAAGAACAAGGGTCAGCTGACCGAGATCCTCACCTACCACGTCCTGCCGACGCGACTCGACGCCAAGCACGTCGTCACNAGCAACGGATCCAAGTCNATCAANGGNCAGTGGATCGACTTCAAGTCGAANGANGANGGCGTCTTCATCGACGGTGCCAAGGTCCTCATGACCGACATCGAGTGCAGCAACGGCACCATCCACGTCATCGANGCNGTCATCCTNCCGACGACCAAGAACATCATCAGCACCGCCAAGGAAGCCAAGGCCTTCTCGACGCTGCTGGCCGCCGCCGAAGCCGCNGGACTGGCCGACGAGCTCGGCACCAACGGCCCCTACACGGTGTTCGCCCCGACCGACGAGGCATTCGCCCAACTCGGCAGCGACACCATCAGCGAGCTCCTGAAGCCCGAGAACAAGAGCAAGCTGGCACGCATCCTCGGACACCACGTGGTTTCCGGCCGCGTGTATTCGCCCGATGCACTNGCCAGCGGCAAGGCCATGACCCTGGTCGGCACTCCGCTCAAGATCGCAGTGGTCGACGACAAGGCACGCGTGGAGAACGCGAACATCCTGCTCACGGACATCGATGCCTCCAATGGCGTGATTCACGTCATCGACAGCGTCATGATTCCCGCCGAGAAGCAGGCCCGAATTGACTGAGCCCCTCCCCGCCCGGGGTGGCGTCGCGTACGGCGCCACTCCGGGTGTTCCCAATACCACACCCCCCCCACGAAGGACTTCGAGTCATGAAATCCACCCTCCCCCTCCTCGCAGCGATGTTCACGATCACCGGCTCGGCTGTCGCCGGCAATGTCCGTGTCGCGCACCTGAGCCCCGACGCCCCTGCCGTTGACGTGCGTGTCAATGGTTCCGTCGCATTCCAGAACCTGTCGTTCAACGAGGTCAGCAGCTATGCGGATCTCCCGGCCGGCGACTATCAGATCCAGGTGGTTCCCACCGGTGCGACCGAACCGGTCGTCATCGACACCGTGCTGAGCGTCCCCGCCAAGGGCGACTTCACCGCTGCCGCCCTCAACCCACTGGCCAAGATCGATCTCGGCCTGTTCGAGGACGACAACCGCCGCATCCCGGGATCCACCCGGGTTCGATTCGTCCACGCCTCGCCCGGCNCCCCCGCCGTTGACATCGCCCTGGCCGGCGGCCCCGTACTTTTCGCGGACGTCTCGTTCGGCGAATCCGGCGGGTACATCGACGTTCCCGCGGGCAGCTACGACCTCGAGGCACGCGTCGCGGGCACCGACACCGTTGCCCTCTCNCTGCCCGGGACCGTACTGGCCGGCGGAACCGGCGTCACCGTCTGGGCATCCGGCTTCCTCAACGCCGAGCCGGCCCTGGGTGTCGCCCTTTCGGTCGACGTTGCCCCGTTCGCCAAGGTTCGAGTCCTGCACGCCAGCCCGGACGCCCCCATGGTGGACTGCATCGTGAACGGCTCGCGGGCCATCACGAACCTCTCCTTCCTCGAGGACACCGGGTACGTCGCCCTCGACACGGGCTCCACCAATGTCAAGGTCGTCCCCTCGGGCTCCTCCGATCCNGTGGTCATCAACGCCACGCTCGACCTGGATGCCATGGACTACTCGGTTCTGGCCGTGGGTCCGCTGGCCGAGATCCGCGCCCTCCCGCTGGGCGACGACAACTCGCTCACCGACGACGCACGAATCCGCTTCGTCCACGCATCTCCGGACGCACCCGCCGTCGACATCGCGCTCGCCAATGGCGGCCCCGTCCTCTTCGCGGACGTGTCCTTCGGCGAGTCCGGCGGCTACATCGCGGTTCCGGGCGGCGTCTATGACCTCGAAGCTCGGGTCGCAGGCACCGACACCGTGGCCCTCTCCGTTCCCGGTGTCAACGTCACCGGCAACCNTGTGTTCACCATCGTCGCAACCGGCTTCCTTTCCGGTTCGCCCAGTCTCGGCGCCCTCCCGCTCCTGGATGCCGAAGCCTGCCGCACCGACGTCAATGGCGACGCACGCACCAACGTCGACGACCTGCTCGGCGTCCTCACCAACTGGTCGTCCAACGACCCTTGGGGTGACATCAATGGATCCGGCACCGTCGAGGTGATGGATCTCATGGCTGTCATCCAATCGTTCGGGGTATGCAAGTCGGACCTGTAAGGCGATTCGCCTCGCAGTCCTGACCTGCATCGTGGTACCCGGTGGGGGCTGACAACCTCCTCAATGGAAGCCCCCATCGGGAACACCATCCTCCCTTCTCGGAAAGGAATGAACAATGAAAGCAATCGATGTCATCGCAGCCGTCCTCCTGGTGATCGGCGGACTCAACTGGGGCCTCTGGGGCCTCTTCGAAGTGGATCTGGTCTCGACCATCTTCGGCGGCAACGCCGCCATCGGCTCCCGATTCGTCTACATTCTCGTCGGCGCCGCCGCGATCTACCAGGCAACCAACCTCAAGGGCATCCAGACTCGCTGGAACGTCTCAATGGCCTGAACCCCTCCTCCTCTGAAGTCCCTCGGTGATGCGGGAGTCGACTGGTGGCGACTCCCGCTCCCGGGGACCAAAGTCCACCATGCAAGCCAGCTCATCCGACAATCCCGGCCCCCTGCGAGTCGCTCTGACCGGAGCGACCGGTTACGTGGGGGGACGCCTTGCTCAGCGGCTGCTCGCCTCGGGACATTCCCTCCACTGCCTCGTGCGATCCGAGGAGAAGCTTGCCGCCAGATCGTGGTCGCATCACGATGACGTGACCGCGGGCACACTCGACATGCTCGATGTCGATCACATGGCGGACGAGATGGCCGGATGCGATGTGGCCTACTACCTCGTCCACTCGATGCAGTCGACCCGCGACTACGCCGAACACGACCGCAGACTCGCCACCAACTTCGCCGAAGCAGCCCACCGGGCCGGTATCCAGCGGATCATCTACCTCGGCGGTCTTGGCGAAATGGAGACGGATCTCAGCCTGCATCTCCAGTCCAGGCAGGAAGTCGAACGGTGCCTGGAATCGACTCCGGTTCCGGTCACGACCTTCCGGGCCGCCATGATCATCGGATCCGGGTCGGCGTCGTTCGAGATCCTTAGGTACCTGGTCGAGCGACTTCCGGTCATGGTGACTCCCAAGTGGGTCAAGACCGAGTCCCAACCGATCTCCATCCTCGACGTGCTCTACTACCTCGTAAAGTGTCTTGAGTGCCCGGAATCGATCGGTCGCACCATCGACATCGGCGGACTGCACGTCGTCACCTACCGTGAACTCATGCGAAACATGGCCGAGGAACTCGGTCTGCGGCCTCGACTCGTGATTCCGGTCCCCGTGCTCACCCCCCGGCTCAGCTCCTACTGGATCCACTTCGTGACGCCCGTCAGTGCGAGAATCGCCCAGCCGCTGGCTCAGGGCCTGTGCAACCGCGTCGTATGCCGCAATGATGATGCACGCAGGCTCTTCGACCATGTTCCGCTGAGCCCCCGCGATGCGATCAAGCGGGCGCTCCAGCGAGAAGTGAGCAACGAGGTCCTCACCTCCTGGATGGATGCCGGCCCGGTGCCCGGCGACCCCGACTGGTCCGGAGGGAAGGTCTTCATCGACCGCCGAGAAGTGCAGGTCGATGCGTCACCGGAGTGTGTCTACGAGGCCGTTCGCATCATCGGCGGAGGTCACGGGTACTACGCCGCCGACTGGCTGTGGCGAGTCAGAGGCTTCATGGACAAGATGATCGGCGGCCCCGGTCTTCGCAGAGGACGGCGGGACCGCAAGGAACTCGCATTCGGTGATGCACTTGATTTCTGGCGGGTCCTGCACGCCGATCCCGGAAGCAGGCTTTCCCTCTACGCCGAGATGAAGCTGCCGGGAACCGCTACGCTGGAGTTCGACATCATTCCGGGCGAGAACCCCGGTGACCCGACGACAATCGTTCAGGAGGCACGATTCCGCCCCCGTGGACTCCTCGGACTTGCCTACTGGTACTCGGTCAAGCCCCTGCACGGAATCGTATTCAATGGAATGCTCGACGGCATCCGCCGGGAAGCCCTCGAACGGGCGGCACAGACGGGAGCGATGGAACATGCCTGAACTGATGTGGTTTCGAAACGATCTCCGCACGATCGACAACCCCGCACTCAACGCCGCCGCAGCCGGAGACACGGGGTCGGCCATCGGCATCTTCGTCTGCACCCCCGGCACCTGGCATCGCCACGACTGGGGCGCTCCGAGGGTGACGCTGATCCTCGAATCATTGCGGGTCCTCAGACAGGAACTCGAGCGACTGAACATCCCCCTGCTCATCCGCATCGCGGAAACCGACATGGAAGCGATCGACATCGTCACCGACGTCGCCTCCGCGCACGGATGCGAAACCGTGCATGCGAACATGGAGTTCGGCGTGGACGAGACCAGACGGGATCGCCTGGCCGAGTCGTGGATGGCGGATCGTCGAATTCGCTTCGTTCCGCACCAGGACCAGATCGTCTTCGATCCTGACGACATCCTGACCAAGGGGGGGACGAGCTTCAAGGTCTTCACGCCCTTCCGAAACACGTGGAACAGCCTGCTGCTCGACCGCGGACTCCCTGAATCACGCGAACTGTCCACCTGCAGTCCGATCGACGTCGACTCCGACCAGATTCCGGGTTCGGTTCCGGGATTCACACCGTGGTCCGGCATCCGGCTGTGGCAGGCGGGCCAGAACGCGGCCATGGATCGGCTGAACCAATTCCTCGACGGACCCGTGGACCGATACCACAACACCCGAAACAGCCCGGACATCGAAGGCACCAGCAGCCTCTCTCCGTGGCTCGCCACCGGCTCCCTGTCCCCGGTGACCTGCCTTCGTCCCCTCATCGAGCGGTTTGGCCCGGACCTCAGCACGTGGCCCGCCGGACCGGCCACGTGGCAGTCCGAGCTCGTCTGGCGTGAGTTCTACCGGTACATCATGCACCACAACCCGAAGGTCAGCATGCATCGTCCGATGCAGGAGTGGACCGATCACCTGTCCTGGCGGCAGGATGACGACGGCTTCCAGAAGTGGTGCGACGGCGAGACCGGCATCGACATCGTCGACGCAGGAATGCGGCAGATGCTCGAGACCGGATGGATGCACAACCGGGTGCGAATGATCACCGCCATGTTCCTGACCAAGAACCTTCTGATCGACTGGAGGCGGGGTGAGCGGTTCTTCGCGAAGCATCTCGTGGACTACGACTTCGCGAGCAACAACGGAGGCTGGCAGTGGTCCGCCTCCAGTGGAACCGACGCCGCCCCCTACTTCCGGATCTTCAACCCCGATCGGCAGGCCGAACTGTTCGACCCCGAACGGACGTATCGACGCCGCTGGAACCCGGACCACCATCCGCTGAGCACGATGCCGATCGTCGATCTCGTGTCGTCACGCCGCCGGGCCATCGAGATCTTCAAGACCGCACGAGTCGCCGCCGGTTGACGCCCACGGACCGGCTACACGGTCACTTACCCGAGTCGCCCGCAGGCGGACGGTCGGGGCCTCAGCTGCCCCAGTACTCGAACAACTTGAGGAGGTCGCCGATGTCGACCTTGCCGTCCCGGTCGAGATCGCCGGGCTTGGGCTTGTCGCAGACCGCGTCCGCACACAACGTGCCGGCACCGTGCCAGTCGCCTCCGTGCTGACCGCACTCCCACTCGGTCATCAGCAGGCAGAAGGAGCCGTAGCAGCAGGCACCGGTCTCGAAGGTGCACTCGACCTTCTCGCAATGGACGTTCGCTCCGTGCCAGGTGCCCGCGGCCTCCGTGCAGGCCGCCTGCGTCAACTGGACGCACAACTCCTCGAGGCAGCAGGCACCGACGCCGCAGGTGTCCACCACCGAGGTGTTCGAGAGATGGAAGTTTCCCGTCGCCGGATCGGGCAGGTTGCCGCACAGCAGGCTGTCGTAGAGTTCGACATCTCCCAGTCCGGTGTTGCCGATCCCGCCCGCCTCGTGGACCGTGACGTTGTCCGTGATCTCGCACCCCTTGAACCGGACCCGGCTGCTGAGATTGAAGAGATCGACNGCCACCCCACCGGCGATGGATCCGGAACGGTTTCCGGTGACCATGCAGTCGGTGAACTTCTGCGTCACGTGGCCGTCGGGCTGGAGAGCGACCCCGCCCCCCCGGATGCCGGCCCAGTTGTCGGAGATCAGCGTGCCGACCACCTGCAGAGAGACTGAACCGGCCCGAATCGCCCCACCGGTCGTGTTCGCGCGGTTTCCGAGGAAACGGCACGTGTCGACCACGGCCGTTTCCTGGCGCTGCCCGATCCAGATGGCACCTCCGTGGGTGGCGGCCACGTTGTCGATGAAGTCCGTGCGGCGAACCACCAGTTTCGTCTCGAACGAACCACGGGACTGGATGGCCCCCCCCTCGTCGCTCCGATTGCCCTCGAGGACACTGTCGACCACGGTGACGGTTCCGACCGCATGCAGGATCCTGATTCCACCTTCCCCCATGCCGGCGATCGTTCCGTCGGCAAAAGTGACGTTGGACTGGCCCTTGACATCGATCCCGTGCCCCGGAGCATTCTCCAGTGTGCATCCTTCGAACACCGCGTCCGAATCCACGACGTCGACGAGCGTGAACCCCTCCGTTCGGACCACGAGGTTCCGGAAGGTGATCGAGGCTCCGTTTCCGATTTCAATCGCGGCCGCATCCCATGCCCCGCCCTGAACGACGACGCTGCCGGCCGGAGCCCAGTCGATGGCCTCGACCGTCACCGCGTTCGATTCGCGGCCATCGACTCCGAGCGTCTCGTAGACGCCGGGCAGCACGGCGATGGTGCTGCCATCGGGAGCCCAGCGGAGAGCGGTCTGGATGGAGAGGTAGTCCCCGTTGCCGGCGGGATCCACGATGAAGGTGTCGGCGACGGCGGGAGTCGCCAGAGAGAAGCCGAGCACGGCGAGCATGGTGTGGTTGCGCATTGTCGATCTCCTGCACGAGATGGGGAAGAGCGAGCAGGGCCGATCCGGCTTCACTCGCAACCAATGCGTTGGGAATACGCGTTTCTCACACCCTCACCCTCAAATTGCCCAAATCACCCCTCAGGGCCCGTGGACACGGCCTCGATCCGCAAGTCCTTTCCAGCCGGATGCTTGTTGCCGTGGGCAGGCGGGCTCGATACCATTTCCGGTTCTTCGGCCCGAGCCGCTCGAGGCAGCCGGAGATTTTTTTGAACCGCGGCCATCCGGCCGNACCTGACCCGATTGAAGGATTCCTGCCTTGAAACTCTACGTTGGCAACCTCAGCTACTCCACGAACGAAGAAACCCTCCGCGCCCATTTCGAAGCCCACGGCAGCGTCGCCGANGTGGCCGTGATCAGCGANCGNGACACCGGNCGCCCCCGCGGATTCGGTTTNGTCACCATGAACAACGATGATGAAGCTCGCGCCGCCATGGAAGAGCTCAACGGCAAGGATCTCGAAGGTCGTGCCCTGAACATCAACGAGGCCCGCGAACGCACCCGCGGCTGATTCGCCTCGTCCAAGACGACCAGCAGGCACCGTTCGCGGTGCCTGCTGTTTTTTTATCCCGGCATGAACTGCTCGAGCAGGACGCCGCGTGCGACACCCCCCTCGTGTACGACCATCCGATGCAGCCCCAGAGACTGCATGACCTGATCGACCAGGAACACCCCGGCGACGATGATGCCCGCCCGCGCGNGTTCGATGCCCCGAATTCCGGCGCGGCCTTCGCAGTCCAGATCCGCCAGTCGACGCAACAGTTCGACGACCATCGAGCGTTCGAGCACGAATCCCTCCACCGATTCGCCGTCCCCCCCGAAGACCCTCGCCAGCGTCGTGAAGCTTCCTCCCACACCGACACCCGTGTCGACGGGAGGCACCGAATCNGGCAGCAGACCTTCCAGTTCGCTGCGGACGGCACCCTGCATCGCTTNGAGCGTGGACGNGTCGANGANNCCCGACGAATCGAACCTCGACGAGAGNTTCACCGCTCCCAGCGGCATGGAAGCGACATGCACCACGTCGCCGTTTCCCTCGATGACCAACTCACTGCTGCCCCCTCCGATGTCGACGATCACCACGGTCGATCCCTCGATGTCCGCACCGCGTACGCTTCGAAGGACCGCCAGGGCCTCCGCCTCCGGCGTCAGCAGTTCCAACTCGATTCCGGTGGCCTCAAGAACTCTGGCGATGAACTCATCGCCATCCGAAGCGTGCCGCACTGCGGCGGTGGCCACGATGCGCAGCGAGGCGACCGCGTGCTGCGTGGCCTGCCCCTTGAAGGCCACGACGGCCCCGATGGCCCGAGCGACCGCCTCGGGATCCAAGCGGCCGTCGATGCCCGGACTCCCGAGTCTGGTGACAACTCGATCCCGNTGCACNGAAACGAGCCGCCCCCCCGTCCACCGGGCGATCTCGAGCCGGGCGCTGTTGCTCCCGACGTCGATGACCGCACGATGGATGGGGGCCGCTGTCTGCATCGCTGCAGTGTAGGACCTGTCACTCGTTCCTGAGCCGGATGTGCTCGCACTGGACGATCTGCAGTCGATCCCGATGGATCGGATCGCGCCAACCGCACTCGCACTGGTCGACCAGNNTGCGNTTGCCGNTGGCACGCCACCAACGAACGAGCACCAGATCGCCGAACTCCTCATGCTCCCAGGAGCAGATGACGNANCCGTGCCGGCCACGCGGCAGATCGTCGTGCCCCAGCGGTGCGTTGACGAGAAGTTCCACTTCGTCTCCCACGGCGAACTGCTCGTCGCAGTGGCACAGCACCTCACCCGCACAGGTCTCGGACGAGCAGGGTGAACGATCCCCCCCCCACTCGCCGCCCCGATCGAGGCAATCGGCCTCGGGCAGCGGCTGGCATTGATCACCGAGACAGCAGGCACCGACCTCGTCGATCTCCCGCCAACCGGGCAATAGGTTCTCGCAGTCGACGATCCAGGTCTCGAGGACATGGATGCCCAGCTCGTTCAGTCCGTTGCCACGATAGACACCGCAATCACAGAGCCAGGTCGGGTCCAGACGGTCCCGGGGATCATCGGGCGCATGGTCGCGGAATCCCTCCCAGGCCACGGTCACCCGATCCCAACCGCTGGCGTCGGCACAGAGCACCACNCCGCGGGCCCCGCGGAGCAGTTCCGGCCGCCCGTTCTGGACGGCACCGGTCCGCCCGGGATTGTCCACGAGCAGCGTGACCCGGTCACCGGCCCGGAACTGNCCCTCGCATCTGCANAGCGGCTCATCGTCGAACGCNCGGACGCGGCAATCGANGTCGTCGCAGGTCACCGCCTNACCGAGCCACTCGCCGTTGCACTCCGCCTCGGTGGCGATGCGGCATTCGTCACCGGTGCAGCAGGCCCCGGTCGGATCCGGATCGGGTTGCGGTGCGGCCTCCGCCGGCGGCTCCTCGATCGGCTCCACGCAATGCCCGATGGCGTCGAGGATCAGGATCAGATCGAGACCGTCGACTTCGCAATCGGCATTGAGATCCTGCGGCGGCTCCGGACGCCAACCGAAGAACTGGAAGATGAACTCGTGGGCGTCCTGGATGTCGACCACCCCGTTGCCGTCCAGATCCGGACAGTCCACGGGCTCGCCGCAGCCGCACAGGTCGGGCATGCATTCGATGTCACGCCCGAGGAACTCGCCGCCGCGATTCAGGCAATCCGGCTCGAACNTGGCCACGCAGTGCNCACCGAGACAGCATGCNCCATGGNGNAGTGCGGGACCGNGGGCCAGNGTGTTGCACCTGACCCACCATCCCTTGCCGTCACNGTCGATTCCGCCGCATTCNCAGAAGTGATTCAGATNCCGACCACCGTTGTCCCAGTCGAAGAAACCGACCTGCACCCACTTGTCGAAACGGGGATTTCCGCACAGGACCTTTCCTTCGGATCCCGCAGGCAGGTTCTCGGCCCGGTTGGGGTTGTCCACCAGCANGTGGACCANATCNCCGGCCTCGAATTGANGGTTGCATGAACAGAACNCCCCGTCGAGNGGNGCCGCNGNCGAGCCGCCNGCGATNCCGGCCACGGCCAGCACGCCCGCGAGGGCCCANNNTGAGTTGAGTTGCATCTTCATTCTCCAGNNTGACAGGAACCCTGCGCGTCCTGCAGGACCACCTACGCCACCGGAGANNNGCCGTGTGCCGAGTTTCTCAGATTNCGNCGGTCTCCCCCANCGCTCCCGNATGACCCGGGCNCGATGGTNGAAGACCTTNAGCTGATCACGCTTGACGAACAGNGCGTGCNCCAGNCGCNCCNCCGAGCACNCGGTACNGNACNTGNTCCTGNATCAGGGTCGAANCGCCCTCGTCGACGAANGCNTGCTCNTGNGCCCAGGANCGGAACGGNCCCNTGGTCTGGATGTCCACGAAACGGTGCGGCGGNTCCCAATGCTGGATGAGNCAGTCCCANTTGATGGACACGAANCCGTAGACGGTCAGNAGACAGTTGACCGTCGCGCCTTCCTTCATCTCGATCTCGCCCTCGTTGAGAATCCTGAATCCGACATGATCGGGAGTGAGCTCNTGGAGATTGCGTGGATTCGAGAAGAAGGTGAACACCTCGTCGATGGGACGGGGCACCCGCACCCGGGAGAGGAGTTCGTATCCGCCACGGGTCCGCACGATGGTGGTCGGAAGTTCCGGAATGCCCGCGGCCAGATCGGGAAATGACGCGTCCATGATTCAGTCCTTCGTAGCGTCCGGGCCGCTCGCCGCANGAAGGCCGTCGATGCGATCCGTGACCTCACCGGCCGTCGGCTTCACGCTGGAGCCGAAGAAGGCCACCGCATTGCCCTGCTGATCGACGAGGTACTTGCCGAAGTTCCACTTGGGCAGCACGCCGGTCGACTTCGCGAACTCCGCGAAGATCGGCGACTGACCGGATCCGTCCGAGACGACGACCTTCTCCATCACGGGGAACGTGGCGCCGTAGTTGACGCGACAGGTCTGCTCGATCTCGTCGGCCCCGCCGGGCTCCTGCCCTCCGAAGTCGTTGCACGGGAAGGCGATGACGCTGAATCCACGGTCCTTGTACTGCTGATGCAGCTTCTCAAGACCCGTGTACTGCGAGGTGTAGCCGCAGTGACTGGCGACGTTCACCACCAGCAGCACCTGCCCCTGGAACTGCCCCAGATCGACGTCCTGACCACGCAGGTCCCGGCAGGACTGGGCGTGGAATCCGGCGTCGGAGGTGGGTTGCGCGTCGACGACCCTCGAATCACAGCCCGCGAGGGCGAGCGACAGAGGCCAGAGGTTCAGCAGGAATCGCATCCAGGGGGTGACTTTCACGTCGGTTCTCCTTCGTAGTCCGCTCATTGTATCCCGCCGGATTTCGGCTGGCCCGTGCGGGGTGCGAACAACCCGAAAACCGACCGATCGCCTGCGGAGCTCAGCCCTTCACGCCCGACGTCGAGATGCCTTCGATGAAGGATCGCTGGGCAAGGAGGAACAGGAGCAGCACCGGCACCACCATGATGGTGCTGGCGGCCATCAGCAGATTCCACGGCGTGGTCCCCAACCGCGACATGTACAGCTCGAGCCCGAGAGCCAGGGTGTACTGATCCCGGTGGGTCAGGAAGACCAGCGGCCCCAGGAAGTCGTTCCACACGTACATGAAGTGCAGCAGGGCCACGACGAGGATCGCCGGCAGCGACAGCGGGACGAGAATGCGAAGCAGGATTCCGAGATGGCCGCATCCGTCGATGCGGGCCGCTTCATCCAATTCGCGGGGGATGGTCAGGTAGAACTGCCGCAGCAGGAAGATGCTGAACGCACTGCCGAACCAGGCCGGCACCCACAGCGGCATGAACGTACCGATCCAACCGAGACTGCGGAAGATCACGAACAGCGGCACCATGACCACCGGAAACGGGATCATCATCGTCGCCAGCAGCACCAGGAAGCAGGCCCCCCGCCCCCGCCANGGNACGCGGGCGAATCCGTAGGCGACCAGNACGCTCGAGACCACCACCCCCGCCACCGACAGCAACGCNATCACCAGCGTGTTGCGGAAGTAGAGCGGGAAGTCGACGGTTCCGTCGCCGAGCACCGAACCGTAGTTGGCGGCTCCGTCGCGNGCCGCCGATCCGGGCGAGNCCGGCAGCAGCATTCCCGAATCGCTCATCGCCTGCTCGGCGGGCTGGAGGGAGATCGACACCATGTAGAGCACCGGCAGCAGTGCGACCAGCGCACACAGACCGAGTGCGAGGTACATGCCCGCGCGACCGAAGCGTCCGTTTCCAGTGCCTACGATCATGAGANGGCCCCCCGGTAGAACACGAAACGCCGTCCCACCAGCAGAAGCCCGACGGTCAGCAGGAGGATCGCCACGAACTGCACGATGCCCAGCGCACTGGCGTACCCCATGTCCCCGTAGCGGAAGGCCGCGTCGTACACGTACATCGACCAGAAGTAGGTGGCCCGGTTCGGTCCGCCCCCCGTCATGATGTAGGGCACGACGAACACCTGGGCGGCGTTCACCAGTCCGATGACCACGTTGAAGAGGATCACCGGTGAGATCATCGGCAGCGTGACGTGCACCAGACGCCCCCACCGTCCGACTCCGTCGATCGAGGCCGCTTCGTGCAGATCACGCGGTACGTCGCGGAGGGAAGCCAGGTAGATCACCATCGCGGGCCCCACCACCCACAGATTCATGAGGATGATGGCGACCATGGCCCAGATCTCGTNCGTGAACCACTCCGGCCCCTGCAGNCCGGTTGCTTCGAGCCCNCGGTTGATGACGCCGAGTTCCCCGTCGTACATCAGCTTGAAGATCGTGGCCAACGCCACCAGCGGCAGGACCGACGGCGCGAACACCGCGACCCGCCAGAAGGCGATGAAGCGGGCCGGGCGTGACAGCAGCATGGCCAGGGCGATNGAGACGATGGTCAGCAGTGGAATCGTGATCGCGATGTAGATCAGCGTGTTCCACGTTGCGGCGTGGACCACTTCGTCANCGAGCATGCGGGCGTAGTGTTCCGTGCCCACGGCGATNGGAGCCTCCAGCAGCGTCCAATCGGTCATGGAGTACCACGCACCCAGCACCAGGGGCAGCACCGTGAAGCAGGCGAACCCGATCAGCCAGGGGGAGATCCACAGCAGACCCGTCAGGGTGCGTTTCCACGTCATGGCCCGCCTCCGAATCGTCGCTGANTGCGTCGTTCACGACGGGTTTGCGCGCGTTGGAGNTGGACCTCGACCTCGTCCTGCACCTCGGCCAGCACCGTGGCGACGTCCTCGTCGCCGTTCCAGATGCGGTCCACGCCCGCCGTCAAGGCGGCGTTCAGTTCCGGCCAGCCCGCCAACGGAGGCGTGCCGAAGCCGTTGGGACTGTGCAGGATCGCCTCGTGGGNGGCGATCGAATGGTTGGGATGTTCNCGACGGAAGGACTCGGAGACCTCCATCAACGGAGANGGCTTGGCGTGGAGACTGCTGACGAGCTCGACCATGTCCTGCCGCTGGGTGAAGGCGATGAACTCCATGGCCTCGTCCGGGTGCGGCGCACCACGCGGCACGACGAGGATGTCGCACTCGATGGGACCCGCGGGAGCCTCCGGCGAACCCACCGGACCCGGCAGCGGCCAGGCGGCCCAGTTGAGTTCCGGCGCCGACTCCGCAATGACCCGCGCCATCCATGGCCCCTGGATGGTCATCGACAGACGGCCGGTGAGGAAGTTCCGGTACGGACTCGGATTGTCGGTCGGCGCGGACTGGAAGCGACGCAGGGCGTCCCGGCCGTAGCGACGCTGCCCCCGCTGGAACCAGGTGAAGGCCTCGATGTTCTCGGGCGAGTCGATGGTCGCGGTGTCGGTTTCGACGTCGTAGAGCTTCCCTCCGAAGTAGCCCGGCCAGCACCAGTGCCACCATCCCGGATCCATGTGGAGGAACCCGGCCCGGTCCACGCTTCCATCCTGCACGACGCTCAGGCGGGGAATCATCGCATCGAACTGTTCAAGCGTCCGCGGCGGACCCCCGTTCCGCCAATCGAGCCCGGCGTGGTCCAGATGATCGAGATTGACGTACNCCGCCACCGAGGAACAGGTGTTGACTCCGGCAAGTTGCCGATCACCGTCGAACAGCAGCGGCCGCACGGCCGGTGCATAGGTCTCGGCAACGATGCCCGGCAGGTGCAATGGAAGGANGGCATCGGCCTGGGCGTAGAACGGCAGGTTGAAACTCCAGAGGCCCAGCACATCCGGCGGTGCCCCGCCGGCGATGGAAAGCATCGCCTTCTCGTCGATGCTGGACATGGTCAGGTAGTTGACGTGAATGCGGTCCTGCGAGGCATTGAATGCATCGACCACCCGCTGCATGGCGGCCGCCTCGGTTCCGGTCCACTTCTCCCAGTAGTTCAGCACGATCCGGTCGTCCGGCCCCGATGTGGACGGCCGCGGTCCCAGCAGGGCGTACCCCACGGCCACCAGTGCGAGCACGCACAGGAGCACGATCCGAACCAGGCTGCCCGGAGATTCCCGCATGTCGTGCACGGTACCATGCGGAACATGGCATCCGTCGAACTGCGTGATCTCGGCAAGACCTATCCCCGCGGGACCCGGGCCGTCGATGCGTGTTCACTCACCATCCGGAACGGCGAGTTCCTGGTGCTGGTCGGTCCCTCGGGCTGCGGCAAGTCGACGCTGCTGCGCATGATCGCGGGTCTCGAGGAGCGGACGGACGGCTCGGTCGCCATCGACGGCACCGTCGTCGATCGCATGCCGCCCAAGCAGCGCGACATCGCCATGGTCTTCCAGAACTACGCCCTCTACCCGCACATGTCGGCACGGAAGAACATGGAGTTCGGTCTGAAGCTCCGCCGGATGCCGAGCGACGAGCGACGACGCCGGGTCGAGGAGGTGGCCGGACAGTTGGGCATCACCGAACTGCTCGACCGGAAGCCTGGAGCGATGAGCGGCGGACAGCAGCAGCGGGTGGCCCTCGGCCGTGCGATCGTCCGCGAACCCAAGGTGTTCCTGTTCGACGAACCGCTGTCGAACCTGGACGCCAAGCTCCGCACCCAGATGCGGGCCGAACTCAAGTCCCTGCACCAGCGTGTCGGCACGACCTCCATCTACGTGACCCACGATCAGGAGGAGGCCATGACCCTCGGCGATCGCGTGGTGGTCATGCACGGCGGGTGCGTCCAGCAGTGCGGTCGCCCGATGGACGTGTACCGGCATCCCGCCAACCGGTTCGTCGCCGGCTTCATCGGCGCCCCCACCATGAACTTCATCGACGGACGCATCGACGACGGCCGGTTCCGCTGCGACGCCTTCGAGGTCGGGGCCTCGGCTCCGGCCGGCCCTGCGTCCCTGGGCATCCGTCCCGAGCACCTCGTGCAGGACGACCGCGGCCCCATCGAACTGCAGGTCCGCGTCAGCGAACCGCTGGGCGACGCCGTCGATGTGGTCGGCGACTGCGGTGGCCATGAACTCGTGGCCCGGCTGCGACGCATCGAACCACCCCGTTCCGGCGACGTGCTACGCCTCGCCATGGAGCCGGACTCAATGCACCTCTTCGATGAGGCCGGAAATGCACTTGCCGCGATCCCGTCCGGGACGTGACTAGAATGGTTCCATGGCGAAACCCAAGAAGCGCAAGAAGAAGCCCGGACACGCCCCGCCCCCGGTGAAGGTCGACCGGGCCGCCGTGCTCGAGGAGCTCGTGCAGTTGCGGGCGGAACTCGAGGATGGGGCCGAACC
>PAAB01000004.1 GCA_002591705.1 Phycisphaerae bacterium
CTCAAGGAAGTCGATGCGGGTGCACGCCACGTGGTGATCATCTCCGACGGTGATCCGCAACCTCCAACCCGATCGCTCCTCCAGGCGTACGTCGATGCGAATGTGACCTGTTCGACGGTGCTGGTCGGCCCACACGTTCCTACGGCCCGGGGAACCATGCAGACGGTGGCCAACGTCACCGGTGGCGACTTCTACAGCGTGGATGATCCGACGCAGCTTCCCCAGATCTTCATCAAGGAAGCGCAACTCGTCGTCCGGTCGCTGATCCAGGAGGGATTGTTCCAGCCGCAGCGCACGAACGCGCTGCCCGGACCGGTGTCCGGATTCGATACGGTGCCGCCCGTGCTGGGATTCGACCTTGTCGCGGCCCGTGAGGGGCTGGCCCAGACCACCTTCGCCATTCCGACCGATCAGGGAGCCGATCCGCTCTACGCCTGGTGGAACTTCGGACTCGGCCGTTCGATCGCATTCATGAGTGATGTCACCGGTCGCTGGGGGGGACGATGGGTCGGCTGGTCCTCCTTCCCCGCGTTCTGGGAACAGAGCCTCCGGTGGGTCATGCGGCCGGTGACCCCTTCGGAGTTCGTGCTCGCGACGCGTGACGAGGACGGAGACGTGGTCGTCGATCTGGAGGCGCTGGAGGCCGACGCCGGGTTCCTCAACTTCCTGCAGACCAGAGCGTCAGTGATCTCACCCGCCGGGGAGGTCCAGCCGCTGGATCTACAGCAGATCGGACCCGGGCGGTATCAGGGGCGGTTTCGTCCCGACGCCACGGGCTCCCACGTGGTGAACGTCCACTTCGGATCACCCGCCGAGGGAGGGGGCATTGCCAGCGGCAACATCCAGGCCGCCGTCAACCGTTCGTACTCCGACGAGTATCGACGTCAGACCCACAACGCGGCGCTGCTTCGTCGTGTCGCCGACATGACGGGGGGACGGGTGCTGTCGCTCGACGATCCGGTCCTGCCCGATCTGTTCGACCGGGAGCAGCTGGAGATGCCCCGAAGCGAGCAGTCCACCTGGGCGCTGCTGGCCGTCGTGGCCGCCGTGATCCTGCTGCTCGACGTTGCGGTCCGTCGCCTCGCACTCAGCGGTGACTGGTTGCGATCGGTGGCATCCGAGGCATCCAGCCGTCGTCCGAAGACCGGGGCGGGTGGCGTCACGCTGTCGGCATGGCGACGCAGCAAGAACCGTCGGCAGTCCGGTCGCACGGAACACGATCGCCCGACCGCTTCGCCCGCACCGGCCAGCAAGCAGCCACCGAAGCCCGACGAGGTCGCCGAGCCCGACGAGTCGGACCCCGACGGCATGGACACGACCAGTCGCCTCAGGGCCGCGCGGAATCGGGCCCGGCGTCGTGACGGTCAAGGGGATGGATCATGACCGATCCCGGGATGCCGAGGCTCGAATCGGATCTGGTCGACGTCGAATCCATCCGCCGCGGGTGCGATCTCGTCCGACGAACCTTTCAGGTGGTCCGTGGCGAGATCGGACGGGCCGTCGTCGGTCAGCGTCGTGTGGTCGACGAGACCCTGGTCGCGCTCTTCGCCGGCGGGCACGTGTTGCTGGAGGGGGTTCCCGGGCTCGGCAAGACATTGCTGGTCAGGTCCCTCTCGGAAGCGCTGCAGCTCGACTTCTCACGCATCCAGTTCACGCCCGATCTGATGCCGGCGGACATCACCGGCACCAACATCGTCGCGCGTGACGAGGGGACGGGGCGTCGGGCCTTCTGCTTTCGGCCGGGGCCGATCTTCAGCCAGCTCGTTCTGGCCGACGAGATCAACCGCGCCACGCCCAAGAGCCAGGCCGCCCTGCTGGAAGCGATGCAGGAGGGGACCGTCACCTGTGGCGGTGAAACCCGCCCGTTGCCGTCCCCCTTCTTCGTCATGGCCACCCAGAATCCGATCGAGCAGGAGGGGACCTATTCCCTTCCCGAAGCCCAGCTCGACCGATTTCTTCTGAAGATCACGGTTCCCTACGCCACGCGGCGCGAGGTCGGGGAAATTCTGGAACGCACCACCGGTTCGCACGATGCGACGCCGCGTCCGGCCATGGATGCCGCCTTCATCGGTGCGGCCCAGCGTCTGGTCCGGCGGCTCGTGGTCGCGCCCCACGTGCAGGACTACGTCGTCCGTCTCGTGCTCGCGACGCATCCCGGTGGGGCCTACCACCCGGAGTCCATCCGGGACATGGTGGCGGTGGGCGTCAGTCCTCGAGGGGCTCAGGCCCTCGTCACCGCCGCCAAGGTGGTGGCCCTGATGGACGGTCGGTACGGCGTTTCGATCGATGATGTCCGCAGCATCGCCCATGTCACGCTTCGTCATCGAATCATCCGGAGTTTCGAAGCGGAGAGCGATGGCATCGACACCGACGAACTCATCACCGCCATCATCGAGTCCCTGCCCCGCACCCACGGGGAGGATGCGAAATGAGTCGGTTCGGAGTGAGCACGGAAAGAGCACCCACCCGCATCGATCAACTGCTCGGCGGGGGCCTGATGGCGAAGCTGGAGCGGTTGGACATCGTGTCGCGCAAGATCTTCAGCGGCAAGATCCACGGTGAACGCCGGTCCCGTCGTCGCGGCACCAGCGTGGATTTCGCGGACTACCGCCCCTACACCCCGGGAGACGACCTCCGCTTCGTCGACTGGAACATCTTCGCCCGGCTCGACACCCTCTTCCTGAAGCTCTTTCTCGAGGAGGAGGATCTGTCGCTCGGAATCGCGATCGATACCAGCGCGTCGATGGACTGGGGCAATCCGAACAAGCTCAACTACTGCCGACGACTGGCCATGGCCCTGGGATACATCGGACTCATCAACCACAACCGGGTCAGTCTGCACGCGTTCGACGGCGGGGGCCTGTCCTCGCTCCGCACTCTGCGCGGAAAGCGGCGGACCCGTGAAATGGGGTCCTGGCTGCTGGAACTCTCGGCCGCCGAGGGGGACGTCGGCGGTGGATTCACCGACGCCATGAAGACGCTGTCGATGGCGAGGCAGGGCCGTGGGGTCCTGGTCGTCCTGTCCGACTTCATGGAGCCGGGAGGGATCGACGACGGTCTTCGGTTCCTCGGGGGGCGTGGCGACGAGGTGATCTGCCTGCAGGTGCTGGCACCGGAGGAGGTCGATCCCTCGGAAGCCGGCCTCACGGGTGATGTGCGGCTCCGGGACGTCGAAGGGACCGGCGACGTGGAGATCACGGTGACGCCCGCGCTGCTCCGAGCCTATCGGGAGCGTCTCGAGGAGCACTGCAGCCGACTCCGAAGCGACTGCGTCCGTCGGGGCATGCGACATCTGACGATCCATACCTCGACCGACATCGAGTCGGTGCTGGTGGAATCGATGCGGCAGCGGGGGATCGTGCGATGACGTGGCTGACCCCCTGGTCCGGATTCATTCTCGCCGCGTGCACGGTGCCGCTCCTGCTGCTGCTGTACTTCCTCAAGCTGCGGCGCTCCACCCAGGTCGTGTCCAGCACGCTGCTGTGGCTGACGTCGACCGAGGATCTTCGTGCGAATGCTCCGTTCCAGAGGTTGCGTCGCAACATTCTGCTGCTGCTGCAGCTGATCGCCCTGCTGATGCTGGTGCTCGCCGTGATGCAGCCCCGCATCGAAGGCGCCGGCGGCGGTGGGGGTCGGACCATCCTGCTGATCGATCGATCGGCCTCGATGCAGGTCCGTGATGTCGACGGCGATACCCGCTTCGAGGCGGCGATCGAGGCGGCGGCGTCGGAGATCGATCGTCTTCACGCCGGCGGGCTCTTCGGTGGCGGGGACGAGGAGACGATGATCATCACCTTCGCGGATCAGGCGGAGATCGTGCAGCCCTTCACGGGTTCGCGTCAGCAGCTTCAGAATGCACTGCAGGGGATCCGGCCGTCGCACGGACGCAGTCGGATCGAGGATGCCCTGAATCTGGCCCGGGTCTACAGTCTGAATCCGACGCCCGACGTCGTCGATCGGCCCACCGCCGATCCGGCTTCGCTGGTGCTCTTCTCCGATGGACGGATCCAGGACCTCGACGGTCTGGTGCTGCGGGGCGAGTCGCTCGTGTTCCAGCGGGTGGGGGGCACGGAGGTGGACAACTGTTCGGTGACCACCGTCGCCGCCGATCGACCCTACGATCGCCCCGCCTTCATCGAGGTCTTCGCCGGGCTGACCAACTGGAACGAACGGTCGGTTCTGGCGGATGTGCAACTCTCGGTGGACGGTCTGGCCCGGCGGGTCGAGGAGATCGAACTGCCACCCGCCGAACGCAATGCCGCCACGGGGCGTCTGGAGCCGGGACGGCGGAATCTCACCTTCACCCCGTTTCGACAGGATCGGGATGCGATCATCGAGGTGGCGTTGTTGCGTGAGGATCAGCTGGCGGTAGATGACGTCGGGCGGATGGTCGTCCCGCCGCCACGAAGTCTGCGCGTCGGACTCGTCTCTCCGGATCGTCGCCTGATCCGACGCATCATGGAGGGGCTTTCGCTCCAGCGACTCGATGTCATGACGCTGCAGGACTACGAATCGATCGTGTCGGAGCGACGCACGGGGGACTGGGACGTTCTGGTGTTCGATGCCGTGACACCGTCCCGCATGCCGGATGCGCCTTCGATCTTTCTGGGGCGAACGCCGCCGACCGATCGGGTGCGGGCCTACGGCGACTCCGGGGGGCAGGTGGTGCTCGAGGGCAGCGGAGACCATCCGCTACTGCGGTACGTGGACGTCGATCCGATCTACGTGGCCCGTGGAAGCCAGGTGCAGCCGGGAGCGGACGCGGAAGTGGTCCTCGAGGGCAGCAGCGGTCCGCTGGTCATGACNTTCGTCGACGNNGGACGCGAGCACGTNTNCGTGACCTTCGANCCGATNGCCGACTCCAACTGGCCGTACCTGCGGGGCATGGGGGTNTTCCTNTTCAACGCGGTCGAGTANCTGGGGCACCACGGNGATGCNTTGACCCGGTCGCAGTTGACNCCCGGCGCGGCCCTGGTNGCGNGGCTTCCNTCGGATGCNACGNAGATGGANCTNGTNNCTCCGGACGGAGNGACCTTCGANNTNTCCGATCAGNATCCGGCTCGNGTNGCGTGGGGNCCNGTGCANCTGAGCGGNTTGCACGANCTTCGCTACGTNCGGGCCGGCNGTGGNGAGCCGGTGTCGTGGTTCGAGTCGGTGCGGATGCCGCCCCAGGAATCCGATCCGCAGGCGGCCGCCGAGGTCGTGCTGGGNANGCAGCGGGTGGNGTCGACGGANGCCGGAGCNNTCCGCTANCGACCNNTGTGGCCGTGGGCNGTNGGCATGTGNCTGGTCATNCTGCTGATCGAATGGTGGATCTACAACCGGAAGATCGGAAGCTGGTGATCAGCCGCCGNTGAGTTCGCTNGGNACNCCGAGNAACTCGTNCATNTGCTGNTCGTAGGCGGCGCTGTCCTCGTCGCGNGANAGGTCCAGTCGCAGTTCGTTGATCACCTTGGTGCCCTGGCCGATCCATTCCTGCCAGGTCTCGGAGGCNATGTTGGCATGGATCCATTCACCGACGGGCCCCTTGAACGGCGGCGTCTCGAGCTGGGTCCCGTCCCGCCCCGTTCGTCCGCAGGTGAACGTTCCCGAGGACGCCCGACGTGCGGCTTCGGCTTCGACCTCCTCGTCGAGCGTCGGCGCTTCGCGCCCCAGTTCCCGAAAGAGTTCATCCATCGCCTTGCGGGGCAGCTGCTCTCCCCGGCGTGCGGCGATCACGTACCCGGTGTTGAGGACTTCCACGGCGCGGTCGGACCAGCCGGCCTTGATGAGTGATTCACCCGCCAACTGATAGGCCTTGCTCATCTCGGGGTTGAGTTCGATGCAGCGTTCGAAGCTGACCGCCGCTTCGGCGGCCCGGCCCGCCTGGAGGTAGGCGTTGCCGAGGCTGAAGTGGGCCATTTCGTTGTTCGGATCGGCCGTGGCCATGTTCTCGAACTGTGCGATGCGTTCTTCGGGGCTGTTCATGGTCGACCATTGTAGGCGGTATCATGTCGTTCATGGCGGAGCTGCACTCGTCCCTGTCCACCACCCTCGCCGGGGTCCANCTGACGGGACCGCTGATTTCCGCGGCCGGAACCGGTGGGACGGCGACCGAGCTGGAGGATGTGCTGGATCTGGCCGATTTCGGGGCCGTGACCACGAAGTCGATCACTCCCGAGCCCCGGGCCGGCAATCCCGCGATGCGGGTGGCGGATGTGCCCGCGGGCATGCTCAACGCCGTCGGGCTGATGAACATGGGCGTGGATGCATTCCTCGCGGGGACCGTTCCTGCACTGTCGGGACGTCCGACGACCTTCATCGGTTCCGTCGCGGGGCACAGCATCGAGGACTACGTGCAGGTGGCGGCCGCATTCGACGCCGTCGAGGCCTTTCCCTTGATCGAGTTGAATCTCTCGTGCCCAAATTCCAGCACCGGACGCCGATTCACGGATGGTCCGTCCGAACTGGCGGAAGTCGTCCGGGAGGTTCGACGGGCCGTGGTGCGTTCCCGCATACTCGTGAAGCTTCCTCTGCTGTTCGAGACCGCCGTGCCCATGGCCGCCGCGGCCATCGAGGCCGGGGCCGACGGTCTCACCATGATCAATACCGTGCCGGCGTTGTCGATCGACGTCGAAGATCGGACGTCCCGTCTCGGATTCGGCCACGGTGGCCTCAGTGGACCGGCGGTGCACCTGCCGGCNTTGTCGATGGTGCAGCGGATCCATGCGGGTGTCGCTCGCGATGCCAAGGTTCCGATCGTCGGTCTGGGAGGCGTTCGTCGTTGGGAACAGGCTGCGGCCTTCGTCCTTGCCGGTGCCACCGCGGTCGGAATCGGTACCACGCTCTACCACGATCACCGCGCCCCACGCCGGATCAACCGCGGGCTCGCACGGTGGGTCGCGGCGCAGGGATGCAGCCGACTCGACGAACTGGTGGGGCAGGTTAGGTTGCCCGCCTGACGAGCCGCCGGAAGGCGTCGCCGCGGACCTCGAAGTTCTCGAACTGATCCCAGCTCGCACACCCCGGACTCAGCAGCAGCACGTCCCCCGGTTTCATGCGGCCTTTGGCCTGCCGAACGGCGTCGTCGATCGTTCCGCAGACGCAGGCCGTGGTGCCGGCGGCCAGATCCGCACCGGTGGCGCCGATGGTGTACATCCCGGCCAGCTCTTCGACCCGCTCGATGATCGGATGCAGCGGGACGCCCTTGTCGTAGCCGCCGGCGATCAGATGGACCCGGCCCGCATCCTCCATGGCCTCGATGGCCAGCGTGGTCGCTTCCGGCGTCGTNGACTTGGAGTCGTTGAAGTAGTGGAATCCGTCGGTGCTGGGGATCCGTTCCAGCCGGTGCGGCAATCCGGTGAACGAGCCCACGGCGGTCCGACCCCGCTGGGGGTCCAGTCCGGTCAGTTCCGATGCGGCCGCAATGGCGAGGCGTGCGTTGATCTGGTTGTGGGACCCGGGAACGCTCAGGGGAATGTCCGTTCCACCGGGGTCACCCGACAGATGCACATCGGTGTCCTGCTGATGTCGGGACAGCCCGTCCTTGCAGGCCCGGTAGTGCGCTTCGGTGCCGTGCCAGTCCACGTGATTCGGCGCGATGTTGGTGGTCACCGCCACGGCGGGAGACCACCGTGTCGCGTCCGGAGGCGCATCGTCGGTCGCGCCCAGCCACCACAGCATCGCGCTCGACAGTTCCAGCACCACGGCACGGGCGGATCGGGTCGTGTCGAGGTTCGTCAGCAGTGATCCGCCGATGTTGCCGCCCAGGACGCTCGAAATGCCGCAGGACTGCAGGATGTGATGCGTCATCGCGGCGGTCGTCGATTTGCCGGCGGTGCCCGTGATGCCGATCACCCGTTCGCGATCCAGCTGCGAGACCAGCAGTGCAATCTCGGTCGTCACGGGCACACCGGANGCCCAGGCGGCCTCGAGGCAGGGGTTGTCCCACGGTCGGGGGACGGCGGGATTGGCGACGACCAGATCGGTCTCCGTGAAGTCCTCGATGCGATGTTCCCCAAGACGCCAGTGCAGCCGGCCGCCGTGGTCGTGGGCCTCGAGCGTCGCCACGGCCTCGGCCAGCTCTTCGCGGGTGGCGAGATCCGTCACCCGTACCTCGGCGCCACGGTCCAGCCACCAGCGGGCCGCTCCGAGGCCGCCGCCGAACCGGCCGAGGCCGAGCACGGTGACGCGCTGGATCTGGCTGTCGGGCGTGGAGGTGGGCATGGGCCGAGTGTATCCCAAGACCGCTAGAATGCTCTCCGGCCATGCACGATCCCTCCGAGACCAATTCGCCTTCGCCTCCCGAGGCCCGCCCCCGGTTCTCCGTGCTGGCCGTGATCGCGGTCGTGTTCGCCTTTCTTCCCCTGTGTCCCCCCATCAATGCGCTGGGGGCCCTGCTGGGAGTGATCGCCTGGCGACGCATCCGCGAATCGGGAGGACGACTGGGCGGTCGACGAACCAGTTTGACGGCCCTGTTCGGCGGGATCGCCATGAGCGTGGTGACCCTGATCGGATTCCAGCAGCTGACCGAAGGCATGGAACGGCAGCAGAAGCAGGACATGGGGGTTGCACTCGACGAGTTTCTCCATGCCATGCAGGACGAGGCCTTCGACACGGCGCTTCAGACATGGTCGATTCAGAGCACTCCGGTGCCGCGGGACGACCTGGCATCCTTCGCGGCCGATCTGAAGCAGGCCAACGGAACCTTTGAATCGGTTCGCATCGGAAGCATGNAGNCCGTCTCCGGGGATTCCTTCCTGACGCCGAAGGTCAACGTCTGGATCATCTGTCGCTTCGATTCCGGAGAGCGGAACGGATCGGCTCAATTCCTGTTGAGCCCGGCGCCGGGACGGTGGACGCTCGTGCCGTTGCTGGATGAGATCCGGATCGATGACGGCAACGGTGAGGAACTGATGCTGCCTCGGGGAGCTGCGCCATGACCGACTCGACACCCTCCGCCGGAACGCCCGCGGTTCGGCGTCGTCCGCCGCTGAGCACCTGGTCGATTCTCTCGATGGTGGCATCGCTCGGTGTCTGTCCGCTGGTGACGATCCTCGCGATCCCGCTTGGACTGGTCGGCCTTCGCGACGTGCGCACCAACGGCAAGTCCGGTCGTCGTCTCTGCTGGACGGCCATNGTCATTGCCGTCGTCGTGACTCCGCTCACCAGCCTGTTCATGATCTGGTGGAACGGCGAAGTCCGGATTCCGCTCATGAACGGCCCGGTTGCCCCGATCCAGGCGGGCATGGCGGGGGACATGGAGGGATTCAAGAACGGATTTTCCCCATCCGTCGTCGCAGCCACGCCGGAGATGGATGCCGGGCGATTCCTTGCGACCCTGCGTGGGGACTACGGATTGCTGGAGTCGGTCCGTCAGGACACCACTCGCGAGCCGGTCTACGCAGCGGACGGCTGGTCCGTTCGGGTACCCTATGTCTTCGAGTTTCAGTACGGAACGGTGCCCGGAGAGGCGAATTTCGTGATGATGGGTCCGGGGCCCAATGGCAACCAGATGGTGTTTCGGTTCAGCTGGGTGCTGGTGGGAGACGATCCGCCGACGGCCTGGCCTTCCGCCGCAGCCGACGAGGAGCGCGATCCGCTCCCGGTGCGGGGGCTGGAGCAGGAGACGACCGAACCACATGCCTGACGACCGCGAGAACATCATCGAGATCCAAGGCCTCGTTAAGCGGTTCGGCGATCAGACCGTTCTCAACGGAATCAATCTCACCATCCATTCCGGTGAAACCATGGTCATCATGGGTGGCTCGGGATCCGGAAAGTCGACCCTGCTGCGGAACATGATCGGCACCTTCACGCCCGAAGAGGGATCGGTGAAGCTGTTCGGAAAGGACCTCGCCACGCTGGACGAGGAGGGGATGAACGGAGTCCGCAAGCAGTTCGGGATCCTGTTCCAGTCCGGTGCGCTGTTCCAGTCGCTGACGGTGGCGGAGAATGTCGCCCTTCCGTTGGAGGAGCACACGGATCTTGATGCGAACATCATCGACTTCATGGTGAAGATCAAACTCGAACTGGTCGGACTTCGCGATGCGGCCGACAAGTATCCCGCCCAGATCAGCGGTGGCATGAAGAAGCGGGCGGGACTCGCGCGTGCGTTGGCGCTGGACCCCAAGATCCTGTTCTACGACGAGCCCAGCGCCGGACTCGATCCGGTGACCTCCGCCGCCATCGACCAGTTGATGGTCGATCTGACGCAGAAGCTCGGGGTCGCGAGCATCGTGGTGACGCACGAGATGGATTCCGCCTTCACCATCGCCGATCGCATGGCCATGCTCCACAAGGGGCGGATGATCATGGTGGACAAGCGTGAAGCCTACGAGGAGCTTCGTGACTACCCGAAGGATCGCATCGGGGAACTGAACGAAGAGCAGCAGCTCATCCGTCAGTTCCTGCGTGGCGACCACGAGGGACCGATGACCGAATCCCATACCCAGAACAGCTACGAGGCGGATCTGCTCGGTGCGGACCTGAGCAAACTCACCGGTGGCCGGGCCATCCAGACCACACGGCGGATCAAGTAGGACCGAGTACAGCGGCGGCCTGGCCGCCACGGAGCACAGCATGTCGAGCGCAGCACTTCGTTCCCAGAACAACATCAAGGCCGGCATCTTCGTGACCGTCGCCATCGTCATCGGGATTCTCGTCGTCTTCATACTTGGCGACTTCGCCCGGTACTTCGGGCCGAGTCATGTCTCGTACACCGCCACCTACGAGGTCTCCGAGGGCGTGGGGTCGCTGGGGTCCGGATCCTTCGTCAAGGTGGGGGGGATCGTGATCGGCGAAGTCAACGACGTGTCGTTCGACATGCAGGAGGGTCGGCCGCTGACCGAAATCGATGTCCTCTTCAGCATTCCCGCCTCGATGCAGCTTCGCAGCGATGCCCGGGTCGCCGTGGGAGCCGGGCTGATCAGCAACGACGCATGGCTGGAATTCTCGTCGCTGGGAGTGGACGGCTCGGTCATTCCCCCGGGAGGCCGGCTGGTGGGTTCGTCCCTCAGCATGATCGACAGCCTCATCGGCGGTGATGCATCCGTCAACATCGACAGCACCCTGGAGTCGCTGGCCGTCATCACCAAGCGATTGGAGCAGGATGGACAACTGCTCCGATGGATCGTGGGCGAGGGGCCGTCGGGCGACATCGAGATCGCCACGTCCGGACTTCGGCAGGCCATCGAGAATGCCAATGAATTCCTGGGACAACTGGACCGGGACTGGTCCGACTGGTCCGGTGAGGTGGATCTTCTCGTTGCCGAACTGGAGGAGTTCGCCCGGTCCGTGGACGCCGTCACCTCGTGGATCAACAACAACGAATCCAAGTTCCAGGACATGACGGACAATCTCGACGAAACCTTTGAGCGTGCGTCCGGCATCGCACGGACGATTCAGGAGCAGGCCCTGCCGAAGGTCGATCGGTTCATGGACAACCTGCTGGGGACGATGGACGACCTCATGGTCACGATGTCCGACCTGCGGCGTCACGCCGGACCGTGGTTCGACGACGTCGATGTCAGCCTGGCCAATGCCACCCTGGCATCCCAGCAACTGACGCAGCTGCTCGCCGAAGTCACCGCGAGCCCCTGGCGTCTGCTCTATCGGCCGACCGACACGCAGCTCCGTCAGGAGCTGATCTATTCCGCGTCCCGCAACTTCGTCTTCGGCGCCGCGGATCTGAAGTCCGCCGCCGAGTCGATGCAGCGGTTCATCGAGGCCGCCGGGGGGGCGGTGGATGCCGACGATCCGCAGCTCGAGATCATTCGTCGCAATCTGATCGACAGTGCCCGACGCTACGAGCGGGCCCAGGAGCAGATGATGGATCTGCTTCGCGACGACACCGTCGACAACCAGTGAACGGACCCCACCCGGTAACGGATCCCGGCGATTCCCGGGTCGAAGTCTTTCGCGATGTGCGGGACCGTGATCTGCGCGGACGTGACGGTCTGTTCATGGCGGAGTCGGAACTCGTCCTTCGCAGGCTGCTGGCGACGCCGGATCGGATCCAGTCGCTGCTGCTCTCGCACGGAAAGTTCGAGGCGTTGCAGGACGTGCTTCGCGTGCTGCCCGACCAAGTACCGGTCTACACGGCGTCGCTCGAACTGCTGGGCGGGATCGCCGGTTTCCATGTCCACCGCGGAGTGCTCGCGTCCGGACACCGGCCGGCCGATTCGGAGCTCCGACTGGATCGGGCGCTCGGCCATCTGCAATACGCCGAGCGGTGCACCTTGCTGCTCGCCGAAGGCATCACCAACGTCGACAACATGGGAAGCCTCTTTCGCAACGCCGCCGCCCTCGGGGTCGACGGGGTGCTGCTGGATCCCGCCTGTTGCGATCCCCTTTACAGGAAGTCCATCCGGGTCTCCATGGGCCATGTGTTCACCGTTCCGTGGGCGGTGGCTCCCTCCGGCGGATGGCGTGAACTGCTCGCACACCTCCGAAGTGTGTGGAACTGCAGATTGCTGGCCGCGGAGCGGTGTCCGGATGCGAAGCCGATCTGGGAGATCGACTGGACGTCACGCTGCGGGCTGCTGGTGGGTTCGGAAGGCGAGGGGCTGCCAAAGGAATCACTCGACGCGTGCGACGCGGTCGTGGAGATTCCGATGCACGGCGAGGTGCCGTCCGTCAACGTGGCCGCGGCGGCAGCGATCTGTCTCTACGAACGAATGCGTTCGGCCGGCACCTGACCCGTCGGGCCGGCCACGTCCGTCATGGGTCGCGTGGAGATCGCGGGCATGCTGCTGGTGACTTCGCCGGTCTCCGCATTGACCCGTTCGATCATCGCTCCGAGATGGTGAAGCTGGTGTTCCAGATGGACGTATCCGCGATCGACGTGGTAGACGCGGCTGACGGTCGTCTCACCACGTGCCGCCAGGCCGGCAATGATCAGCGAGGCGGAACCCCGGAGATCGCTGGCCATCACGGGAGCCCCGATGAGTTCGGGGACGCCCTGGACGACCACCGTCGAGCCCTGGCGAATCAGTCGTGCTCCCATCCGACTCAGTTCGGGAACATGCATGAATCGATCCGGATAGATCTTCTCCGTGACGATGCTGTTGCCTTCGGCCAGGCACAGCAGGGCCATCAATTGGGCCTGCAGATCCGTGGGGTATCCCGGATAGGGCTGTGTGGTGAACAGTACCGGCTTGAACGGATCCGGAGCGGTGACCCGGACCGTGCATCGTTCGCAGGGCTCGCCGGGATCGGTGCGTTCGATCCGCACACCAATTTCGTTGAGCCGATCGATGAGGGCCAGAAGATGGTCCCATGGGAACTGCTCCAGCAGGACGTCGCCGCGGGTGATGGCGGCGGCGATCGCGAGCGTGCCGGCCACGATGCGATCGGGAAGCACGTTGTGTTCGGTGCCGTGCAGCCCTTCGACGCCTTCGATCATGATCCGCGGTGTACCGGCACCGGAGATCTTGGCTCCCATGCCGTTGAGCATGCGTGCCAGGTCGGCGATCTCCGGTTCACAGGCGGCGGATTCGATGATGGTCGTCCCCTCGGCGAGCGTGGCGGCCGACATGACGTTGGCCGTGCCCAGTACGGTCGATCCGAAGGGGCCTCCCAGAAAGATCGTGTTCCCCCGGAGCCGATCCGCCTCGGCGATGATGTCGCCGCCGTCGAAGGTGATCTTCGCTCCCAACGCCTCCATGCCCCGAAGATGCAGATCGACGGGTCGGTCGCCGATGGCACATCCACCGGGCATCGAGATGCGAACCCTCCCGCGGCGGGCGAGCATGGGNCCCAGCGTGCAGATGCTGGCTCGCATCGTCTTGACGATGTCGTAGCGGGCGTGGAACCGCTGTTCGTCCTGGGCGTGCAGTTGGATGGTTCGCCCGCTTCGGGTCACCCGAAGCCCGAGTTCACCCAGGAGGCGATCCATGCTTCGGACATCGGCGAGCGGGGGGATGCCGTTGAGCACGACCGGATCGCTGGTCAGCAGCGANGCGGCCATNAGGGGAAGNGCGGCGTTCTTGGANCCATCGACGACCAGTCGGCCGGTCAGTCGGGTTCCACCCTGAATTCGAAATTCATCCATGTCCGGTCGGCATCCTGCACTGCGGGAGCGTCCAATGCTCCCGCGACTACCAGATCCTACAAAGAGAAGCCCCATCGGTCGAGCGGGGGGGATCCGGCTGCCCCCTCGGGGAGGCCGATGATCGACTCCCCTCTATACTGATCGCCGTGACGGACGCGAATGCTCCAATACTCGGCGACGTTCAGATGCATGTGGTGCAGCCCAAGGCTCCGGTCGTCGGCCGGGTGGTCTCCAGCGAGCCCTGTCTGAGCGGTCGATCGGCCGCGTTCGTACGGCACATCAGCATCGACGTCTCCGGCACTCCATTGGCCGGTGCCTTTCGTGCGGGGCAGNCCTTCGGCGTCCTGGCTCCCGGTGAGGATGAGCGGGGAAGGCGTCACACGGTTCGCCTCTACTCCCTGGCCTGTCCCAGCTGGGGGGAGGACGGTGGGGGCGCCGTGCTCTCGACGACCGTGAAGCGGCTGATCGATGAATACGAACCGGGGACGAGGGACGAGGACCAGGAGGAGCACTCGCTCTTTCTGGGAATCTGCAGCAACTACCTCTGCGATCGCAAGCCGGGCGACGAGGTGCTGGTGACCGGTCCCGCGGGCCGGCATTTCCTGCTGCCCGAGGATCCGTCCGAGCACGACTATCTCTTCATCGCGACCGGTACCGGCATTGCGCCCTTCTACGGGATGGTCCGGGAGCTGCTGGAACGTGCCGACGGTCCCGTCGACCGCCGGATCCATCTGATCGCCGGTGCTCCCTACACGACGGAGCTGATCTACGACCCGTTCTTCGCCGAACTNGAGCAGACGCACTCCAACTTCCACTACCACCGCGTCATCAGCCGCAGCGACGTGCGCGGTGAATACGTCGACCACTACCTCGAACGGACGTTCGACTCCAGCGGATTCCGCAGTCTGCTCGAGGGCGACCGCACCCTCATCTACATGTGCGGGGTCATGGGGATGCAGTTCGGCGTGTACCGCACGCTGGCACGCCACGGACTGTCNCGTGGCTACATGGACATTCGCGAACCGCTGGCACTCGACGATCACGAGCAGTGGCAGGATGCAGACATCAAGCGGGGCGTTCGTCCCGGTCCGCGTTGTCTGGTCGAGGTCTACTGATCCGCAGGAGGCATTCCAATGATGCAGGACACCAATAGCATTCCGGCCGTCGCCGATTCGGCTCCGTGGTACCGGTCGGAGGCTCTGGACGTGACGGTGGCGGGTTGGTTCGAATCGCTCGCGGCCTCGATCGAGTCCTGGGGCCTCGGCGCGACCGCCGCCGGATGGGTTGCGACGGCGATCTGCATCGTGGGTCTGGGGCTCGCCTGCTACGTCAGCAACTGCATCACGAAGTGGGTGATCCGACACGTGGTCCAGCGGCCGTTCCGGGATCAGCAGAATCATCCGATCAATCTGCTTCTGAAGTACAAGGTCATCACCAGGCTTTCGCATCTGGTCCCGCTTCTGATCCTGTCCTACGGTCTGCCGCTGCTGCAGTATCTGTACGTCGAAACCTGGACCCAGCCACTGATCGACATCTACATCATCTGGATCGGAGTGATGATCCTCATCGGACTCATCGACGTGGTCGAGGACGTCTACGAGTCCAAGGGCATGGAGTCGAAGTTCTCGATCCGGGGTGTGACCCAGGCGGGAAAGCTGGTGGTGGTGCTGCTGGGAGGTCTGCTGCTGGTGAGCGTCCTGTTCTCGCGGTCGCCGGTCTACCTCCTCTCGGGCATCGGTGCCGCGATGGCGGTCATTCTCCTGATCTTCCGGGACACCATCCTGGGACTGGTCGCCGGCATCCAGCTCAACGCCAATCGGATGATCCAGGTGGGGGACTGGGTCCAGATGGATTCACAGAAGGCCGACGGGGAGGTGCAGGAGGTCACTCTGACCACGGTCCGCATCCAGAACTGGGATCGAACCATCACGCTGGTTCCGGCCTACAAGATGATCTCGGAGTCGTTCATCAACTGGCAGGGTATGTCCCGAAGCGGCGGCCGCCGCATCAAGCGATCGATCATGATCGACATGAGCACGATCCGGTTTGCCGATCCGCAGCTGATCGAGCGCTGCCGCGGCTTCCGGCTGGTCGGGTCCTACGTCGACGAACGTTGCCGTGAGATCAACGACTGGAACTCCGAACACGGCATCGAGGCCGATCTCGATGTCAGCGGTCGGGCCCAGACCAACGTGGGCATCTTCCGCGCGTACATCAATCACTACCTTCGAAGTCATCCCCAGATCCATCAGGAGGGGTTCACCTTCCTGATTCGTCAGCTGCAGCCCACCGACCGGGGACTGCCGATCGAACTCTATGTCTTCACGACGGACAACCGATGGGTCCAGTACGAGGAGATCCAGGCGGACATCTTCGACCATCTGCTGGCCGCCGCCCCCCAGTTCGGCCTGCGGGTCTTCCAGTCGCCAAGTGGGCACGACTTCCAGTCCTTGGGCGACTAGGAGTTCGGTGGTTCGTCGTCGGTGGGGGGGCTGGCGAAGCCCTGCCTGGACAGCGCCTTCCATACCAGTGCACCGACGGCCAGCATGCCCGTGCTTGCCAGAAGGGTCCAGATCATGCTCGTCGCCGTCGTCGTCCGGCCAGTCCAGCCAGCGAAAGCAGGGTGAGCGCGGCCGGAGCCGGCACCACCACCTCGATCAGGGCGGGGGCGAAGCGATTGAGATCCTTCCAGTCGTTCCAGCCGGCGATGTCGTCGTTGACCCAGTTCATCACCACGACGTTCTCGTCTCCGGCATTCTCGTTCGGTTCGCCCGGGGCCCAGTCGGACCAGTCGAAGGCCTCGCCGCTGTCCCAGGTCCATTCGCCGTCCATGTCGAGGTCGTTGAGTCCGATCCACATGGTGTCCATGGAGATCGTCTGGACCCAGTCCGATTCGGCCTGGTCGGTGATGGAGGCGAGATACGACTCGTACCCCAGCTGGATGCCGAGTTGCTCGGCCGCCTCGCGGGCGTCGTAGTACTCGAGCGAGAGTTCGGTGGTGTAGTAGTCGTGTCCGTTGTACGAGCCGAAGTAGGTGTAGGTGATGCCCGCCGTGGCGGTTCCGCCGATCATGGCGGCGGTGAACAGGGCGGCGATGGTGGTCGTGTGCTTCATGGTCGTGTCCTCTTCTTCTCGGTGACGCCGTATCGATTCGGCGTGGGAGCGTCTGGTCGGATCCCGTCTTCGCAGGGGATCACGGGCCGCGGCCCGACTTCGGGGATCATTTCATCTCGGCCAGAACGGCCAGCAGGTCGGTGACTTCGGTTCGTCCGCTGCGATTGATGTCGGCATTGCAGGGGCTTGGTCGCGTCGGGCAGTCGCCCCACGACGCCAGCACGTCGAGGATGTCCAGGACATTCACCTCACCGTCGCGGTTGGAGTCGCCCGGGGGCATCGAACGGACCAGATCGAACAGGTAGGCGGAGCCGGACTTGTTCGGGGGACCTTGCCACGGCGCGCCGAGTACGGCACGGTTGCCGGAGATGGCCGCGGCGTAGCCGACCCGCGCGCCGTCGATGGCGTTGCTGGATTCGAGCTTGATCATCTCGACCCAGCCGCCGGCCGTGGATTCGTAGAGGTAGCCGTGTCCCGGACTGTCGGGGTATCCGTAGGCTCCGATCGCGGCCCGGTTTCCGTCGATGGAGACCGAGGCTCCGAACTTCTGCCAGGCTTCGGCTCCCGACGGGACCAGCTGCTCCACTTCGGACCAGCCCGCGTTGTTCGCTTCGAACACGTAGGCCGCGCCCGCGTTGGGGGCGGCCACGTCGGAGAAGATCGCACCGATCACGGCCTGCACACCGTCGTCATCCAGTTCGACCGCGTACCCGAAGTAGTCGTAGGCGACGGTGGTGGAGCCGACGAGACGGGCCTGCTGGTTCCAGACGCCGCCGTCGAGCGTGAAGACGTACGCGCCCCCGGCGCTGGTGCCGTCGATGTTGTCCCGGGGCGATCCGACGAGAATGGTGTCCCCTGCGATGTCCACACTGGCGCCGAACTTGACCGTGGCCTCGTTCGCACTCAGCTGCTGCTTCAGGCTCCAGCCGGCCCCGTCGTACGAGAACACGTAGGCGGATCCCGAGGAGTCGCCCTCGGTGTCGGCGAGAAAGGCGCCGACCACCGCGGTGTCGCCGTCGATGGCCACGGCGCATCCGAAGGAGTCCTGGTACATGCCGTCCGGTGCGAGCAGCATGGCTTCCTCGACCCAGATGCCTGCGTTGCGGCGGAAGATGTAGGCCGCACCCTCCCGGGTCGCGAGCGGATGGATCGTGGATCCGGCGATCAGCAGATCACCGCTGATGTCGACCGAATAGCCGAAGTTGTCGAATGCACCGGTGTTGGCCGGACTGAGGACCTGGACATCGTTTCCGTTGGTGACGGTCACCGAACCGTTGTTGGCTCCGATGACGTTTGCAAGCGGTGCGCCGATGGCGATGTCGTCGCCGTCCATGGNCGCGGACCAGCCGTAGGAGTCGTCGCCCACGTTTCCGGTGGGCAGCAGAATCTCGGATTCCGAGATTGCGGAGCCGGCCAGCGCCGGGCTGCCGCCGACCAGGGCGATCAGAGCGCAGGATGCGTACACAGTCGATCTNTTCATG
This sequence comes from Phycisphaerae bacterium, assembly GCA_002591705.1. The sequence continues at coordinate 18,628 of PAAB01000004.1, forward strand.
ATCAGGGCCTCTCTCGTCTTCTTCCTTGGAGTGCACGCGTGCCGGATGGCGGAGGAGTCGTGGGAGNAGATCCCGGCGACGNGCATATTTTGACCGAGTCGGGCCCATCGGCAAACGAAATCGGGCCTTTGAGGACAAGTTGGGTCCGAGAACCCCCGCAGCAGGCAAATCAGGCCTTCCAGGCGGAAAAATCGCACCTTGGACGAACTGTGCGGAAGGTGTGGACAGGAGCACGTGCGGTCGGTGCGGTTCACCGTTTGCGTGCGTACACCAGCAGGGTCGAGGCCAGAGGGGGCGGCATCAACCGGTGGGCGATCGCACCGATTCGATACGCGAGATTCGAGAAGTGGAGGTACGCAGGCTCCGCCTCGTGCCTCACGACGGTCACATCGAATCCGGCTGTCTTCATGATCCGGACGATCGATCGCCTGGTGTTGCAGCGATAGAACGTCGGAAAGACATCCTCGTCCTCCCGTTCGTTCTGCACGCGGGAGGTGAGTGCGGCATGGAACCGGTTCGGAATCAGCGCCGCAATCAGGGAGACGTAGAAGTACTTGTTGGGGGTGCGGAGGCACACCTGGCCACCCGGGGCCAGGATCCGGTGGCATTCGGCGAAGAACTCGTCCGGATGTTCGAGGTGTTCGAGCGCGAAGTCGCTGAGGGCCAGATCGACGGAACCGTCCTCCAGCGGCCAGGGGTTTCCCGGCTCGATCAGGTGAAAATCGTCCAGGTCGGGATTGGCGGCGGCGGCCGGGTCGGGGTCGATCCCCGTCACGTGGGCGACGCGTCCCTTGAAGCACTGCAGGGTTCGTCTCCAATCGCAGGCATCGTGCTTGCCGGATCCGCGTCCGCATCCGATGTCCAGCAGTCTGGTCTTCGGGGTCAGCAGGGCGTTGATGCGGGAGTAGAAGGCCACGGTGCCGTCGACCCGGCTGTAGCCGCCGAAGTCCACCTCGGGATAGCAGCGCCGGGTTGTGTCGTTGGAGAACGCCATGGTGCTCTTTGGTTCCAGAATACAGGGTTCGCTCTAGGCCGGAGACCGTCGGGGCGCAGGAACCATTGCAAAGCAGATCATCGCCGTGGCCACGAGCACGCCCGTCCAGAGGAGTGCCGACCGGAAGTCGCCGGGATCGGGGGCGGGGGGGTGTCCTCGCGTGGATGCCAGGGCGTCGACCACAACCCCGAAGAGCCACACGAATCCGAAGGCGGCCATCATCGCCACGAAGTTGACGAGTGCGAGTGCGGACCCCTTGGCGTCCCCGGGGCTCAGGGCCGCGGCGAGCGGATCCCCGAGCACGTAGCTGCTGGTCGCAAGGCCCAGGAGCAGCAGCAGAAGGGCGGTGAACCGACCGTCCGCGACGAGCCCGGTCGATGTTGCCGGCTCCGTGGACGAGCCCACGGTGCTCAGGACGAGCAGGGCCACGCTGGTGGTCAGGGATCCCAGCAGGAGGATGGGGCGGGCGGCGCCGAATCGACTGTTCAGCCAGCCGATGACCGGGCAGCCGATTGCGATGCCCAGGTAGAACCATGCGAACAGTCTGGTACTCAGGGGGTACGGGCATCCCAGAA
>PAAB01000005.1 GCA_002591705.1 Phycisphaerae bacterium
GAACACGATGGGGGCGATCGCGGCGGCCCACATGAAGACCACCGCCTCGGCGCTCACGAAGACGGAGATGCTGAGCATGATGGTCATCACCGCCGAGAGGGCGATCAGCCGCAGCGGGTTGCGTGCGATCCGCGACCACGACGTCGTCGCGTAGGCGGCGAAGAAGATCGCAAGGCCGGCGAGCAGTCCGATCAGGCCGAGTCTGGCCAGCCAGCGGTCGGTGAACGAGCCGAGGGCCATGAATTGCTGATTCTCAAGCAGCACATCCTCGTACTGGGCCGGTGTCAGCACTTCGCCCCGTCGGTAGAGGACCTGGCCCTTCTGGTGTTCGTCGAGCACGGGTTCGATGTCGGCGGCACGCTGGAGAGCAGTGGCTTCGGTGAGTTCGCCGTCGAGCGTGATCGTCGGCAGTCCTTCGGATGCGATGCGACCGCTGATGGTCGACGCCAGGGTCGCGGGGAAACCGGCGGAGAGGATCATGTCCATCACCAGGCGATCGCCGGGCTGCTCCTCGAGAGTCTGGAGCGAGACCGCTTCCGCACGAAGGATGTCCCGGCGGCCGTCCTCCTGCAGCAGCATCCGGTTGGGGACCGGGGTGATCGCGTAGACCTGGAACTCCTCCTCGCCCAGAATGGGAGCGCGTGACAGCACCACGGGGTTGACCAGTTGCTGGACCCAGCTGGCCCACTGCGGGGTCGGCTCGCCTTCCACCGACATCGTCTGCAGCAGCTTGAGGGCGGATTCGTCGAGCGGGAACTTTGATCGGATCTCATCGGCCACTTCGTCCAGCGTCGTGCGACCGGCCACGGCGGTGGGCAGTCCCGTCAACTCGGATTGCAGACGGCTCATCGCGTTGCGATTCAACTGGTAGATGCGAGGTGACGAGCGAAGGGCCTCTTCGCGACGGTTTTCGGTCGCAACCTGATCGACCACTCGGTAGTCGAGCCGCTTGATTCTGGTTTCGCCCATCAGCTGGCCGTCACGGATCCGCACCTGATCCGTCGACCAGATGACGAGCATGCTGGTGATCACGACGAAGGCCAGGATGATCACGCACGAGCGAAGGAACTCCGGACGGAGCAGGGCGGCGCGAAAGGTGGCCGTCGGCTTGGGCAGGTTGCGTCGCAGTTCCTGCCGTCGTTGCCCGTGTCCGGACTTGTTCTTTCCTGCCTTGGCCATATCGGATTCCGTTCTCAGCCAGCGGTGGTGGGGCATTCCCAGTATCGGCCCGGAGGGGGCCCCGGGCCCCAGAGTCGGAGGCCCGGATTGCTGGGGATCATGGTATGGTCTGGGGCATGCGGGTGAGCCATCTGATCCACAAAAGAAGCCTTCAAGGGGTCGCCATCGNGGTTCTGCTGGTGATTCAGGGCTGCTCGACCTCGTCCGGCGAGGTCATGGCTCCTCCTTCGAACCACGAACTGAGCTCCCAGCAGGAACGTCGCATGACGGCGATTCTGGCCGGGGCCGCCTCGGCGACCCCGATCGGCGAGCCGGCTCCGTCGCTGCTGCCGCCCAACGGCATTCGATGGGCGGACGTGCCTCGGGCCATGTCGAAGGCCGCAGCCTCCATCGACATGGCCGTCCTGCGACATCGTGACGTGGGGCCCAACGAAGTGGTCTACCAGTTGACCTCCGTTCCGGNCTGGCCCGCCGAAGTCACGGTGTACCGCCTAGCATCCGCCCCGTGGGTGGATGCGAAGGTCCTGGTCGGTCCGAATCCGGAGGCCGCTGCTTCGCTGGAGCGGGCCGAACAGTTGCGGACGTCGTTTCTCAAGTGGATGCGGACCTANGGGGCGATGAAACGGGTCGCGCCGTTCAGCCGATTCGACGATCCGTCAGCCGGCTAGATCCGACGCAATCATTGCCGCGCCGACGAGACCGGCATCGCCGTGCAGTCGGGTCGGAACGATTCGACACCANTCNGCGGCCTGGGGCGGAAACACATCGCGATCGAACGAGTCTCGGACGAGCTTCACCCACGGCTCGCCCAGGGACTCCGTCATGCCGCCACCGAGTACGACGGTGTCGACGGAAAGGAGGGTGACCGCGTTGGCAAGGGCCGAGCCGAGTACCGCTCCCGCGAACTGGATGACTTCCACCGCGAGTGGATCCGCGGCGGCGAAGGCCGAGGCCAGTTCCTTCGTTCCGATGGCATCGAGATCGTGGTTGCAGTCGGCGAGCAGGGTCGACCCGGGATGATTCCCGGCGCGTTCGCCCACCAGCGTGCGCATACCGGTGCGGGAGGCGATCGACTCGAGAATCCGCGGTTCGCCGCCGGTGCAGTCCGCCTTCATCTGCCCGAGTTCTCCCGCGGTCCCGCGGGGACCGTGGAACAGTCGTTCGTCGAGCACGATGCCGCTTCCGATGCCGGTCCCCACCCACGCGGCGATCATGCCGTCGGAGTCCCGACCGGCGCCGAGACGGTATTCACCCCACGCGGCGGCGTTCACGTCGTTCTCGAGTACGACGGGGCGTGCCAGTCGTGCCTGCAGTTCGGCGGCCAGCGGCACATCCTTCCACTGCAGTGCTCCGGTGGCCAGTACGATGCCCGCGGCATGGTCCACGGCTCCGCAGACGGCGACGCCGACCGTCGCGATGTCTTCCATGGAGACGTTTGCTTCGTGGCATGCATCGTGGGCCGCTTCGGAGAGTCCGTCGATGACGTCGGTTGCGCCCCGTCTCGCATCGGTATCGCGATGTGATCGTCCCGCGACGGTGCCGTCGGGCAGCAGCACGCAGGCGAGGGTATTGGTCCCCCCAAGGTCGATACCGACGACTGGTCCCGCGGCGGCCATCAGGCGGTCGAACCCGGACGGGCTTCATGGTGGGTCGTGGCCGCTTCGAACATCCGTGCGGCGCGGAGGAGAGTCGATTCGCCCAGCGCGGGGGCCTGCAACTGCAGGCCCAGCGGCAGTGTGGTGCCTTCGATCTCGACGCTGCCCGCGGGGAGCGAGAGTCCGCAGATGCCGGCGATGTTCGCGTTCACCGTGTAGCGGTCGCAGAGGTACATCGACAACGGATCGGAGATCGAACCGATCCTGAAGGCCGGCGAGGGGGTGGTGGGACCGAGNAGCACGTCGCAGCGTCGGAAGACGTCCTCGAATTCCCGGCGAATCAACCGGCGGACCTGGAGAGCCCGCTTGTAGTACGCATCGTAGTACCCGGCGCTGAGCACGTAGGTGCCCAGCATGATCCGACGCCGGACCTCGGGCCCGAAGCCTTCGCCTCGACTGCGGGCGTACAGTTCGAAGAGTCCTTCGCCCGGCTCGGGCGTCTTTCGTTGTCCGTACCGGATNCCGTCGAAGCGGGCCAGATTGCTGGATGCCTCGGCGGGNCCGATCACGTAGTAGGNGGCGATGCCGACGTCGGTCAGCGGAAGCGTCACGTCGACGATTTCTGCGCCGAGTCCACGGTAGGTCTCGACCGCCTCCTGCACCATTGCNTTGACCGCATCGTCNTTGTGTGCATCGAGGTATTCGGACGGCAGTCCGATGCGCAGGCCTTCGATGGGCTGGTGCAGTGAAGCCGTGAAATCCTCCGCCGGACTGTCGATCGTGGTGGAGTCGTGGATGTCCTCGCCCGCGATGGCCTGCAGGACCATGGCCGCATCCTCGACGCTGCGGGCGAACGGGCCGATCTGATCCAGGCTGGGGCCGAAGCTGACCAGTCCGTAGCGACTGACGCGTCCGTAGGTCGGTTTGATTCCCACGACTCCGCAGAGCGATGCCGGCTGGCGGATCGAGCCGCCGGTGTCGCTGCCGAGCGATGCCGGGCANAGTTCCGCGGCCACGGCGGCGGCGCTGCCGCCGGAGGACCCGCCGGGCACCCGGTCGAGGTCCCAGGGGTTGTGGACCGGTCCGTACGCGCAGTATTCGGTCCCCGATCCCATCGCGAACTCATCGCATCGGGTCTTGCCGAAGGGGACNGCTCCGGCCTCGATGAGCTTCGTGACCACCGTCGCGTCGTAGGGGCTCTGGAAGTGCTCGAGCATTTTCGAACCACAGGTGGTGGGTTCGCCGCGGGTCACGATGTTGTCCTTGATCGCGATGGGGACACCCGCGAGCGGGCCGACCTCCTCGCCGGCGGCGAGACGTCGATCGATGGCTTCGGCTCTGGCTCGGGCGGCTTCTGCGCCGGTGCACTGGAAGGAGCCGATGGGGCCGTCTTCGTTCTCGATGCGTTGCAGGCACTGTTCGAGTTCCGCGGTCGCAGTCGAACCGCCATTGCGCACCCGATCCGAGATGGTCCGCAGCGTGCCGGTCATTCGTCGGCCCCCGTATCGAGCACCTTGGGAACCGCAATGAAACGATCCTCGACCGCCGGCGCGTTGTGGAGGACATCCTCGATGGAGAGCGATGCGGTCGGATCATCGTCGGAAAGCCGGTTTGACATGTCGATCGCGTGGGCGAGCGGAGTCACTCCGTCCACGTCGANGGNGTCGATGGTGGCGATGTGATCGAGAATCGATGCGAGTTCACCCCGGCACGATTCCAGTTCCTCGTCCGACATGGCAAGACGTGCCAGATCGGCCACGTGGCGGACTTGTTCGATGCTGATCTGGGCTACCGGGTCTCCGGCGGGTGATGGTGTCGACATGAGGGGGATCCTAGCCGGTGCTGCGAGGCTCTGGCAACGTGTCAGGAACTCGGATCGGCCGAGGATTTGTCATTCGGGGCTGCTAGAATGTAAGGCCTTGGTTCCTCATGTCCCGTTTCGGGGCAGACCGATGAAGCCAGGGCATTCCAAGGGTCTCAGAGCATGGAACCGAAGGTGAACAACTCCGTCCGATTGGTCACCCGCGTCGCGACGGGAATCATCGTGATCGGATTGGCCGTGACCTTCCTGAGTCTGCTGGTCATGACCGCGCCGCAGGCGAGCGTTTCGGACGAGCCCCGGCCGGCCCGCTCCGTCATTGTGCTCGAATCCGTAGAGCGTGAGGTCCGTCGTCAGTTCGAAGGATACGGAGTGGCGGACTCGCTGCACCACGCCGATGTTCCCACCCGGGTGACGTCCACGGTGATCGAACTGCCGGAGACCAGCCGGGCGGGGAACCCCGTCGTGGCCGGTCAGCTTCTGGTCCAGCTCGATGATTCCGATTTCATCCAGGAGCGGGAGATCGCCCGGCAGCAGGTCGCCGACATCGAATCCCAGCTCGCTTCACTCTCGCTCGAGCAGCGTGCGGCCGACGATCGTCTCGCCCTCTCCGAGGAGGAGGTCGCCATTGCCCAGCGGGACTACGAGCGAATCGAGGAGGCGGCGGCTCGCGACGCTGCGCCCCCGCGCGAAGTCGATCAGTTGCGACAGGTGCTGATCGCCCGTCAGGCAGCCCTCATCACCGCTCAGCAGCAGGCGGATCAGTTGCGGACCCAGCGAAGTCAATTGATCGCCCGTCAGGGAAGGGAGGAGGCCAACCTGGCCATCGCCCAGCAGCGGATCGATCGCTGCCGAATCTCGAGTCCTCTGGACGGCTACATCGAGTCGGTCGACGTCAAGATCGGTGAAAGCCTGCTCAGCGGCGCACGGGTCGCCCGCGTGGTGGACCCCACGCTGATGGAGGTGCCGCTCCGCTTGTCCGCCGCAGTCCGCAGCGAGCTGGGCGTCGGGGATGCTGTCCTCCTGCATGCCACCGGGTCCACCGATCAGACCTGGCTCGGTGCCGTCAGCCGCATCGCGCCCGAGGATGATCCCACCACCCGCACCACCACCGTCTACGTGGAACTGGAGCAGGAAATGGATGGAGATTCCTATCTCGCTCCGGGCATGTTCCTCCGCGGCCAGGTCGAGAGCGAAGTCGGAGTTGCCTCCTGGGTCGTGCCCCGACGATCCGTGCTCAACGATCGGTTGCTGCTCGTTCGGGACGGCCGCATTCAGAGCATCCCGGTTCAGGTGTCCCACGCGGTGAGTCTCGAGGTGGCCGAAACCGGGCTGCCGGACCGTGACTGGCTGGTGCTGGGCAGTTCGTTGTCGCCTGGGGATCAGGTCGTCGTCACTCCGACGCGTTCCCTCACCGACGGACTTCCGGTGTTCTCCGTTCCCAGCCATGAAGCCCTGGCCTCCCTGGAGTCGGACGAGGATCGCACCCCGTGAGCCTGCCCCGATTCAGCGTCCGCAATCCGGTCCCGGTCAACCTCATGATGGTCGCGATCCTGTTCTTCGGGACCTGGTCCGCGTTGACCCTGCGTCGGGAATTCTTCCCCGACATCGCGCCGGATCGCGCCTACATCACGATGCCGTACCCGGGTGCGTCGCCCGAGGAGATCGAGGATGCCCTCGCCCGGAAGGTCGAGGATGCGGTTGCGGAACTCAAGGAGGTCGACGAGGTCCGCACCAATCTGGTCGAAGGGGGCGGCAGCATCGCAGTGACCTTCCGGGAGGAGGTGAGCGACATCGATGCGGCCGTCGACGAGGTCGAACGGGCCGTGATGGCGCTGGAGGACCTGCCGACGGACGCCGATCGCATCCAGGTCATGAAGATCGACAATCAGTTGCCGGTCATCATGCTCGAGATCTACGGCGAGGCGGACGAGGAGGTGCTCAAGCAGGCCGCCCGTGCCGCCCGGGACGATCTCCGCTCCCTGCCCGACATGGGTCAGTTGGCGTTCGGCGGGGGGATACGAAACTACGAGATCCGGGTCGAGATCGATCGCGACGCGATGGTCCGCTACGGCATCGGTCTGCCCACCATTTCCACGGCGGTCTCCCGTTGGATGCGGGAGATTCCCGGCGGATCGATCCAGACCTCGGGGGGCACCATCGGAATCCGGACCCTCGGGGTTCCCGAGGACAGTGATTCGATCCGGGAGATCGTGGTGACGGCCCAATCCGACGGGGACGTGGTCCGGCTCGGAGACATCGCGACGATCTACCGCAGCTTCGTGGACACGCCGGTGAATGTCCGATTCAACGGGGCCCCGTCCGTCAGCATGACGGCACTGCGCGCCGGCAAGCAGGACATCGTGAAGATGGCCCGCATGGTTCGGGCCTACGTCGACGGCCGCAACGGCCGGCCGCTCGAGATGTCGACGATGGACATGATGATCAACCCGGACGTGAAGCAGGCGTGGGAGAAGGGGATGAACTCCACGCATGTGCTTCCGCCGGGTATCGAGATGACGACGTTCACGGATCTCGCCCGCTTCGTGGAGGGGCGTTTGAGCCTGCTTTCGGAGAACGCGATCTACGGAGCGATCCTCGTCTTCCTCACCCTCATGGTGTTCCTCAACTGGCGGGCGGCCTTCTGGGTGGGCATGGGGCTCATCATCGCCCTGGCGGGAACGCTGGTGCTGATGGAATGGACCGGGGCCACGCTCAACCTGCTCACGATGTTCGGGCTGATCGTGGTGATCGGGTTGCTCGTCGACGACGCGATCGTGGTCTGCGAGAGCATCCAGGCCCGACACGACAAGGGGATGACCGCGTTGGAGGCGGCCATCGACGGGGCGAGCCGGGTGCAGTGGCCCGTGGTGGCCACGGTGCTCACCAGCATCGTCGCCTTCCTGCCGCTGACCTTCATCAAGGGGGGCATCGGGGACCTCATGGGAGCATTGCCGGTGGTGGTCGCCCTGGCCCTGTTCATGAGTCTCATCGAGTGCCTCATGATGCTGCCGGGACACATGGGACACAGTCTGGCCCGCCGGGACCGGCTCTCGTCCCGACGGTTGGGCGCCCGCATGCGTCGATTCGAGCAGAAGCGGGACGACATCATCTTCAACCGGATCGTGCCACGCTACGTCACCTTGCTGGGCACCCTGCTGAATCGCCGGTACCTGACGCTTGCGGTTGCGGTGGCGACGCTGATCTTCTCGGTGGCCTTCCTCGCCGGCGGTCGCGTGGGGTACAACTTCCTTCCCAGCGACGACGCCGAAACCGTGATGATCAAGTTCGAGATGCCGGTCGGCACGCCGCTCGAGCATACGCAGGCGGTGGCCCTGCGGGTGGAGCGGGCGTTGGAGGAACAGCCCGAGATCAAGCTGGTGAATACGATCATCGGTGCGACCTCGGACGTGGAGACCGGCCGCGGTGCGTCCTTCTCGACCAACGTCGCGCAGATCTTTCTCGAGTTGTCGCCGGCCGAGGTGCGGGAGCGGAACGCCGGGCAGGTGATGACCGACGTACGGGCATCGCTGGAGGGGCAGCTGCCGGGAGTGGACAACTTCTCGGTTCAGGAACTCACGGGCGGCCCGGGCGGCAAGGACATCACCGTGAATATCAGCGGTGACGATCTCGACCGCATGATGGCGGTCGCCGCCCGCATGAAGGACGATCTGGCCGTCTTCGATGGCGTGTTCGACATCGCCGACGATCTCTTTGATGGGCAGCGCGAGCTTCAGATCCGCCTGCGTCCTTCGGGCGCCGCACTGGGGTTGACCGTCGAGGACGTGGCCCGGCAGGTCCGCAGTTCGGTCTACGGAGACGAGGCGCACGTCTTTGCCGCCGACGGGGAGGACATCGACGTCCGCGTGAGTGCGGCGGGGCTGTCCCGTGCCGATCTCTCGGACATCGAGTCGATGTGGATCATCGCTCCGGATGGACGATCGATTCCCCTGGCGGAGGTGGTGGAACTCGGGGACGGGTCGGGCTACGCGGGCATTCGACGACGCAATCGTTCCCGATCGATGACCGTGACGGCGGAGACCGCGGAGGGCCTGAGCCCCGAACTCGTCATGGCGTCGCTTCCCGTGGAAGAGTGGAAGCAGGAGTATCCGGATCTTGCCATCACGCTCGGGGGTCGGCAGGAATCGCAAGCCCGTGCATTCTCGTCCCTGCCCCTGGGTTACATGGCCGCATTGGGAATGATCTACGCGATGCTGGCCTGGCTGTTCAAGAGCTACACGCTGCCCCTGACCGTCATGCTCGGGATACCGTTCGCCATCATCGGTGTGATCTGGGGTCACATCATCCTGGGATACGCGCTGACGTTCCTGAGCATCATCGGCTTCGTTGCGTTGAGCGGAATCGTGGTCAACGATTCGCTGATCCTCGTGCACTTCTATCAGGAGGAGCGTGATCGAGGGGTATCGGTGCGTGAATCGCTCCTTCGAGCCGGGGCCGAACGCCTGCGGCCGATCTTCCTCACCACGGTGACCACGGTGCTGGGGCTGACTCCGCTGATGCTGGAGCAGTCCTTCCAAGCCCGCTTCCTGATTCCGATGGCCATCGCCATCGCCTTCGGCCTCATCAGCGCGACCTTCCTGATTCTGCTGCTGCTTCCGTGCCTGATCCTGATCCTCGATGACCTCAAGCGGGGCGCGTGGTTCCTGTGGAACGGCACTCCACGGCCCGAGCGGAGTCCGGATTCGGGATTGGATCCGGTGCCCGATGGCGTGGTGCCGACGCCCCGGTCGGGCTGATCACCCGCATTCCAAGGGCGTGGAAGGCCGTTTCGGTACCCCCTATAATGGCTGATCTGGATCCGACTCGGTTCCGAGTGCGGCATTCCACACCTCGCCATGAAGACCTTCCAAGGCATTGCTGTTTCCCCCGGGGTCGTGATTGCAAAGGCATTCCTGCTGGAGCAGTTCCGGGAGCGCATTCCCCACCATGTGGTGGCGGAGCAGGCGGTGCCTGCCGAGCAGCAGATGCTGGAGCGGGCGATCGCAGATGCCCGCGCGTCGCTCGAGGCGGATCGGGATCGAGCGGCGGCCGACCTGGGGCCGGAGCCCGCGAAGATCTTCGAGTTTCATCTCGGACTGCTGGGCGATCCGGCGTTGCTCGATCCCGTCCGTGATCGAATCTCCTCCGAGCGGGTCGCTGCGACCTACGCGGTGTCGGAAGCCTTCAGCAATCTGGCCGATCGATTCCGAGCCATGGGCTCCAACGTCTTCAAGGACAAGGCCCGTGACGTGCTGGATCTGGAACGACGGGTCATCGACCATCTCCTGGGGGGATCCCAGGATCGGCTGGAGCAGGTGGCCGAGCCGGTGGTGATCGTCACCCACGAGATGACGCCGATGCAGGCCGCATCGTTGCACGAATCCCAGGTGGTGGGTCTGGCGTCCGATTTCGGCGGTCGCACCGATCACACCTCGATCGTCGCGGCCGCGTTGGGCATGCCGGTGGTCGTCGGGTGCCAGTTCCTCACGGAACACGTCGACGAAGGCGACACGATCATCCTCGACGGAAACACCGGGACGGTCGTCGTGCAGCCCGATGCCGACACCGTCGAGCAGTACCGTCGTCGGGTCCGTCGGCAGGAGGAGACGCTTTCCAGCATCGTCGCCGCATCGGATCTCGAGTCGGTCACGCTCGACGGCACGCACATCCAGTTGCTCTGCAACATCGAGTTTCCCCGCGAGATCGAATCGGTCATCCGGTTCGGAGGCGAGGGCGTGGGACTGTACCGGACGGAGTTTCTCTATCTCACCAATCGCAGCGATCCGACCGAGGATGAGCTCTACGAGCAGTACGCCCACTGCATCAAGCTGCTCGACGGTCGTCCCTTGACCGTTCGGACGCTGGACCTCGGTGCGGACAAGTTCACCCAGCAGCAGGCGATGGAGCCCGAGCGGAATCCGTTCCTCGGATTGCGGAGCATCCGCTACAGCCTGCAGCATCTCCCGCAGTTCAAGCGGCAGCTCCGTGCGATCCTCAGGGCCTCGGTGCATGGTCCGCTGAAGATCATGTTCCCCCTCATCACCACCATGACCGAGCTCAAGCAGGCCAAGCTGGTCCTGGAGGATGCACGCGAGGAGTTGGAGGAGGAGGGTGTCCCCATCGGGTCGAAGGTGCCCGTGGGCATGATGATGGAGGTGCCCAGTGCGGCCCTCATGGCCTCCAGCTTCGCCCGGGACGTCGATTTCTTCTCGATCGGGACCAACGACCTCATTCAGTACACGGTCGCCGTCGACCGCTCGAACCAGCGTGTCGCCAGCCTCTACACGGCCACCAATCCCGGGGTCCTGAGGCTGGTAAAGGCCATTTTGAGGGCCGGAAAGCGACGAAACATCGAGACCAGCCTTTGTGGTGAAATCGCCGGTGATATCACCTACACTATGCTCTTGATTGGANTGGGTCTCAGGACCCTTTCCCTCGTCCCCGCCCAGGTGCCCCGCGTCAAGCAGGTCATCAGACGGGTCGACGTGAAACAGTGCGANCGGCTGGCCAGGAGGGTCGGCTCATTTGATTCGGAGCGCAGGACGCTGAAATGTCTCCANGANGAACTACTGACCGTGCTGCCTGAACTGAGCGGCGACTGAGCCCCGGCCGNTGGCCGGCAAGCCAGGCAGCATTAACCACACGATGCCGGAAGACGGGTTGGAAGCTTCGCAGCTCCCCAGTTCGACCGGCGAACCGACGAACCACGACGTGACGCAGGCAACCACCAAGCAGGGACATCTCGAGATGCTCATCGAAGCGCGGTCCACTCCAATCGGAGTGACGGCGACCGGTGCAGCTCCGGGTCCAGCACGCCATCGGGCGGGGGAACCCCAACTGCAAGGTCTGGCCTTCCACGCGGACTGGGTCGTCGGTCCAATCCAGGAAGGACCACGACGTGGCAACCAAGAAGAAAGCAGAACAGCCGGACGAATTGATGGTGGTGAACGACGTTCCCGGGGAGGAATGTCGGATCGCCATCCTGCAGGACGGGCACCTCGAAGAGCTCTACGCTGAACGTGTCTCGTCGGCCAGCAGCGTCGGCAACATCTACAAGGGACGCGTGACCAACGTCGAATCCGCGATTCAGGCGGCGTTCGTCGATTTCGGTCACGCCCAGCGNGGATTCCTCCACATCTCCGATCTGCACCCGATGTATTTCCCGGGTGGGGGCAAGACGGAGAAGGTCGGACGAAAGACCGCCCGTCGTGATCGTCCGTTGATGCAGAACTGCCTGCAGCGGGGGCAGGAGATCATCGTGCAGGTCCTCAAGGAGGGCATCGGCACCAAGGGGCCCACGCTGACCAGCTACCTGTCCATCCCTGGGCGGATGATGGTCATGATGCCCAACATGGACCGCGTCGGCGTCACCCGAAAGGTCGAGGACGACGATCAGCGGCGTTCCATGCGGGATGTGCTGGACAAGCTCGATCTGCCCGACAACTTCGGGTTCATCCTGCGGACGGCCGGAATGGGGCGTACCAAGCTCGAGCTCAAGCGGGATGTGGCCTATCTCACCCGACTCTGGAAGGTCATGGAGAAGCGCAACGAGAAGGTGGGCGCTCCGTGCGAACTGTACACCGAGTCCGATCTTCTGATCCGGACCATCCGCGACGTCCTGCGGCCCTCGATCAAGGCGGTGGTGGTCGACTCGGATTCCGCGCTCGAGCGCTGCAATGCATTCCTTCGGGTCATCGCTCCGCGTTCGGCCCCGCAGGTGATCCGCTATCGCCGCGGCCTGCCGATCTTCCACGCCTTCAACATCGAACGGCAGATCGACGTCATCCACCAGCGCGAGGTGCACCTGCCGTCCGGTGGTCGCCTGGTGATCGACCAGACCGAGGCCCTGGTGGCGATCGACGTCAACTCCGGACGCAGCCGATCCGCGAAGGACAGCGAGACCAACGCCTTCAACACCAACATGGAGGCGGCCGACGAGATCTGCCGGCAGCTGCGACTGCGTGACCTCGGTGGTCTGGTCATCAACGACCTCATCGACATGCGACACCAGCGGCACCGGCGGAAGGTCGAGGAGCGATTCACCCACAACCTNGAGCGGGATCGGGCCCGGACCACGACGCTGAAGATCAGCGAGTTCGGGATTCTCGAAATGACCCGCCAGCGAATGCGTCCGAGCATGCGGATGAGCCACTTCATCGGTTGTCCCGGTTGCGAGGGGCAGGGAGAGATCCAGGCTCCGGACTCGGTGGCGACGGATGTGGTCCGTCAGGTCGGGTACCTCCTTCAGCACCGCGACGTTGCCCGTGTCGAAGTGGTCGTCTCCTCGAAGGTGGCCTCGGTGCTGCTGTCGACCCGACGCCGACATCTGACCATCCTCGAAGAGCAGATGGAAAAGCAGGTCGACGTCCGCGTCAGCGAGACCATCGCGGCGGATCGCGTCAGTTTCTACGCCTACGACTCGACGAACACCGATCTCGAACTCGACAAGCTGGTCAAGCCCGCGGTGCCCACCATCGAGGAACTGGCCGCGGAGGAAGGGCAGCCCGATGGCGAAGAATCCACGGAATCCGGTACCGGATCACGCCGTCGCCGGCGTCGCCGGCGCACNGCGCCGCCCGCNGATGCGGCNGCGATNGCATTGTCCGGCGAGTTGATGAAGGAACTCGAGGAACTCGACGAGGAGGCGGACGCCGAGGACCTGGAGGTCGTCGACTTCGGAGAGGAGGAGGAGGAGGCCGGCGAGGGGGCTCGTCGCAAGCGGCGGCGTCGTTCCCGTGGTCGCCGGGGCCGGGGTCGCAAGGCCGAATCGAAGCCCGAAGTCGAGCCGCCGATCGATGCTCCCGCGCGACTGTACGTGCTGGCGAAGAAGATCGAGACGGACTCGAAGGAGATCCTCAGCCGAATCGCGGAATGCGAAGAAGACGTCGTCGGCGACTGGGTGATCAAGAACCACATGTCGATGGTGACGCCGGAACAGGCCACCGTCATCGCGGGATGGTTCGTCCCGCCGGCCGACCCGCCCACCGAGGCCTCGGATGACAAGTCGGATCAGGATGGTGACGCCGAGGAGCAGCCGACCAAACGCCGTCGGAGGCGTCGGCGTCGTCGGGGATCCCGGGGCGACGGCGAGTCCAAGGAGACGGAGGCCGCGTCCACGGAGGACGAGGAGTCCTCGGAGGACGCTCCCCGCAAGAAGCGTCGTCGACGGTCTCGTCGACGGAAGAGTTCCCAGGGCGAAGGTGAGGCCGCCGTCGACGGTACGGAGGACTCCGGAGATTCGTCGTCGGAGGCCGACTCGGAGGACAAGCCGGAACGCAAGCGAACCCGCCGCGGGTCCCGCGGCCGCGGCCGCGGCCGCAAGTCGTCCGGCGAGGCGAACGCAGGTGATGGCGACGAGGCCGCCGACGTGGCCGCCGTCGAATCCGCTCCGTCGCCGGCCCCCGAGCCCTCGGAGCCCCCGAAGCCCAAGCGACGGACGCTCTACGGAGCCAGTCGTCGCGGTGTCTCCAAGTCCGAAGTCGACGCCGCCAAGGAGCAGGGTGCGTGAGCGAACCTCGCCGGGTCATCCTGCTCGGTTCCACCGGCTCGATCGGGATCAGTTCGCTCGAGGTGATTCGTCATCTGAATCGTGACCACACCCGCTTCGAAGTCGTCGGTCTCGCCGTCGCCCGTCAGGCGGACGTGCTGCGTGCGCAGGCGGTCGAATTCGGCGTCGAGCACGTGGCGATCTGCGACGAGCAGGCGGCCGAAGCCGTGGGGGACCGCACCGTGTATACCGGTGCGAACGCCGCCGTGCAGCTGGTCGAAGCGGTTGCCCGTCCCGGTGATCTGCTGGTGGCGGCGATCGTCGGTGCCGCAGGCCTCGAGGCCGTGCTGACCGCGATCACGCTCGGATGCGATGTCGCCTTGGCCAACAAGGAGACCCTGGTGGCCGGTGGTGCCCTGGTCATGCCGCTGCTCGAGGAGCATGGCGTCCAACTGCTTCCGGTCGATTCGGAACACTCCGCCATCGCCCAGTGTCTGCGAAGCAGCCGGTCCCGCGAGGAGATTCGACGGCTCGTGATCACCGCGTCCGGCGGTCCGTTCCGCACCTGGGACGCCGCCCGGATCCGCTCGGCGGGTGTCGAGGAGGCGTTGGCACATCCGACCTGGACGATGGGCCGCAAGATCACGATCGATTCGGCCTCGATGATGAACAAGGGACTCGAGGTGATCGAGGCGCACTANTGGCTTTTCGGTCTGCCCGCGGAGCAGATCGAGGTGATCGTGCATCCCCAGTCGATCGTGCACAGCTTCGTCGAGTACGTGGATGGATCGGTGCTGGCCCAGTGCGGTCCGCCCGACATGAAGACACCGATCCAGTACGCCCTCACCTGGCCCGATCGGGTCGAAGGCTGCGGCCCGAACCTGGACTGGGCCTCGATGCGGAATCTTGAGTTCGAATCGCTGGACGACCGGACCTTCCCATCCGTCCGCATGGCGATGGACGTGGTCCGGACGGGGGGGACGTCTGGTGCCATCTTCAATGCCGCCAACGAGGTCGCGGTCCAGGCCTTCCTGGAGCAGCGGATCGATTTCGGCGGCATCTTCGACCTGGTGGAGCGGGGGCTTCGCGAGATTCCAGCCCGGGACGCCGATCGGCTCGAGGTGGTGCTGGAAGATGATGCCGCAACCCGCGCCTTTGTCCGCGACGTACTGGATACGATGGACCGTAGGACCGTTTCGTCGATCGATCGCTGACCGAACGAGAGTGGACAGGCCATGGAACTGCTGACGTCAGGCTTCAACATCTTGCTGATCATGGTCGGGTTCGGCGTGCTCATCTTCGTGCACGAACTCGGTCACTTCCTCGCCGCGAAATGGGCCGGGGTCCGCACCGAGGGCTTCTCGATCGGATTCGGGCCTCCCATCTGCTCCTGGAGGAAGGGGATCGGGTTCCGCCTCGGTTCCACCTACGAGGCGGTGCGTCGACGAACCGGTCAGCTGCCCGGCGAACTCTCCGACGACGAACTCCGCGACGCCGGACTCAGCGAGACGGAGTACTCGCTGCGGTGGCTGCCGCTGGGGGGCTTCGTGCGGATGCTGGGGCAGGACGATGTGAAGCCCGCTGCGACCAGCGACAACCGGCGAAGCTTCAACGTCCGTCCGATTCGACATCGCATGGTGGTCATCAGCGCCGGTGTGGTGATGAACCTCCTGTTCGCCGGTCTGCTTTTCGTGATCGCCTTCACGATCGGGGTCCGCTTCGAGTCGCCGATCATCGGACAGGTGGTTCCGGGATCGCCGGCCGCAACCGCCGTGGCCTCCGACGGGTCGGTCGGACTGCGATCCGGAGATCGGGTCGTCGACATCGACGGTCATGGAATCGAGACCTTCGGCGACATCCAGATCGAAACGGCCATGGGACGTCCCGATGTGGACATGACCGTACGGGTCGAACGCGAGGGTCGGTCCGAGCCGCTGCAGTTCACCGTGCGACCCCGGGTCGATCCCACCTCGAGGCTGATGGGGATCGGCGTGATGCCGGCATCTTCGACCCGCCTGCTGGTGGTCGACGAGATGCCCATCGTCGATTCGGTGCTGGATCGTGCGGGCCTTGCGAAGCAGGGAGTCGAGCCCGGCATGACCTTGACGGCGGTCGACGGCGAACCGGTCTGGAACTACGACTCCTACGCCGCCCTGAGCGACGGTCGTGGCGGCGACGCACTCGAGACCACCTGGGTGGCGGCGGACGAGACCGGACGCGGGGCGGATCGGACAGTCGTCGCTTCCCTGGACCCCGTCCCCCAGTGGCAGCAGCTTCGCTATACCGATGCGACGAGTACGTCGATCGTCGGATACGAGGAAGGATTGCTCGGACTCGTCCCCATGGTCCGGTTGAGTTCCGTGACGGCGGGAAGTCCCAATCAGGGCATCCTGCAGCCGGGCGACATCGTGCTGCGCATCGGCAACCATCAGGCTCCCCGAATGCGGACGTTCCGCGAGTTCATCGTCGAGCACGGTGCGGGTGCGGTCGACATGACGATCCTCCGCGACGGCGAACCGGTCTCGGTGACGGCGCGGATCGAGGAGTCGGGCATCTTCGATCCCAGACCCCTGATGGGGGTGACACCGACCTACGCCTGGGACGAGCCTCGATTCTCCCAACCGATGGAGGTGGTCCAATCGGAAGGCCGGGAGGATTCATCGCCTTCCGCGGTCAAGACGCCGGTGGCGTCGCTGGGACTGCTGGGAGGATCACGGATCGAATCGATCAATGGACTTCCGGTCGACGACTGGCGAGGGATCTGGCGTGCGGTGCACGGCCGCGACGGAGCGGGGGAGCTCGAGGTCACCGTACTGCTGCCGACCACCAACGTCGATCGCAGGACCGTCCGTATCCCGGTCGACGCGGTCTGGACGGATGAGGTCAGGGCGTTGGCCTGGCAGCCATCCCTGCCGTATTTCGTCTTCGAGCCCCTGTTCGTCCTGCGCCATGCCAACGGGGACCCCCTGCAAGCCGTCTCCATGGGCATTCAGGAGACGGCGTCCTTCGCCGTCCTGACCTATCTGACGATCGATCGGCTGTTCCGAGGAACGGTCAAGGTCGAGCACCTGCAGGGGCCGGTGGGGATCGTCCACATCGGATCGAAGGTCGCGGACCGGGGATTCAGCTATCTCCTGTTCTTCCTTGGATTGATCAGTGTCAACCTGGCGGTGATCAACTTCCTGCCGCTTCCCATCGTCGACGGCGGACTCTTCCTCTACCTCGTCTACGAGGCGTTCAAGGGTCGGCCGCCTTCGGTCGGATTCCAGAATGGAGCGGCCCTGGTCGGACTGCTCCTCATCGCGACGGCCTTCGTGGTGACGTTCTACAATGACATCGCCAGGATCATCGGCTGATCCTGTTCAGGAGTCGAACCGTGTCACGACCAGTCGCCCTCGTCACCGGAGCCTCGTCGGGAGTCGGCCGGGCCTGCGCGCTCGGCCTTGCGGAGCGGGGCTTCGATCTCGCGGTGGCCGCCCGGCGCACCGAGGAACTCGATGCCCTGTCCCGAGAACTCGGCGATTCGTGCCGGGTGATGAGACGGTGCGTCGATTTGCATGATCCGGAGGAGACGGCCCGCGTGGTTCCCGAGGTGATCGGGGAGTTCGGCCGTCTCGACGTGCTGCTGAACATCGCGGGCATCTTCGACATCGCTCCGCTGCATGAGATGTCGCTGGGATCCCTGCAGCGGACCCTGGCGATCAATACGATCGCACCCGCGATCCTCGTTCGAGAAGCCTGGTCCGCGCTGGCCGATGCGCCACGCGGAGTGGTGCTCAACATGTCCTCCCTCGCCTCGATCGATCCGTTTCCGGGTGCCGGGGCCTACGGCATCAGCAAGTCGGCCATCGAGGGCTTGACCCGTTCCGTGCACGTCGAATCACAGGCCGCGGAGGCGGGCATCGAGGCGTATTCCCTCGCCGCAGGCTGCATCGACACACCGATGCTCCGTAGTGTGCTGGGAGACATCGAACTGCCTGAGGGCGCGGAGATTCCCATGGACCAGTTCGTGGGCATCGCCATGGACTGCATCGAGGGCCGCCGCCCGGAAGCCCGTGGGCTGCCGCTGTTCGTGGTGCGGGACGGATTTGCCACCCTGGACTCGGAGGAGGCCCTGGAAGCCATCCGGGTCCTCTGGAATGCGTGAAGTTCCATCTGTGCGGCCTCTGCGGTCTCGAAGGCCGGGCCGTTGCCCCATCCCCGACGTGGTTGGCGATCCCGCTTGAATGAAGCGGGTGATCTTTCGACGTTGAAGGGGCGGATCCTGCTTCGGGATCCAACGGGGAGTTCTGTTCAGCGATGGAAGCAAAGATTCCAACGAGACCGACCGCGTCCGGCCTGCGGGTGCTGTTGATCGAACCGGATCGGGTCACTGCCGACCGGATCAGGGATTCTCTCGTCGACGTCGTCCACCGTACGTCCTCGTCGGTCTGCCTCGTGGTGGACTCGCTGCAGGCGATGCATGAACTCCCGATGGATCGGTTCGATGTGGTGATCACCGCTTCGGTGCTGCCCGACGCCTGCGGTCTCGATGTGCTCGTGTTCATGCAGGGTACGTCGCCGGACACCCCCGTGATCATGACCGGAGTGGAAGCCGATGCCTCCATGGCCGTGGATGCCATCCGGGGGGGAGCCGCGGAGTTCATTCTCCTGACCGGGCACGAAACGGTCGCCGTTCCGCTGGCGGTGGAAAAGGCGTTCGTGCATCGGCAACTCCGTGACGAGAACGAAGGTCTCCAGGAGGATCTCGGGCGATCCATGGCGGATCTCGCCATCCTCAACCGCAAACTCGAAAAGACCATCCGGCAGCTGGAGGTCACCGCACGGACCGATGAACTGACCGGTCTGAGCAACCGCCGGTGGTTGAATCTCATGCTCGAAGGGCGGTGGGCCGAGGCCGAGCGTCATGACCTTTCGATGGCGTTCATCATGATCGACCTCGACGGCTTCAAGCAGCTCAACGATCGTCTCGGTCATCAGCGTGGAGACGATCTCCTGCGGGTCGTGGGCGAGGTGATCGAGCGGAACTGCCGTGAGATCGACGTTGCGGCCCGCTACGGTGGCGATGAGTTCTGCATCCTGATGCCGCACACCGACCTGGATGCCGCGATGCACGTGGCCGACCGCATTTCGAACGCGTTCATGGATCGGATCGCCGGACTCGATCTGCATGCCGTCACGGTGGGGTTGTCCATCGGCGTGGGACACCGGGATCTGTCCAATCCCGGATCCGCGGAGGATCTGGTCCGTCACGCCGACGAGGCGATGTATGCGGCCAAGGCCGCATGCGATGGTGCCAATCGGGTGTTCGTCCGGGCCCGGGGGGGCGCGATGGTGTCCTCGGCGGCCTGATCAGCGCTTCTTGAGTGCGCGCTCGATCTCACGCTTCGCTTCCTTGGCCTTGAGATCCTGTCGCTTGTCCTTCGCCTTCTTGCCCGTTCCGAGTCCGATGAGCAGTTTCGCACGTCCATCCACGAAGTACATCTTCAAGGGGACGATCGTGCAGCCCCGGCTTCGGGCTGCGATGGCCCACTTGCGAATTTCACGACGGTGCGCAAGCAGGATCCGTACCCGGATCGGATCGTGCTGACGATGGGGGCCCGCCGGGGGGTACTCCGCGACGTGCACCCCATGCAGAGACAGGGCAAGCGGTTGTTCGGTCGCCTTCACGTATCCCTCGGCGAGTGAGACCTGGCCGCTGCGGACCGACTTGATCTCCGTCCCCAGCAGCTTGATGCCGCACTCGAGGGTGTCCGTGATGGTGTAGAGATGCCGGGCTTTCCGGTTCTCGATCACAGGTTCGTTGTTGGACGGTTTTGTAGCCATCTGTGCCTGCATGCTAACGAAACGGCCCTGCAGGGAACCCCTGCAGGGCCGGTCAATGCGCGAGAGAGGACTCGAACCTCCACGGG
>PAAB01000006.1 GCA_002591705.1 Phycisphaerae bacterium
GTCAAATTCACCAATACCATCTTTAAGTTGGATTATAAGATCAATTACCTTAAGAATATCTTCTTTTTGAAGTTCTCCATAAGCCTCAACTATTTCTGACTTTAGCCTAGCATTCAGCTTCACTCTTCCTACTGAAGACAAATCATATTTCTCAGACTCTAACTTTTTCAATTGTTTCGTTTTTACCCATAAATTTGGACTTACATTCCCTCTGGCTACAGCTCCTACAACAACTTGAGTCCAATCTTGTATTTGAGATAGTATCCAGACCCCTTCTTGTTCAATAATATCATTATTTAAACTTAAAACTTTCTCTTCTTTTTCTATTGGTTCTTGATAAAAATCTAATTTATTTTGTAATCCCTCTATTCTAGAAAAGAAGAGATCAAAGAAAAGTTTTTCCGAACTTTCTTCAGTAGGAGGTTCACCTGGCCTCATAATTTTATATATTGCAGCCAAGGCTTCAGCTCTCAAAACTCCGCTCTCGACTTTCAGGGTATCTCTTATATAAGAACCTCTATTATCACTTGTTTCTATTACCTGAAAATCTTTAAACCCTGCTTCTTTTATAATTTCTATAAATTTCTCATCTACTTCATCTCCTGCTTCACTATATATTTCTCCGCTCTCAGCATTAAATATATCTTTAGCTAAGTACTTCCCGTAAATTGCTTCCTTTGGAACTAATATACTTTCTAGCTTCTTAATTAAAAATTCTTTGTTATGACGGTTTGTAAGTCTTTCTCCTTTAGACAGTAATATCTTTTTATCTTTAGCATTGATGAGGTCGTAGGTCAGTTCTCCTTTCAATTCTTCAAAACTATATGGCACCTTCACCATATCATTATCAGAAATACTGAAAGTATTAATTTTATAAAAGTATTCTAAAGATTCCTCATTTGTCATGCCCATTGATCTTAATAGAAAAGTAAGAGACAGTTTTTTTCTTCTATCAATTCTTATGTACAACAAGTTCTTTGAGTCAAATTCTATGTCTAACCATGATCCTCTGTAAGGAATGACTCTTGCAGTATTATTATTATCAAAGAAAACTCCTGGTGATCTGTGCATTTGACTTACTATAACTCTTTCTGTTCCATTAATAACGAAAGTAGCTTTTTCAGTCATAAGGGGAATATCTCCTAAATAGACTTCTTCTTCTCTAGCATCTTTGCCTATTTCGTCTCCAGTTTCTTCATCAACTTTAACAATATCTAATCTAAAAGTAACTTTTAGAGCCGCTGAATAAGTTAAACCTCTCTGTCTACATTCAATTACATCATATTTTGGCCTTTCTAATCGATAAGATATATATCTTAAGTTCATTCTTCCCGCATAATCTTTGATTGGAAAAACGCTATTTAAAGAGTCATGTATGCCTATTTCATGCGTAATATCATTATTTGATGCAGAATCAAGAAATTCTTTGTAAGAAGACTTTTGAATTTCTATTAAGTTTGGCATATCTGCAATTTCTTGCAGAACACCAAATTTATGTCTTAGAGCTTTTCTTTTTTGTAGAGATAATTTATTGGCCATAGGATTCCCATATACAATTTCAAATTGAAAAAATACTTATAGTTTAAAAATTTAATAACAGAACATATAAAAATAATATCATATACCTCAAATACATTAATGTGAAGTATAAAAACTACTTAAGTTCTATTTTAGCTCCAGATTCTTCAAATTTTTTCTTAATTTCTTCTGCTTCCGCTTTAGCAACGCCTTCTTTTATTGTCTTAGGAGCCCCTTCTACCATATCTTTAGCTTCTTTAAGTCCTAATCCTGTTGCTGCTCTTACTTCTTTAATGATATTGATTTTTTTGTCTCCGACTTCTTTTAAGACAATATCAAATGTATCTTTCTCTGCCGATTTTTGATCATCACCACTGGCTGCCCCCGCTGCCGCAACTGCCACGGGCGCCGCGGCGGAAACACCCCATTTTTCTTGAAGTAACTTTGATAGTTCTGCTGCTTCCATTACAGTTAGTTTTGAAAGCTCATCAACCATTTTATTTAAATCTGCCATTTTATTCTCCTAATTATGTTATTTTTTAGATTGCTTATTGAATATATTTACTAAATCACTACCAACTGCTTTAAATAGTTGCATTAAGTTTTGATGTGGGACTGTAAGATACCCAGCTATACTAGCTCGTATTTCTTGTAAAGAAGGCAAATTAGATAAATTCACAAATTCCTCATCATCTATAATTCTTTCATTAAGACTGGCTTTAATAACTTTAAGTTTATTGTTATCTTTGCTAAAATTTTTAACTACCTTTATACCGGCGATAGGATCTTCTGAGAAAACTAAAGCAGTTGGCCCTATAAAGAAGCTCATTAATCCCTCATACTGTGTTTCTTTTAACGCAATTTTTGCGAGGCTGTTTTTTGTTACTAAGAACTTAGCACCAGCGTCGCGAGCAACTGATCTTAATTCAGTAATCTCGGATGCATTTAGCCCTATATAGTGCGTTAAGACAACTGCATTTGCTTCTACAAATGACTTTTTAAGTTTTTCTACCGCGTTTTGTTTTTGGTTTCTGTCCATAATTTAAAGCATATTAAAGACATGATGGCTATTTATCTATGAAGGATTTATAATAACCTACAGTCTATGATAAAAGTGCAAAGTAATTTTTCTTATAAATAAAGTCAAGTTAAAAATTAATTATTTATTAGCTATTTTGATTGAAGGTCCCATTGTAGTTGATACATATATATCTTTTAGGTATGTACCCTTTGAACCAGAAGGTTTTGCTTTAATTATTGCTTCTATAAAGTTAACTATGTTCGCTTCAATCTTATCTTCACTAAAACTTAGTTTTCCAATTCCTGCATGAACAATTCCGGATTTATCAGTTTTAAACTCAATTTGACCTTTTTTAATATCCTCTATCGCCTTAGATACATCCTGAGTAACTGAACCCATTTTAGGGTTAGGCATAAGCCCCTTAGGCCCGAGTACTTTTCCGAGTTTTCCAACTAATGCCATCATATCTGGAGTAGCCAAAACTCTATCTACATTTAGATTTTCCTTTTCAAATTTTAGTGCTAGGTCTTCAGCACCCACATAATCTGCCCCTGCATCTTCTGCTTCTTTTTTTTTGTTATCCTTTGCAAATACTGCGACTNTNGTTTTTTTTCCNGTTCCACTNGGNAGATTTACAACNCCTTTNACNATCTGNTCTGATTGCTTNGGNTCAACNCCTAAATTTATAGAAATATCAANAGTCTCGTCAAANTTTGTTTTTTTTCCTGACTTAATNANNTGAATACACTCTTTAATCAAATAAGTNTTTTCTNCATTTATNGCTTTTTTTAATTCTTTATATCTCTTTCCTCTTNTACCCATACTAAATTCCTAATNTNCTAANTTTCAACTTCNACACCCATAGATTTAGCTGTACCAGCTATTATTTTTGCAGCTGCTTCCANATCTTTAGTGTTTAAGTCATCCATTTTTTCATTTGCTATCTTTATAATTTGTGCTTTTGATAACTTTGCTACTGCATCTGCTACTCCGGTGGTACCTGAGCCCTTTTTGATATTTGCTTCTCTCTTTATGAAAAAGCTAGCAGGAGGTTTTTTAATAATAAAATTGAAAGTCTTGTCTTGGTATACTGTAATTACTACAGGGCAAGGCATACCTTTTTCTAACGATTCAGTTTTTGCGTTAAAGTCCTTACAAAAATCCATGATATTTAGCCCAGCTTGCCCTAAAGCTGGTCCTATAGGAGGAGATGGACTGGCTTGGCCAGCTGGAACCTGTAACTTTACATATCCTGTTATTTTTTTTGCCATAATAATTAAAAGTTTAAACCAGAAAAATAATTATAACATTAATTAAGTTTAATCAAGATTTTTCTACTTGAGTATATTCTAATTCTACAGGAGTTGCTCTACCAAAAATAGAAACTGCCACTTTTAACCTNGACTTATCTACATCAACTTCCTCTACTACTCCATTAAAAGATGCAAAAGGGCCATCAGAGACCTTTACTGTTTCCCCTATTTCGAAAGATACAGTAGGGACAACACTGTCTACTCCTTCCTGAATTTGAGCTAGAATTCTTTCTGCCTCTTTTTCTCTAAGAGGAACTGGCTTATTGGAAGCTCCGAGAAAACCACTAACCTTAGTAATTTTTTTTATAAAATGCCATGTGTCATCATTCATAATCATTTTTATCATAACATATCCAGGAAAGAATTTTTTTTCACCTTCTACCTTTTTACCTTTTTTTATCTCCAAAGTTCGTTGCGTGGGCACCAAAAAATCCTGAAAATAATCATTGATTTTTTTTTTATTAATTTCTTCTTTTATATGCTCAACAACCNTATTTTCTAGTCCAGAATGAGTATGTATTATATACCACTTAAAATCATTTTTTTCTGTCATTATACACCAAGCAAAAACTTTATAATTTTNGAAATAATATTATCTACAATAAGAAANAAAATAGAAAATATAANAACCATNATNAATACCATTNCAGTNGTTATTAGTGTCTCTTTTTTTGTAGGCCATACAATTTTATTGCCTTCTTGTTTGACTTCCTTAAGAAATTTTATAGGTTTAAAATTATTCATAATGTAAATTATTATAAAAACTTTGATAAGTCAATGCTGGCAGGAGTGGAGGGACTCGAACCCACAGCCCCCGGTTTTGGAGACCGGTGCTCTACCAATTGAGCTACACTCCTTAGTCTATTGGAGCGGGTGAAGGGAATCGAACCCTCATAGCCAGCTTGGAAGGCTGGAGCTTTACCACTAAGCTACACCCGCGCAATCTCTACCAAATAAGTTAATTAACCTCATTAAATATACTTTACAATCTCTTTTATCTTTTTATCACGAAGTTGTAACATCTCTTTTATTTTGTACAAATTATAAATTTTATAACTTCAATCATACATTTTTTATAGATTTTTAACAAGCTATTATAGGACAAAATTTGGCTACATTTAAAAAGTAGAATGTAATTAACAATGGCTAAAATTTATTAAATAATTATAATAACAAAGAATTAAGACTAACAATCTTATTTAAGAAATTTAAATTGTATAAATACTTTAACTTTTCATGACTGGAGGAAAAGTTCTATTTAAGAAAGATTAATATATGAATTATTCTAAATAAATAGAAAGTTATGGTAATTTGGTTAACAGGTATATCAGGGGCTGGAAAGACTTCCATAGCTAAAGAGTTAATAAAAAGATATAAAAGTTATTTACCTCATTTAGTAAATGTCGATGGAGATGAGGTTAGAATGCTTTTTAATAATGACTTAGGATATGATATAGAAGATAGAAACAAACAAATAAACAGGATACAAAGTATTTGTAAGTTCTTAGATAGTCAAAAAATGATAGTGATTGCCTCAGCACTATATAGTAATCTAAAGATTCTAAAATGGAATAGAGCCAACTTTTCAGATTACAAAGAGATATATATAAAGGCTTCTTTGGATTTAGTACAAAAGGCCGATGTGAAAGGAATTTATTCAAAGTTTCAAAAAATGAAGGTGAAAAATCTTGTAGGAATTGATATTGAGTGGATAGAACCTATTAATCCTCATTTAACTATTAATAGAGATGATGGCATAAATTTGAATAGTACAATAGACCTTATAACTAAAAATATTTCCTGTTTTAAGAAAATTAAATGAAAGAAATTAAAATTGATACAAATGCGTACTTAGAAATGCAACAAATCAGAAATGGTACTTTTCATCCTTTAGACTCATTTATGGATCGTAACTGTTTAGAAAGTGTAGTAGAAAATATGAGTTTAGAAAATAATGAAATTTTTTCATTACCAATTTTACTTCCAATTTCAGAACTTACATATAAAAATATCAAATNTTCNACAGAAGTTAGAGTAACCTATAGAAACAGATATGCAGGAAGACTTTTAATAAAGGATATATATAATTTTGACTTAAAAAAAATCTTTAAAAAGCTTTTTGGAACTGTAAGCGAAAAACATCCTGGAATATTAATGCTCAGAGATATGGGAAATCTATTTCTGTCAGGAAAGATATCTAAATCAAATAACATTTTAAATAATGAAAATAATATTATAAATAGTCCCGCTGAGGTAAAAAAAATTATTAAAAAAATGAAACTTAAATCAATAGCGGGTTTTCAAACCAGAAATATTCCTCACAGGGCTCACGAATTTATACATAGGCTAGCATTAGAACAAGTTGATGGATTATTAATTCAGCCAATAATTNGAAAAAAAAAAGAAGGGGACTTTACATCAGAAACAGTGCTTAAGACCTATAAATATCTCATAAAAAACTATTATCCTAAAAACAGTGTAATTCTTTCTGGTTTATCAACCTCTATGCGTTACGCTGGACCTAGAGAAGCAATTTTTCATGCTATAATAAGAAGAAATTTTGGGTGTACACATTTTATTGTAGGTAGAGATCATGCTGGAGTAGGTCAGTTTTATAAAGAATATGAAGCACAGAAGCTGTGTATAAAAATGGAAAAAAAATTAGGCATAAAAATTCTTGCGTTTAAAGGACCTTTTTATTGTAAAAAATGTGATAGTATTGTAACTGAAAATACTTGTCCTCATAAACTAGATAAAAAACCTTATACAACTGACATTAGTGGTACAAAAATTAGAGCAATGTTGAAGGGAAAAAAAAAAATAAATACTAATTTTTTAAGAAGAGATATAGTTAAATTAATAGATAAAAAAAACGCGTTTATAGGTAATAGTAATGAATAATAATAAAACTAAAATAGTTGCCACAATAGGGCCTAATATTGAAAGCGTTTCAAAAATTAATGTATTAAAAAAAAATGGAATGAGTATAGCTAGATTAAATGGTTCTCATAATACTTTGAAATGGCATGCAGACTTAATTAAAAAAATCAAACATAATTTTGAAGGGATACCAGTACTATTTGATATACCAGGTAAAAAAATTAGGACTGTTCAACTTGAAAATGAGCCCTCCTTTAAAAAAAATGATGAAATTATATTCACTACTTATACAAAATACTCGGGCAAAGATAAGGTTGCCATAAATAATAATAAACTTCATCTTTTACTAAAAAAGAAAGATGTTATTTATGCTGATGATGGAACACTGTCTTTTAAAGTAGAAAGAATAATTAAAAAAGATATTCATTGCGTATGTATGAGCAATGGCAAGCTTAAAAGTGCAAAAGGAATAAATGTACCTCATATAAATTTGGGAGGAGATAAATTATCTATAAAAGAAAAAAAATTTATTAATTTTGCTATTAAGCATGGGGTCAACTTCATTGGTATAAGTTTTGTAGAGTCTGCAAATTATATCAAAAGAATTAGAAATATTATAAAAAATAAAAAACTTAAAATAATAGCAAAAATTGAAAATCAAGGTGGATTAGATAACATGGAAGCTATCATCGGAGAAGCCGATGGTATAATGATTGATAGAGGAGACTTATCTACCGAGACTAAAACTGAAAGTATTGCTATATTTCAAAAAAAAATAATTCACGAGTGTAACCGCTTATCTAAACCTGTCATAGTAGCTACAGAAATGATTAACTCTATGATAGAAAATCCTTTTCCTACTAAGGCAGAAGTTACGGATATATCAAATGCAATTCTAGATGGTGCTTCTGCAATAATGCTTTCTGGAGAGACAGCGGTAGGAGCTTATCCCTTCAAGTCTGTTGAAATTATGCAAAAAATTAGTGAAACTGTGGAACACAGCCAACCTGTTAACTATGATAATAAACAAGAGGGAATTCCTGCAGCTATAGGAAGTTCAATAGTATCTATAACTAAAAGATTAAAAATAAGCAAAATCATTATAATTACTAGTTCAGGTTTTGCAGCAAGAACAATAGCTTCTTTGATGTTGAAACAACCAATAATAGCAATTACTAATATTTATGAAAATTCAGTTTGTTTCAACCTCTATCGGGGTGTTCGAGGAATTTATCTAAATGTAAATTTTCAAAGAAAAAACCTCGAGCATATCCCTATATGTCTTGAAAAGCTATGGAAAAAAAGAATCATTTGTAACAAAGATATGATATTGGTAACAGGAGTTGGATATCCNAATAAAGGAAACCGAATGAATATGATACAGACTCACTATGTGAAAGATTTACAAAAGACTTTTAATTGGAAATAGGTTTAAATTTGAATTTAGGTTTTTTTATGCCTTTTATATCAAAAATCTCTTTTCTATTCTTGTAAAGTATCTCAAACAAGAAGTTAATATCTTTCTTGTGCATTGCATTCTCTATAATATTTTTTTTCTCGTATGGATCGTCCAACAAATTAAAAAGTTTTTGAGCCTTAAGTTCTTTATTGCTTAGTGTAGCCATCATCTTGAATTTTTTTGTAGTTACTGTGAAGAATATATCTCTTCTTTCTATATCTGCATTCCCACTCCCACAACTCTCTGAAATAGCAAAAGTTTTCTCTTGCTTGAATATATTTTGCCCTTTACTACTAGAGTCAGGTACAATTTTTAGAGCACTCAAGAAAGTTGTTGTTATATCCATACTGTCACAAATAGTATTTTTTTTAGGCTTTTTAGAGATATTGGACATAATAAACGGAACATCTAAATCTTCATAGTGAGTTCTTTTTTCGACGTCTAAATGGCCTCTTGGACTTTCCGCATAACTTGAAGCATGGTCTGCTGTAATAAGAATTAGAATATCTTTCAAAATACTTTTTTTTTCTAGTGCTTTAAATAGTTTTCCTAAATTACGATCTACATCCATCATAGCAGATACATATAAAAATCTGTGCTTAATATTACCTCTGGTTTTTTCTAGCAACCATTTTGGAAAAAACCTCAATCTTTTTAATAATACTATTGGGTTATTTATAGACCTACAATCATGAACATCCATGAAGTGCATATGTACATGCCACTTTTTTTCTTCAAGGCTAAGTATTTTTTTCACAAGAACATCAATTATATCGTTTATAACAACTACACAATGGCCATATCTTAAAAAAGGCCAAAAGTTTTGCTTCGCTATGATTTTTTTAAATCTCCAACTAATTGCTCCTATTAATCTTTTATATTGAAAGCTAAAACTATTATATTTTACTTTACCTAGTGTATGCCAATAAATTCCTCCAGAAACTCTTTTCATCTTATTTAAAATTATTTCAGGATTTTCTATCAATATTTTTTTTTCATTAATACATCCCGTAATAACTTTTGTATTGATATTGCTTAATTTTTTTGGCCAAAGTGCTTGATCAATATTTTTATAAGATATTATTCTATCTAATGTTATCCCTAACTCTTTTTTTAGAACTTTTATAACCTGTTTTTTTGTTTTTTTATTTTTTTTTAAAAGGTCTATTTCATATAATAAGGTTCTATTAATTTTTTGTTCTATTATCAATCTATAATCATTTGTAGTAAAAACTTTATCAACTGCACGGTCATAGCCGTTACCTATTCCCATTTGATTACAAGTCGATACAATATATGTCTTAAATTTATTTTTTTTTAATTGCTCAATATAAGATACTCTATGTCTAATACCAAAATTATAGCCGCCATGATCTAGAGGATATGAAGAAGAAAATAAAGAGGGTAAAACAAACTGAGTTGACTGGGCATTTGCGACTGCCTTAGTAATAAAACCTCTACTTAAAATACTATTTATTGTTGGAAAAAGTTTTTTTCTAACGCTTTTATTATGCAAAAGATCGTGTCTGAGAGCATCAATGATAATAAAAATTGACTTTTTTTTCATTTATTTCCGGAAAGCTAGCGATGTTTTAAAATGTAAGTATATCAATTACACAATTATATTAAGTTATTTTGATTATATTAAGCAAGTGATTTTAATTTTTTAAACTATTTTAAAATTAAATTAAAATTTTAACTTTTTATTCACAATCATTTAGTGAATAAAAAAATCATTTGATAAGCAATCTTAAAATTCACTATTTAATTGATTTTTTTTCCACTCTTCAAATAATCTTAGCATATGCTTTTCTTTATCTGCAGGCATTCTCAAACGAGCTGGCTTTTCCTTATATTTTCTTGACTCTTTTTTNTGTAAATAATTTAATGCATTAGAAAGCATAAATATTTCTAGTTCATAGTGTCTTTTTGCTAGACTTTCTATTGTATCTTGAGAAAATATGGGAGTTTTTTTGATAATTAGTATTTTACCTTTATCTACTTCCTGATCAATTAAATGCAAGGAAATTCCAAGTGGATCATTATTGAAAATAGTCCATTTGAATGAGTCTAACCCCCTGCTTGTTGGAATAATACCTGGATGAGCATTAATAACTGGTTTTTCTTTAGCAAATTTTATATCTAAAATTCCTGCACCGGTAATAATAAAAATGTCTACAAAGTCTGCAATAACTTCTTTTCCTGACCACTTATGAAAGGACACCTTACCTATATTTTTTAGATTTTCAGTTTGTGTTCCTAAGTTTTGGTTAGGTCTATGATTAAAAATCACTTCTCTTTTTTTTCTCTCTAAATATGGTAATGCAAAAATACTTATATCTTTTACTTGTTCGTCCATTGCTAAATTTGTTACCACTTGCTCAGTTTTTAAATGTGGAGCATCATAAGTTATTATTCCTATTCTCATAAATTAAAATTTTTTACTTACTTTATTTAGATTCTCTATTATATATTCAAGTTGTAGTTCGCTTAGATAGGGATGAATTGGAATACTGAAAACTTCTGAAGATAATTTTTCTGAATTTTTTAATTGAGAATTTTTTAATAAATATTTTTTATAAGCTGGCTGTTTATGCATTGGTACTGGATAATAAATCATTGTCGGAATATTTTGCTCCTTCAAAAAACTAGTTATCTTATCCCTTTTATTGGATTTGAGAGTATACTGTGCCCAAGAGGACTTTGAGTTTTTTAAAATAAGAGGTTTTTGGTAATGGTTTGAAAGTTCACTATTATAAATTTCAGCCAATCTATTTTTTTCTAATGTCTCAGCTTCAAACACCTCTAACTTTGATAATAAAATAGCAGCCTGAATCGTATCTAATCTTGAGTTGAGACCTATTTTAATTATCTCATATTTTGTTTTTCCTTTTCCGTGTGCCCTTAAACTTTCTGTATTTTCTTTTAACAATTCATCATCTGTAAAAATAGCTCCTCCATCTCCATAACATCCAAGAGGCTTCGCTGGAAAAAAGGATGTACAAGTAATGTCCGCTAAGGATCCTACAGCTTTATTTTGATATTTACCTCCGTAACTTTGCGCTGCATCTGAAATTACTTTTAAATTATATCGTCCTGCTATTTTAGTCAGTTTAGAATAATTAGCTGGCAACCCAAAAAGGTCTACTGCTAAGACAGCTTTTGCATTAAGTTTTTTATTTTCAAGATTTTCAATATTTCGTTCTAAATCTTTGTAACATATATTAAATGTTTTTGTTCCAACATCCACAAAGATTGGCGTAGCTCCGGTAATGGCTATAGCTTCTGCTGTTGCGGGAAAAGTAAAACTAGGACAAAAAACTGCATCTCCAGCCCCTATATTCATTGCCATCATTGCTAGCATTAATGCATCAGTTCCACTTGCACAGGTTATAGCATATTTAACTTTTGAAAAATCTCTCAATCTATTCTCAAGTTCTCTAACCTCTGGACCCATTATAAAACTAGAGTCGTTTAAAACTCTTTCCATTCTTTTATCCAAAGTTTTTTTAATTATTTTTTGCTGCTTTTGTAAATCTAAAAATTTAATATTTTGCATATTCTTATTTAAACATTTAATTATATTAAAACAAAAATTTTGAATATTTTAAAAGTTAGCATTTTGCTAACTTAAACTTAGCTTTGTTCAATACTTCAAGTACTTTTATACCTTCATCTACATCTGAAACAGGTTTCTCATTTTTAAGAATCCAATTTACAAAACTCTTACACTCTATTTTTAACGGCTCTTTTTTAAAATTGAAGAGTATTTTTTTTCCTTTTGCCTTGGTAACAATCGGAAAACTATCTCTCCAAGTTACCTTATGATTATAAAATAATAATTTATTATTTTTTTCAAGAACATCTGCAAATACTATCATTCCTTTTGCTCCTACAACGACTAGCCTTTGGTCTTTATAAGGATGAAGCCAAGAAACAAATATATGTGCCTTAATATTATTTTGAAATGTAAGAGAAGTAAGGCTAGTATCTTTTATATTTTTTTTAACATAACTCCCCCCAAAAGCATCAATTTTTGTAATCTTACTTTCCACTAGATTTAAAATCATAGATATATCGTGTGGTGCAAAAGACCAAAGAACATCTTCGTCTTTTCTCAACTTTCCTAAATTTAATCTATTGGAATATATATACCTGATATCTCCTATAAGTCCTTCTGCTATTACTTTTTTCATTTTTATAAATCCAGGATGGTAAAGCATCAAATGCCCTACCATTAATTTTAAATTTTTTTTAATGGATAGGTTTTTTAATTTTTTTCCTTCTTTAAGATTTAAGCAAAGTGGCTTTTCGACAAATACATGTTTGTTGTGATTTAATGCCATTTCTACTAAATTGAAATGACTTTTCGCAGGGGTGGCAATTACGATTGCTTTTAAAGAATTATCTTTCATTAATTCTCTATAATTTAGCTTAAATTTAATAGTTTTAGATATTTTTTTTACTTTCTTTTCTGCCTCTTTATTTAAATCAGATACAACACCTAATACTCCCAAATTATAAAAGTTTCTTACTAGATTTATGCCCCAATAACCGCATCCTATAACTCCTACTTTTAAATTTTTATTCATTAATACTCTATTTTAAAGGTTTACTTAAATGTATTTAATTCTAAAAATAATTATTAGTTTTTCATGTTTTTTGCATAAAAAATTATTTTTATAATCAAAATATAAATTTTTTCCAACTGTTCAATAATTCTTTTTTTAAAAATATTCTGTCAATTGTAGGAGGTTCGTATCCTGGGTAATGCTCATAATCTCCAGCAATTACATATCCATTTTTTATCATTGTATCTGTTATTTTCTCAATTCTCTTTTTTCCATTTAGCTCAATAGCCCAAGAAGAAACCTTTCTAGATTTGATCGTTTTTTTTGCTCCTTCTATAACTGAAGTTTCGTGACCATCAACATCAATTTTAACATAATTTGGCAATTTCATTTTGTAATTGTAGTGTAAAGAGTCGATGGTAATACCTTTTATCCACTGACTTAATAGAACATTCTTTCTATTTCTACCTCCCCCTTCTTCGTAACTATGTCGGCTTCCATAAGTGTTTCTTGTTTGTCCTGCTATAGGAATAGCATGCATTGCTAGTCTTTTGTAATCTTCATTAGCGGTACAGGCAGCATGAACTACTTCAAAAAAGTTTGTCTTTTCTTGTCCATTATTTACAACTCTTACTTGTTTAACATTATCCTTTCCATTGCCATCATAAAACCATCCCGGTTGATTAATCGATATTGTTTTTAGAATTGTTTCTATTGAGGGAGTATATGGCTCTATAAAACATACATTAGTA
This sequence comes from Phycisphaerae bacterium, assembly GCA_002591705.1. The sequence continues at coordinate 13,515 of PAAB01000006.1, forward strand.
TTATTTAGATGAGATGCCGAAAAACCTTCCAGACCATTTGCGGAACCTATGTCATATAATACCTTATTAGGTTCTAACCAATTTAGCCATTTCCAAACTAAATCTTTTTTATTGGTGCCAAACTTTACAGCACGCCGAAACTCTCTTAAGGTTCTTACTAAAACAGTCATTTCACCGTTTTTAGGCATGGGTATGTTCAATATCCATCCACCATACTGGTTATTAAAGGTATAACTTCCTCCTCTTTTTTTTAATTTTTTTTTTGCTGCATAAAGATGGTATTTGGGTTGCATATAACTATAAAGCTTTTTCGGCAAAAAACTGCCTATTTTGCTAGCTATTGTCATAATTTTTGACATTACAGTAATTGATTTTATATATCAACATAAATTCTAATGTATTGTTATATATTAGAAAATCCTTAAAAAAATTAACTANCTCAATAATACAAAAAATATTATGAATGGTTTTATAGATTAGTATTTATAGCAATGAAAATAATTATTTGATAAAGTTATAAATTAAAAATAGACATTATTTTTAAATAGAATTTGAAAAAATTATGAAATTTATTTCTCAAATGATAAGCTTTGTTTATTCTATTTTTAAGAATAAAAATTGAAAAATAAAAAAATATTATGTTTTGATATTGAAGGAGGCCATGGTGGTTCCTCTAGAAGCCTTTTTTATTCAATAGAAAATATTGCAAAAGAAAAGCCTAATGAAATAGATATAACTGTAATTTGTAGAAGAAAAAGCTGGATACAACATGAATATAAAAAAATAGGTATAAATTGCTATATAAATAAAAACATTCCTAGATTTACTCCTTTAATAAAAATAAGCAGAAATATTTATCAAATTATATTTTTTTTAATATATTTGTGGCCAAAAAGTAAAAAACTTAGAAATAAAATAAAATTAATGAATAATTTCGATGTTTTACATTTTAATCATATTTCTTTAAGTTTGCTTGCTCTATGGTGTAAGTTTCATAGAATTGGTAAATCTAGGGTAATGCATTTAAGAACATTACCTCCCAGAAACATATTTTCAAAAGTTTTGTTACATATAGCCATAAAATCTTGCAATTCTCTAATCTATATTACAGAAAATGAGAAAACTCATTTGCACTCATTGATAGGAAAACCTAATATTTATGAGAAAGTTATTTATAATCCAATAAGTTCTCAACAAAAGATTAATAAGAATTTTCTTAAAAATGAAAATAGATTTAAAATTGGATTATTATCTAATTTTTCCTACAATAGAGGTGTTGATAGAATATTAGAAATTTATGAAGCAATCCCTTTTAAAAAAAGAAAAAATTTCGTATTTGTGTTAGCTGGAGACATGAAATTAGAAAAAAATATTCCTAATATACCTAATCATTTTTTTAAAAAAAATAAAAATTTTTCAGACTTTATCAAGAGTAAAGGCTACGAAAATAATTTCATATTTCTAGGTCAACTTGAAAAGCCAGAAAACCTAATAAATAAAATACATGTGTTAATCAAACCTACAAGATTGAATAATCCTTGGGGTAGAGATATATTAGAAGCACTTTCAATGGGAAAACCCGTCATTTCTGTTGGGTTTTATAAGAAATTTGTTGAAACTAATAAAACCGGTCTTTTACAAAAAAAATTCAATGCTAAAGAGATTGCAAATTTGATAATTAAATTAGAAAAAAATAGGAGTCTGCTAAAAAGGTTATCATTAGAATGCAAAAAAAGAGTAAAAATCCTTTGTAATCCAAAAACTGTATCTGAAAAATTATTAAAAGTTTGGTTAAATAGATAAAGATTATCTTTTTCTTACAAATTTTGCAGGAGCTCCATATACCAATGAGTTGCTTGGTATATCTTTAATTACTACTGAACCCATTCCTATTTGTGAATTATTTCCTACATTTAAACCCTGTCTTATACATGCACTTTGAGCGATAAAACAATCATTTCCAATTGTTACTCTTGCACTTATATCAACATTTGCCATTATTAAATTATTGCTTCCTATAGTTACAGAGTTTCCGATATGTGTAAGGTCGTTTATTCTGCTATTTTCTCCTATAACAGTATTTTCAAAAATGCCTCTAGAAACGACACAATTATTTCCAATCTCTGCATTTTTTTCTATTATTACATATCCTAGCCCTGGAGATCTTTTGGAATTATGGTCCAAGTAATCTCCTTTTAGACCAAAACTGAAGGCCCTACCTCCTAAAATTGTTCCAGCTCTAATAACAACCTGTTCCTTGAGTATAACATTTTTTTGCAAGATTACATTTGGACCTATATATGCACCTTTGTTAATAGTAACGTTATCTCCTACAACCACATTAGGGGAAATGGTAACATCTTTATGCAGGTCTACATTTCTTCCTATAACTACACTGCTGTGGATACCATACACTTTATCCTTCTTGAAAAAATGATCAAAAACTAAATTAAAATCATATTTAGGGTTTTCAGAAATGATTAGAGAACATCCTTCACTGGAAAAATACTTAAGATTATTTTCATTTGTGATTATTGTATTGTTTTTTTCGATTTTTTTTAGTTTACTATCATCACTTTTTAAAAAACTTAAGCTATATCTAGATTGGTTTGGAAATGCATTCAATGTTTTTACTATACTTTCTTTGCCAAAAAGTTTTGCTTTTAAAAAGTCTGCAANTTTTTTATTTGTAATTTTAGTTTTCACTAGCAATGATCAGTATGTAACATATAATTAATATAACAAAATAACTGCTTAAGAAAAGATTTATTAATGAAAAAAAAAATTTTTATAAACGAAAAACATTGGCACAAAATCAAGACAAACAAAACAGAAATTTTTTATAAGGGATTTGATTCTAGAAAAAATATAAATGCTATATTAAGTATACTAAGCCAAAAAAAAAATGTAAAAAGTCTATTGGCATACGCCAAAACTCTTAAAAATAATTTTGCAATTATAATAAAAAGAAATAATAATATTTATGCTATTACTGACAAAATAAGAGCATTTCCTTTACTTTATTTTTTTGACGGTAAAAAATTTTTTTTATTTGAAAACTATAGTCAAACTAAAAATTTAGATTTTAAAAAAGAAATAGATAATGATCAGGTTTTATTCTTTTCTCTATCTGGATATACTCATGATCAATATACTTTATATAAAAATGTAAAACAGATAAACCAGGCTACTTTATTAAGTTATGTAGATAATAAAATATCTTTATTTAACTATCATTTTTTTAATAAAAGTAAGATATATCAAAATACAAATCTAGAAAAAAAACTCAAAAATATTAATGAAAAGATTATCTTGAAATTAATAAATTCCTGCAAAGGAAAATTTATTGTTGTTCCTTTATCTGCTGGTTATGATTCAAGATTTATATTATCTGGCATAAAGGAATTTGGTTTCAAGGATATTATTGCATTTAGTTATGGAAGAGTAAAAAATAGAGAAGTAGAAATAGCNAAAGCTTTAACAAAAGAAATGAAAATTCCTTGGCATTATNTAGCATATACAAATGATAAACTTAAATATATAATGGAAAGCGAAGAACATAAAAAATATGAAGATTATGCAGATAATTTAACCTCAATTCACTTTCCACAGGATTTTTGGGCGATAAAATATTTAAATAACAATAATATAATTCCTAAAAATAGTGTTATAGTTAATGGTCAAACTGGTGATTTTATTAGCGGAAATCATTTACCAAAAATTAATTATACAAGAAAAAATATAGAAAAAATAATTATTAGATATTACATATCAAAACATTATAAGCTTTGGCAGAAATATTATGATAAAAACAAAATTGCCTTGTTTAACTTTTTTTACTCTTCTTTAGATATAAAGAATAAAAATTTTTATAAAGTATANGAGAAATTAGAGTTTGAAAATAGACAATGCAAATATGTTATAAATGGACAAAGACTTTATGAGTTTTTTAACTACGAGTGGAGACTTCCTATGTGGGATGATCTTTATTTAAATTTCTGGGGAAGAGTTCCTCTTCAAGAGAAAATAAATCAAAAGCTTTATAAAAAAGCCCTTCACAATACAGACTGGTGTGGGGTCTGGAACAACATCCCTATAAACCCTAAGAGCTCATTTCCTGGTTACATTCATATGACGAGGTTGTTTTTAAAAGCATTTTTTATATTTAAAGGAAAAGCTTCCTGGCATGCATTTGAAAAGAAATATTTAAACTATTTTATAGATCCCCTTTGTGGATATGCACAATGGGAATATTCTAAAATTATTAAAGATAATAGAATATTTCGAAATTCTATAAGTTGGCAAACGGAAAAATATCTAAATAATAAAAAAATTGATTGGGAAAAAATTATATAAATTACTTTTTTAATTTAAGTTTTATTAATGCTTTCAAATGATTAAAAAAATAAGCATTCTCTATTGCCCAAGTTAAATATTTATAAAAAAAATTCTTTTTAAATCTAGTGCTTACATAATCTTCTCTTTTCACCATTTCTGATGCTCCTAAACCTAAAACTCTCAATTGTATATCATCAAGAAATGATAAATCAGTAATTTTTACAATATGAGGTGTTACTAAAACGTGTCCAAAAGTTTTATTTCTGTAATAATCTAGCAATAAGACACTTCTATTTTCTTTAGAAGGTTGGTCGGGGCCGTGAAAACCTCTATCATCAAATAATATTATATCTCCTTTTTTACCTGCACATACGACTGTATTATTATTAATATCGTTAATTATTTTTCTTGGATAATTTTTTAAATGTTGCCCATGCTTAGAGCATAGCTTATGGGAACCTAAGGAATATTTAAAAGCTCCTTCTTTAGTATTATGTAAATATAATATGGCTCCTACTCCTACTGGCAATTTAATGTCTTTATCTGACAGCATATATTTGCTATCAGATGATTTTTTCCACCCAGCGGCAAAATCACTATGCACAGGAAAATATATATAATTTGTAGGTTTATGCCAAACAGCATTTGCTTCAGCAAGTGTACACTTACTTTTCATAAAGTTTTCGATTATAGTAATGATTTTTTTTTCTAGTGCAACTTTAAAAGCAGGCTTTCCTAGCAAAAATAAAGGAAGCACTGCCTTTGCATGAGATGTTCTAAAATATCCAACAGTGCCAGAAACTGATGGTTTTCTAAAATTAACATCCCAACTTTTGTTTATATCAGTAAGCAATTTATTTGGAAATAGGCCTCTTAATATGACAACTCCTTTTTCTTCTAATAGAGCAGTAGCCTTAGAAATAAGATCCTTAGAGTTTTCTAATAAGATATTTTCTGCTTTATTCATACTACAATTCCTTTAAAAGTCACCTTAATTTTACTGTAAGTTAATATTATGACGAAAGTATGTTTGTATCAAGTTCTATTAAAAAGATAGTTTTTTAAAGCAAAGAATGTAAAAAAAAAGATATNTTNTTTCGTCAAATAATAATGCAAACTTTTTTAAAAATATTTATAAGATTTAATAGTTAAAATTTTATTATTTTATAAAATATTGATTTAGTGAAATTTATAGAAAATTTCATTTTTGTATTTATAAATATACTATTTAATTGAGAAAAAATTTTTTTACATGTATAAAATATTTATGAAATATAANACTATTTTNGTAGANGAGAATTTAGAAAGCGGTGNTTTTTTAGTTAATAAAAAACTACTAGAGAAAAATGCTTTTCCTAAAGGTGATTTGCTTATAAAAGTAGAGTATTCTTCTTTAAATTATAAAGACTGTCTTGCTCTTTTAAAACCTAAGTCAGTAATTAAAAGTTTTCCTATGGTTCCTGGTATAGATTTGGCTGGAATGGTAATTGAAACAAAAAATAAAAATTTTCAAGTTGGTGACAAAGTTTTTGTAAATGGATGGGGAATGGGTGAGAAATATTGGGGAGGCTTTTCAGAATACGCAAGTGTAAACTCTGATTTCGTTGATCTTATCCCAGAAGGTTTTTCTTCTTATGAAACTATGGCGATTGGAACAGCTGGCTATACTAGCATGCTTTGCATTTTAGCTTTGCTAGAAAATGGAGTTTCTAAAGACTCAGGTAAGATTCTTGTTACTGGAGCAACTGGAGGCGTCTCTAGCGTAGCTATTATACTTTTAAATAAAATGAATTATGAAATAGTGGCTAGCACGGGAAAAGAAGACCATAAAGAATATCTTCAAAACCTAGGAGNAACAAAAATTTTGAATAGAAAAGAGNTAGACAGAGAGTCCAAGGCGTTAGAAAAAGAAGAATGGGCTGGTGTAATTGATGTCGTAGGAGGAAAAACGCTATCTACCTGCTTGGCAACAACTAGATACGGAGGTACTGTGGCGTCCACAGGATTAGCCGGAGGAATGGTCTTAAATACAACAGTAGCACCTTTTATTTTAAGAGGTATTAGGTTATCGGGTGTGGACAGCGTTTACTGCCCTAAAGATAAGAGAAAATTGGCATGGGAAAATATACACAAATATATTGATTTAAAAAAACTTAGAGAAATTACAAAGACCGTTAATATTGAAAATATTCAAGAAATTGCTCAAGAAATGCTAGTAGGAAAATATTCAGGAAGAATAGTTATTGATGTTAACAATAATAATTAATAATAATAATATATAGATATATTTTGTCTATGAATATTAGAATAATTGTAATTTTAACCTAAAACCAACGAAAAAGATTTAGCATGATAAAATTAAATACAGAGCAAGAAGAATTCTGGACATCTGAATTTGCTGATGAATATATTTTAAGAAATGACATAGCAAAATTATTACCTTCAAAAATAAACTTATTTTCTAATATTTTAAAGTATACTCATAATGCTAATAGTTTTATAGAGTTTGGAGCTAATATAGGTACTAATCTTTTAGCATTAAAAAAATTAAAACCACAAGCTTTACTTAATGCAGTAGAAATTAACAAAAATGCCTGCGAAGAATTACNGTCCCTTAAAATATGTACAAATGTATGGGAAAATTCTATTTTGAATGACCTCAAACTGCATAAAGTAAGCTTGACATTTACATGTGGAGTTTTAATACATATTAATCCGAATTACCTTGGGCAAGCTTATGAACAGCTTTATAGATGGTCTACAAAATATATTTTAATTTGCGAATATTTTAGTCCTATACCTGAAAAAATTAATTATAGAGGACATAAGAATAAACTTTTTAAAAGAGACTTTGCAGGCGAAATGTTAACTAGATACAAGGATTTAAATTTAATAAATTATCAATTTTGTTATAAAAATGATAATAATTTCCCCATGGATAATATAACTTGGTTTTTAATGGAAAAAAAAGATAATTTATTATGAGTAAAGTAGATATATGGAAGAAAAAAAAAATTTTTTAAATAATAAATCAATACTTATTACAGGAGGAACTGGATCTTTTGGCAAAAAATGTATTGAGTTTGTCTTATCAAAAAGAAAAGTTAAAAGACTAGTCGTCTTTAGTAGAGATGAGCTTAAGCAGTTTGAACTGTCTAAAGTTTATCCAGAAAAAAAGTTTCCAATAAGATATTTTATTGGAGATATTAGAGATAGCAACAGACTGCACAGAGCTTGCAATGATATTGATTATATAATTCATGCAGCTGCAATGAAACGAGTTGCTGCATCTGAGTACAATCCTACTGAGTGTATAAGCACTAACATAATAGGAGCACAAAATCTTATAGATGCCGCATTAAATAATAAAGTAAAAAAGGTTATTGCCCTTTCTACAGATAAAGCTGCTAATCCAGTGAATCTCTATGGAGCTACTAAACTTTGTTCTGATAAACTATTTGTATCTGCTAATAATTTATCTGGCAAATCAAAAGTTAGATTTTCGATTGTAAGATACGGTAATGTNATCTCCTCTAGAGGAAGTGTCATACCTTTCTTTAAAGAATTAATTAAAAATGGAGAAAAAGTATTACCACTTACAGATGAAAAAATGACACGATTTGTTATTTCCTTAGAACAAGGAGTAAGATTTGTAATAGAGTCTCTAAAAATTGCAGTAGGAGGAGAAATATTTGTTCCCAAAATTCCAAGTATTAAAATAACAGATTTAGTGGAAGCAATGTTAGAGAAAAAAGCCTATAAGATTGTTGGCATTGGACCAGGAGAAAAATTGCATGAGGTTATGATACCAAAAGAAGAAGCTAGAAATTGTATTGAATTAAAAGAAAAATATATAATTACTCCACAGTTATCTTGGTGGAACAGGAAAGACTTAGATAGAGCCATAAAGTTACAAGGGAAGAAAGTAAGGGCAGATTTTGAGTATACTAGTGAAAATAATTGTTTTATGACTGTAAAAGAATTAAAGAAATTAATAAAAAAATAAAATATGATTAAATTCCCCTATGCTAGACCACACATTACAAAAAAAGATATAGCATCTGTAACAAGTGCTATGAAGAACCAGTACCTAACAGGAGGGCCTGTTATAAAAAGTTTTGAAAGAGAATTATGTAAAAGCTTTAATGTCAAAAACGCAATTGTTTGCAATTCTGGCACGGCTGCTCTTCATCTAATTTACAAATCCTTAGGCCTCTGTAAAGGCGATGCTATTCTNACTACACCTATAACATTCATCGCAACTGCCAATGCTGCTAGAATGTGTGGAGCAAATGTACATTTTGTTGATGTTGATCCGGATACTGGATTAATTATTCCTGAGCTTATAGAAGCAAAGCTTAAAAATAAAAAATTAAAGATAAAAATAGTTACCGTCGTACATCTTGGGGGACGCATATGCGATTTAGAAAAAATATCTAAAATTACAAATAAATATAACTGCTTTCTTGTTGAGGATGCGTGTCATGCTCCCGGCACATTTTATAAAAATAAAAAAAATGAAACCTCTAAAGTTGGTTCATGTAAATACAGCATAGCAAGTTCTTTTAGTTTTCATGCTATAAAAAATATTACAATGGCAGAAGGAGGATGCATTACTACTAACAATAATAATTTATCAAAAAAGGTAAGACTTAAATTGAATCATTCAATGGTTAGAAAACCTGATGGAAGGCCTTTAAAAGGGATTCCTTGGTTATACGAAGTTTCAGATTTAGGATGGAATTACAGAGCCAGCGAATTAAATTGTGCTCTAGGGTTAAGTCAATTATCCAGATTAGAAAAAGTACTAAATAAAAGAAAAAAAATTGCAGCTACATATAAATTGGCTTTAAAAGATGTAAAGTACTTAAGTTTTCCAAAAAATGCTTTTTCTATCAACAATGCTTGGCATCTATTTACCATTTTTATAGAATTTAATAAATTGAAGTTTAATAAGAGTAAGTTTGTGAAAACCTTACAGTCTGCTGGAATAGGTACACAGGTTCACTATATTCCTATTTTTAAGCAGCCTTATTATAAACTAAAAAAGTATGAAAGTTTTAAAGGGTCCGAGGAATACTATCAGAAAAGCCTAAGCATTCCGATGTATGAGAACCTTCAAAAAAATGACATTTTGCTGATCAGTAAAACTATACAAAGTATAATAGAAAGTAATATTAAAAATTATTAGGTAGGTTTTTTTGTAATTAAATTCTATTAATGTAAATAAAAAATAAAATGTTAATCTATGTATTAACAAAATCGGTTTAATATGAAGAAAAAATTAAGGGTATCAGAGTCAATTAGTCTACATAAGGTACAAATGACTTATGATCATATAGACTTTTTGTATAGATTACTCTCGTTAAGAAGTAAGAAAAAAAGCATAAGTCATAAAAATTTACCTGAATTTAATCTACACAAAAGTTTTGTGCTTTCTAAACCTTACAGATACTGGTTTATAATAGAAGAGAAACAAAACTATATTGGATCTGCTTATATTAGCAGATTTAATAATCTCGGAATACATCTAATTAAACCTAAAAAAAGTATATTGCATGATATTTTAATTTTTTTATTAAATAATGTATCACCTATGAAAGAAATTCCTTCTGTGCGTAGTAAAAATTTTGTTATAAATTTATCATCAAAAAATAAAATGTACCTAGAAGTTGTTAAACGCATAGGGGGTAAAAAGCTACAAGAAACCTATTCTTTTGAAAAGAAATTTTAGCATGCTTGATTTTAGATGCGCAAATACTTTAGATATTAGAGAAGTTTTTGAATGGCGTAATGATCAGACTTCTTTAAAAATGTCTATTAATAATAAAAGTATAAGTTGGAATACGCACACTGATTGGTTTAATAATATTTTAAAAGACGAAAATCACTGTCTTCTAATCTGTTTTTTAAAGAAAGAAAAACAAAAGGTTGGGTGTGTTAGATATGATATAGAAAATAAATTTGCATATGTTTCTATAAATTTAGCTCCTCATATGCGAGGTAAGGGTTTATCAAAAGATTGTTTAACAATTACACTTGAATATATTAAAAAGAAATTTAAGGAAGTTGAGACAGTAAATGCTAGAATTAAAATTTCTAATTTAATAAGTCAAAAGATATTTAAAGAAGTAGGATTTAGCATAAAAAAAAGCACAAAAAAGATAGTCCATTATGAATATATTTTGAAAGTTATTTAAAAGACATTTTACATTTTTTGGTCAAGATCTTTAAATTTTTCATCATGCGAAAAGTTTTTTAAATATTTTTTAAATAACTTAACGAAATCATGTTTNTTCCAATTACCTTTATTTATAATAGTTTGATATTCCTCTAAAAAGCCTTTTTTTATTTCATCTTTTCTATTAAATTTTATAATACCTATGGTTTTAAATTGATCCATATTTATTATTTCATCAGAGGTATAGAATTCTTCAATTTTTTTCTCTCCTGACGTGTCACTATTGAAATAAAAGCAGGGCCATTGATTATTACCCATAATTCTTTCTACGTTTCTTCTTGCCTCTTGTTCACTGTCGAAAGAGGCTGGTTTATATCCTTTAATTTCAAGATATTTTTTNGCTATTTCTACTAAACTTAGATCCTTGAAAGAGTTTTTAACTTTTGGAAACAATATATCTCTATCTTGTCCAAGAATGCATCCAATTACGCACAATTGTCCCGCTTCTTCTGATGTTACAAAAAATCTTCTTATATCTTTAGGGACAGCAATTGGTTGTTTTTTTTTTAATCTATTTTCAAATCCATGTAACAGACTTCCATCAGAAAATAGTACATTTGCAAAACGTGCTGTAGTAACACTTATAGAACTATTATTTGAAAATATAAGTTTCTCCATCAATTGTTTACTAGCTCCCATCATATTAATTGGGTTTGTAGCTTTATCAGTAGACACACAAAAATACTTTCTACAATTTTTTTGCTCAGCTAGCTTTAATAGATTAATTGAATTTACAATATTTACATCTATAAGTCTTTTTAAAGTATAAATATTTCTCTCACTTCTAACATGTTTTAAAGCAGAAAAATTTAGGATATAATCAATATTTATTTGATTTGCAAAGAGCTTTAAAAACTCCTTTGATGCNCTATCAATTGCAAAAGTTTCTAGCTCGGTATCAATCTTTTGTTTTGAACTCCTTATATCTCTTATCAATTCTACAAGATTATTTTCAGAAATATCTACTACAATTATTTTTTTTGCTTTTAATTTTACTAGGATTTTCACAACAGCTGATCCAATGGTGCCTGCACCTCCTATTACCATTACATTACTAAGTTTTAATATATCTATTATTTTTTTTTCTGAATAAGAAAAATCTGCTTCAAATAAAGATTTTTTTCTACCTAATATTTCTTCTAACATCCTATACCTTTTATTTTATATTATTATAAAATTTTAGAATTTTATATATTTTATTATTTTATATTGTTTAAATACTATATTAGAGAAATTATAGACAACTAAACTTAATATATTTACTATATACTTAATATAGTTTTGATTTGTTAAGATTCTAATTTTTGAATTATAATATCACTAAAATTTTTATATAAATAATAAAGAAATAAATTAACACTATAAAAAAAATATGTAGTATATATTTATGAATAATGCAGTAAAAGAAAAAATAAGCACAGACAAATTTCTTTGCTATTGTTCCAGAGTTACATTTAAGAAGTTTACTGAGCATATATCAAGTAAAAGCCATGCAAATCTTGAGCAAGCATGTGAAGACTTAGGTCTAGCTAAACAATGTGCTGCATGTTTGCCTAATATAGAAGATGAATTTTTTAATTTATCTGGAATAAAGAAAAACATAGGAAGCTTATCTCATAATCGAGATAAGCCTAGTATTAAAAAAAGAATTTTAAGATTTATTGACTATGTATTTGGAGATATTTTAGTAAGTCAGTATGGGTATCTTCCGATGCTGGCATCTGAAAATATTAAAACATGGCTAGTGATTTCAAATCATAGGCCCAGTTTCTTAAAAGAAGAAACTCCTTTATTCAAATTAAGTTTTGAAATTTTTCAAGAAAATGGAAAAAGAGTAAATGGGTTGAGTAAAATAGTTGAGCAGAATAAAGATCTTAAGATATGCTTAAATGACTTTCTTCCAGAAATTAGGAAGGAAGTCGCAAATTATTTTGTTAAAGTCATCAGAAAACCTCTTGCTAAAGGGCTTCGGGGATCAACTAGAACTCATTTTTTTTATCAGGCATACCATTCAATGGCTTCTCTTCATACTCAAGATGGCGGGCATAAAAATAGGTCAATTAGCTTTACTACTACTAAAAATGAAGACAATAATTTAATTTTTTTTATGAACCCTCAAAAAAGAAAATCTAGAATAAAACTTTTCTTCAAAGACACTAATTTAACAAATAACACGGACAAGCTAATGTATAAAAGTTTTTCTTTAGCTGCAAATGGGTCAAAGCTAATTAAAGTGAAAAATGATATTATTAAATCAAAAAAAATTGTATGGTTTTTCAAAGCTACACTACCTATCAAAAGTTATATAATAATAGCAGATAAACAGTTTAAAAGAATTTCAGTAGATCATATATGATTAACTTTTTTTATTTTATACCGTATATAAATCACGGCCCTCCACCTGGATATAGTATTATTCAAGAACTTCCACTTGATAAAATAAAAAGATTAATTTTTGGAAATGTAGCAGAATTTGAAATAATAAGAAAAATATTTTCAAATAACAAATTATTACTAGAAAGAAAGGAAAAAATATTTTTTAAGAATGGCGTTTGGAAAAATTCTCAGTCAGCGTATTTTGCTTGGAAGAATAATTTAGAGGATAGTAATTTTTGTTATATAGAAACTCAAATGAATCTTATCAAAGGAAAAGGACTAAGCGCATCATCGTTGCCTAGTTTCTATGTAAATTATATACACGACAAGAAAAAGAATTTTCTAAGTGATGGCACCGAAAAGTATGGAAATCCAAGAGTTATTGCCCAAAGCAACGAGTTTGATATGTATGTTGATGGTTATCCAGCCGTAAATGTAAACAAACAAAGAAATACAACATACTCTATATCCGTAATTAATCCATATAAAACACAGAAAACTCTTACCTTAGAAGTAGAGGGATTAAAACTTAGAAAAAATTTTAGAGTAGACCCTCATTCTGTGAAAACATATAATGTATATGATATAATTCAAAAAGACTCATGGACAGGACAAATTTACTTATTTGGAAAAAGAAGAATTATACTTTTTTTAATAAATCACGACTTTAATAATGTTAATAATATTACAACTTTAGAACACAGCGACCCATTTAGAGCAGAACATACATATAAACCAAGAATGCAACACCTTAGAAGTTTTATACATGAAAAGTTTAAAGAGATGTTAAGTTAGTAAAGGTATATAATAGTAAATAGTAATAGTATTAATTTTTTTATAAATTATTTATTGCAGTTTAAATATTTCCTATTTCATTAATATAAGAGTTTTATTAGTTAAATTAAAAAATTATGAGTGGTATTAAAAAAGATAAATTTACTAAAAACTTTGGGTATTTATTAAGTTTTGTTTTTCTCATATTAGCTTTGTATCCATTATTAAATGATAAAAATGTGAATTTTTTGTTTTTTTTATTTGCTAGTTTGAGTCTTGCATTAACAGTCTTTTATCCCAGAATTTTTAAAATACCTGCTAATTTATGGTTTCAATTAGGAAATATATTACATAAAATTATTAGTCCGTTGATAATGTTTACAGTATATATTTTTTCTATAGTTTTTTTTGGACTTGTAATGAAAATATTTAGAAAAGATATTCTAAACAAAAAGTTTGATAAAAAAACTAAAAGTTACTGGATTGCAAAAGAAAAATCAAAGATGAAGGATCATAATTTACATGATCAATTTTAATAGCTATCTGAAAACCATTCTGTTTTATTTATTTGGAATTTTTTCTTCTATAACTTTTACTTTATTACTAATAGAAATATGTCTAAGATTATTACCAGTTAATCAAGGATTAAGGGCACTACCTGTAAATTATGAAAATCCAATTTTTAAATTCACGCCAAACCGTACAGCACTATTTTCAAAGAATTGGAATTTTGATATTTCTAATAAGGTAAGAATAAATAATGACGGCTTTGTAAACAATAACGAATATAATGAAAAACTGGATACAAAACTACTTTCCATAATAGGTGACTCTTATGTAGAAGCACTTATGGTCCCGTTTGAAAAAAGTATTTCAGGTATTTTAGATAATAAAACTAAGCATTATGATAATAGAGTTTACTCTTTTGCAGCATCAGGAGCAGGACTTTCCCAATACTTAATATGGGCAAAATATGCAAAAGAAAAATATAAAAGCAATTATTTTATTTTTGTTATAATAGCAAATGACTTTTCAGAGTCCTTGCAAAAGTATGAAAGCAGTCCAGGCTTTCATAGGTTCGTTTTAAATGAAAATAATAACTGGGACTTTAAGCTGACTGAGTATAAGCCATCATGGATAAGAAAAACATTTAGAAATTCAAATCTTGCTATGTATTTAATAACTAATTTGAAAATACACAGAAAGTTTAATATTCCACTTATGTTAGGCAAATCTGATAAACGGCAACAATATGTTGCTAACTTCGATGCAAATGTGAGTAAAGAATTTTGGAATGATGCGGTATCGGCAACAAATATATATTTAAATAATATCAAAGATTTTACAGGCGTAAAAGAAGATAAAATTTTATTTATAGTAGATGGCGTTAGACCAGAATTATATGATAGAGAAATTCTTTATTCAGTTCGTGATAGCTTCTGGGTTAAAATAAGAAATTACTTTATTCAGCAAGCCAGATTAAAAGGATATGAAGTAGTAGATATGCAACAAGACTTTGTTAAAGACTATAATCNGAGTTTAAAAAGGTTTGAATTTGAAACTGATAGTCACTGGAATAGTTACGGACACCGCACTGTAGCAAAAAGTGTTTTAAAAAGTTTTATGTGGAATAATTTTATAAGAAAATAGTATTTTAAATTATTCCAATTAACTATGCTTTGTTTTTCTATCTCTATTTACTAATCTATAATCTTTAGGATTTCCAACATCCATCCAGTATTCATAAATAGGAAATACTCCAACTTTTTTTCCTTTTTTATGGGATCTTTCTATAATATTAGGCATATCTGTTTTTTTATTTTCAACAGAATTTGCAATTTCTTTATTTAAACAGTAAATACCACTTAATACGTAATTAAAAATATCTGGCTTTTCTTCTACAGCTATAAAATTTTGACTATCATCAAACTTTATTACTCCGTAAGGTATTTGCATTCTATGCTTTGCAACTGTCACGGTTACATCATTATTTTTTTCTATATGAAATGTATTTAGAGCTTTAAGGTCGATATCCGTTACTATATCTCCATTGATTACAGTTAATATATCAAAATTGATATCTTTAAGCTTATTAATTGAACCAGCAGTTCCTAGGGGTTTTTTCTCTAGGAGAATTTTTATATCACTGTTAGATTTTCTTTTATTTATGAAGTCTTCTATTTTTCTGTGTAGGTAATGAGTAGATATGAATATTTTTTCATAATCAAATTTTTCTAGTTTTTCTAATAATAGTTCTAGCATAGGCTTACGCGAAACTTTTAGCAAAGGTTTGGGAATAAATTTAGTCTTACTTCCAAATCTTGTTCCGAAACCACCTGCCATTATCAATGCAATTTTATTAAAATTTTTCTCCTCATCTATCAATACGTATTTTAATTTTTTTTTACTGTCTAATACTGGAAGGAATTTTTTAAAAGAAGGAACGGATTTTAATAATCTATAAAAATCATTTTTATTTTCTAGGCTTGCTGTAACTGGATTTTTGTTCATGCAAGTTAGTACCTTATCTTTTAATTCTGAACCCTTTAGAATTGCTCTTCTAATGTCACCATCCGATACAGTACCTAGTAATTTCTCTCTTTCAACTACTAATAGGAAATAATGTTTCTCCTCATTTATTTTATTCATAGTATATAGAATATTCTTATTTGGACTAACAATAATTTTTTTGGAAATTTTTATTTTAATCATATTTTTTAAGACCTTTAATTTAAGAATAAAAGCTTTTATAAACAAATCAATTTAGAAATTAGTCTATACATATACTTGCAAACAACATAATTAACAATACTAAGCCTGTTTTAAAATACTAGAAATATTTATACTATATTATTATTTATCTGTTTTTAAATTATTTATTAAAATTTTTATTTGTTTATTATTAAAATTTTAGTAATATCAGAAAAATATAAATATTTTTTAAGCTTGTGAGATAATGCCGGATTAGCTCAGTTGGTAGAGCAACTGATTTGTAATCAGTGGGTCGGGAGTTCAAATCTCTCATCCGGCACCATACCAAATATTTAATATTCTGTAAAAGTTCAATTAACCTCACACTTCAACTTCCAATAGTTATTTTTTTTTTCCCATAAATGCTCCGATCTATTTTTATCTATTACTTTCCAAAATTCTTCCGATGAAATCCCCATATACTCTAGCGTATCATTGAAAAACTTTTCTGGAAATTCTTGATCATATTTCTTTACTAAGGCCACCCCTTCTTCCCTAGTAATCTTGTTTGTCCTAATTTCTTGGGACGCGTCATAAGTAGCGCGTCCTATTCCAAATTTTATTAATGTTGTGTAATAATGTAAGGTATCAAGTTTATCATCAATGGAACTATATTTGCTATAGCTTCCTTGAGTTCTTTCTGAATTGGCTTTAAAACTACCCTTTTCTGCAGCATAATAAAACACTTCCTGAGGATCCCATTTAAGATAATAACTTAAATGATATACCTCTATATTAAGATCTTTTATTATTTTAGATTCTACTGGAAGATAAGGTGACATTTCCGAGTATCTAATATTATTTTTATCACAAATTTCCTTAGCAGACTCACCAGATAAGGTAAGTTCTTCTATGCTTATATCATCTACGAAATAATGCTCTTTCATTTTTGGGTCAAGAGCTTCATCAAGTCTATCTCCATATTCTGAAGCGTGCTCACCATACATTACAAAAGGTATTTTATGTAAAGCTGCATATTTTGGACCGCATATTTTTTGACCTATTATAAATGGCTGAAAAGGATGACACAAATTAATAAAAGCCTTCTTTGTTAATAGTCTATGTAGTTTACCATTTGGCGTTATTAGAATATTATCAAAACCAGAATTAATCCAACTCTGAAAATTTTCCCAACCTATATCTGTGTATAAATGTGGTGCCCAAGTAACTGTTAGCGGATTCATATTATACTTATATTTCAATATGTGACTAGTAAATACACTATCTTTTCCTCCACTGCCTGGAATTATGACATCATAAGAACTATTTCTGCTTCTATACTTATCACATAGTTTTACTAAAAGTCTTTCTCTTTCTTTCCAATCAATATCCCTTTCTTTTATTGTGTTAAATTTACAAGCATTACATATTCCTTTATCATCAAAGCCTATAAGTCTCTTCTTACTATTTGTAGTATTTTTAAATTCAATTGTAGAACCTGGTCTTTGATTTGACATGACACATTTCTTGCAAAAAATTACTTCTTTTTCCAATTTTTTCAATTTTTTCTCTAATTTATTATTATAATTTATGGTATTCAAAATTTCATGCATAGCAAGTTATAATCAATGTGTTCTTTATAATTAAATATTGCTGTTTTTACATTAAGCTTAGGAAAAATTTTTTTAAATAAATAGATTTAAAAATTTTATATTCTATCTAACAAGTACTTTATAGAGTCTTTTAAAAGTCTAAGACCAATTTCTCCNCTTTTTTCTGGATGAAATTGAAAACCTACAATATTTTTATAATGTAATGAAGTATGAATTAAAGTTTCATTAAATTTTATAAATGAACTTACTTCCATTTCATTTTTAGCTTGAGGAACATATGAATGCACAAAATACATCATACTATTATTATATTTATTTTTAATGCTGCCATTTTTTGCATTTATTATAAGAGGTCGCCAGCCTACATTTGGAATTTTGAATAATCCTCGGTTAAAAAGACTGAGAGGTCTAACTTCTCCTTCTACTATATTTAATCCTTCATGATTTCCAAATTCCGAACTTTTGCTGAATAGCATTTGATAACCTAGACAAATTCCTATAATACTTTTGTTATTAATTACGGATGTTTTGATTATTGAGTCTAGTTTTTTTTTTTTTAAAGCCTTCATTGCTTGATTAAAAGATCCGACTCCTGGCAAAACAACTATTGAAGAATTTAAAATATCTATTTTATTATCAGAAACTTTACATCTAAAACCCAATTTATTGAAAGCTGAGACTATTGAAAAAATATTTCCATACCCATAATTGATTATAGTAATCATGCTATTATTCATTCCTTATGAAAATACCTTTTTCAATTAAAGCTTTTTTTAAATCTTTAACATTGTAAAGGTTATAGTGTAATATACTAGCTAGTGCTACTGCTTCTGCTTTTGACGATGCATCAATTATATGTTCTATGTTTCCTACTCCTCCACTATAGATAACAGGAATAGATACTAGTTCTTTTAAATTCTGCAAAAGTAATTTGTCTACACCATTCTTTGTTCCTTCNCAATCTACTGAAGTCACTAAAATTTCACCTGCACCAAGTTCTTGGGCTCTTTTAGCCCATTTTAAAACATCTAAACCAGACCTTTCTCTACCATTATCATAATAAGCTTCCCAAGTATTATTTAATTTTTTTTTTGCTTCTATAGAAATTATTATTGATTGACTGCCAATTTCTTGAGCTGCTTGTTTAATTAATTCTTCATTTTTTATTGCTGCTGTATTTATAGCTACTTTATCAGCACCACTATTAAGAATTTGTCTAATGTCTTCAAGATTTCTAATACCACCTCCTACTGTTAAAGGCACAAAAATTTCACTTGCGGCTTGTTTCAAAAAGCCTGTTATAGAGTTTCTTCCATATAACGATGCTACTACATCCATATAAATTATTTCATCTATACCTTGCAAATAATATTTCTTAGCCAGATCTTTAGGGGTACCAACTTTTCTGATACCTTCAAAATTTATACCTTTTACGACATTTTCATTTTTTATGTCTAGTCTAGCAATAATTCTAATTGGATTTTTATCCATTAAATTTCCTTAAATTAAAAAAATGGTTTTATTTTTAATTACTACGAGTAGCATTTTCTTTATACAAAAGAGTATAAAATTAAACTGTGTAAATAAAATTATTTTTTTCAATTTTTGTAGTATAATGATTTTTTAACATTATTAGAAATGAAAAAAAAAAATTTATTTATTATTCCTGCTAGGGAAGGATCAAAAAGACTAATAGGAAAAAATATCAAACCATTTTATGGGAGGCCTTTAATATATTGGACTTTAGATTTGGCTAGAAGATTAGGAGAGTATGGTTCAAGCCTAGTAACTAGTGACAGCGATCTTATTTTAAAAAAATGTTCAAAGTATAAAGATGTTTTGCTTTTAAAGCGTCCTAAATATTTGTCAAACGATAAAGCCTCCTTAATGGATGTGATCAAGCATGTTATAAAAAAAATAGGTTTCAAGGAAAATGTAATTCTCTTACAACCTACCTCTCCATTAAGAACAGATAATGATGTTATTAAAAGTATCAAAATGTTGCAAAGAGGTGTAGATGCTGTTATGAGTCAGTGTAAATTACAATACAATTCAGCTAAAATTAACGCTAATAAATCAAATCAAAACTTTGCCCCACTAGGTAAAGAAACTAATGATATTTTTGTGCCTAATGGTGCAGTATTTGCTGCAAATTATAACTGGATAATGGCTCATAATTCATTTTATGATGTTTCTGTCAAAACTTTCGAAATGCCTCTTGANAGATCTATTGATATAGATTATCAATATCAATTTACTATGGCAGAGTCTCTAATTAGAAATAAAGTCAGAATTTAAAATTTTTAGTTCTTTTATATTATTTTGCTTACATTTAAAATTGATTAAAAAGAAACTATTAAAGATTACTTAATTGTCATTTTTTTTCTTAGTAACTTTTTATCAATTTTTACTTTAGAGATAAAATTTACTATCTTAATCCCAGTATTTCCTAATCCATATGGATTTGAAGTATTAAAAGCTTTGTTTCTAAAATTACTGTTATATAAGCAAGTATTTACTGCGTTATAAATAGCAAGATCATCGTAATCCACATCAATTATATTATTTCCTCTGAGCCTGCTTTTTTGTCTACTACCAATATTAACAGTAGGACATTTAAAAATTGCCGTTTCTTTAATTCCAGAAGAACTATTACCACAGCATACTACTTTATTTTTTTTATTTTTTGCTAAATTAAGTAAACCATAATAAAGCCTTCTTCCTAGAGATTTGTGAAAAATTAAATTAGAAAACATTTTATTTTTATTATGCCATTTCTTTATTTCTTCAATAATTTTTTTACCTCCTGCATCATTATTTGGAAATGTTATAATAATTTGAACATCGTCTTTAAGTAATTTTCGGAGTGCCTTTAAGCTCGGTTTAATTTGCTTTACTGCCTTATCAAATTCTGTTGTTACTGAATGTTGAGTAAATATTATTATAGGTTTCTTTACATTTATTTTTAGCTNGNTTGCAAGTTCATTAGACCTCGAGTATTGTTTTTCTTTAATTAGATCTATACCAGGGAATCCTACTGTTTTCACTCTCCAATTTTCTTCACCCATAGCTAATATTCGATTTGTAGCAAATTTGTTAGTTGTAAAATGTAAGTGTGATAGTTTTGTCATAGCATGTCTTACTGAGTCGTCTAAGGCTCCTCCTTCTGTAATATCTCCTCCTTCTATATGTGCAGTAGGTATATTCATTTGAGTTCCTGCTATCACTGCAGCAAAGCCTTCAAACCTATCTGCATATACTATAAGAATATCTGGTTTAATTTTTTTTAAGGCTTTTGATATAGAAATTACTCCGTACCCTATTGCCTGAGCTGTATCGTATAATGAGTCTCCCAGCATTTTTATTTTTATTTCTTTTTCTATTTTGAAACCATCTTTATTAATTTCTTTTAAAGTATTTCCAAAATTATTCTCTAAGTGTGCTCCTGATACCAAAAGGCTATATGCTAGATTTTTATTATCTTTAACCGCTCTTATAATTGGATATAAAAGCCCATATTCAGCTCTATTTCCAGTAAAAATAGCAATTTTCCTTTTATTTTTCATTGGCTTTATTATTAGATAGAAGCTTTTTTATACCTGTTTCCAATAAAGTAACAGGTTTCCACCCTAATTCTTTCTTTGTTTTTTCAATATTTAGTTTAACTTTTGAAGTATGTATAGTACTATTTTTTTCTATAATTTCTCTATGACTCTTATTTTCTATCGTAAGTATAATTTCTAATAATCTACTTATGCAAGTAGTTTTTCCAGAAGCTATATTGTAAATTCCATTTTTTTTTTTTTTACTAGCTACTAGTATAGCCTGTACTGCATCATCTATCCACAAAAAGTCTCTAGATGCTTTTAAACTTCTAAGAATAATAGGTCCATCTCCTTCTAACTGTTTGAAGATGTCAGAAAATATATTATTTGNTGACATGCCAGGACCATAAATATTAGTCATCCTCAAAACTGTGCCTCCATTATCAAGAATAATTTTTTCACATTCTATCTTACTTTTTTGATATATCGAATTTGGTTTAATTATATCTAAATTATCTCCGTTTCCATATTTTGGACTCTCAAAATCGTAAACTAAGGCTGATGATAGATATACTATATGTTCCCAATTTTTTTTAATAAGACTATTAATATTTTTTTTATTAATTGTTATGAAACTGTTTCCAAAACTTCTTATAAGGTCTTCATTATTATTTTCTGCTAAGTGAACCAAATGGCTTTTTTGTTTTGGAAAAAAATCTTTATAATTTCTTAATAATATAGAGTTTCTAGCACCTAATTTTTTTCTGGATATAGAATAATGTGGAATTCTATTTTTTTTGAGCTTAGTAGTAAGTTTGCTACCTATAAAACCAGAGGCTCCTGTTACATAAATGTATGGGTTATTCATTATTAAAGTCTTGTTTANCTATTTTATATCGCTTTTTTTTATTTGTTTGTTTGCTACCATATTTTTTTTTGCTTTCCTACCAAGTAAGCGCTCAAAGTGTTCAGCTAAGAAGTCACCTGTTCCAGGTCTCTTTACCCAAATATTATTTCTGCTAAGCTTATCTCCCTTTTTAATATTTTTAATAGTACAAACAGATGCAAAAGCAAATTTTGCTACTTCCTTTTCTACCTTAGCCAATTTTTTTTCAGAGTTTTTCATTAAGAATATTCTCTTAATATTATTTGCAATATTTTTACACATTTTTGGATCCATTGAACATTTGATATCAGGACCTTCTCTCTTAAGACTGTCTGTAAAATGCTTTTCTATTATGGATGCGCCTAGAGCTACAGATGCTTGAACTGCCAATTCTCCTACAGAATGATCAGAATAACCAACCATATACTTATTTTTAAAAAATTCTTTAATAGTAGTTATACAATTTATTCTTATATCTCTATCAGGACAGGGATAGCTGTTTGTAGTATGCATTAAAATAAGTGGAACTTTATTTTTTTTTATAATGTTTACTGATTTACTAATACTTTTTAAATTGTTCATTCCCGTACTTAAAATTATTGGTTTTTTGAACTTTGCAATATGTTCTATAAGGGGGTAATTGTTACATTCTCCTGATCCAATTTTAAATAAAGGAACATTTATATCAAATAAAAAGTCTGCTGCCGCTCTTGAAAATGGAGTGCTAATAAATATTGCCTTAAGATCCTTTTCTATATACTCTTTGAGTTGAAATTCTTGTTGCTTTGATAGCGCACATTTTTTCATAATTTCATAAATAGACTTATTAACATAAGATATTTTGAAAGAGCTTGCCTCGTCTGACATTTCATCATCAATGATGTGGGTTTGGTGTTTTACTATATTTGCTCCATTATTTACTGCAAGTTTAGCCATTTTTTTTGCTAATTTTAGTGAGCCGCCGTGATTTATTCCTATTTCTGCTATTAAAGGAGGGGGTATATTTTCTGAAATTGTCAAATTTTTTAGTTTAATATCTTTCACTATTAGTAGACCAAATTTTAAATTTCAATTGTAAAATATTTTGTTTATAATTGAATATTTTAACATAAAAATAAAAATCACAAAGTAGGAAATTTAAAATAATCTTGTTATGTATTAAAGTTTGAAACAATGAAATAAATAGCTTGAATAAACATTATTATTTGTAAGAATGTATTTTTATTTAACTAATTTAAGAAATTTAAAATGGTAATTCTTGGTATTTCTGCAGAACATAACTCTGCTGCATGCTTAATGATCGATGG
Organism: Phycisphaerae bacterium; assembly: GCA_002591705.1. Next base: position 37,286 of record PAAB01000006.1, read on the forward strand.
CAGAATAGTAGGAGCGATTCAAGAGGAAAGACTAACTAAAATAAAGAATCAATGTGCCTTTCCATTATTAGCCATAAATAACATTATAAATTCGCATCTAGATGGAGACCATACTAAAATAGATAAAGTTGTATATGGAACTTCTAAATCAGATCCATATTATTCGTGTATAGATAGATATTCTTCATATACAATTGAGGATAATATAAAAGAAATGAAAGAGTTTTGGTATCCATATTTTTACCAAAAAAAAAAAATNCTCTATTTCTTACTGGCACAAAATGTTTAAAGAGGGGAAACGAATAAATAAGCACCATAATTATGATTTCTCCTTTTTAAATAAGAAGATTTCTTACGAACAGAAGATAGACTATTTTTCGGATATTGAAAGGTTCAGAGTTGTAAATAAAAGATTACCTCACATTAAAAATGTAAAAAATATAGATCATCACACTTGTCATGCTTATTATGCAGCTTACGGAGGAGAACTTAATAAGAAAGAATTACAGAATTCTGTTATTCTTACTGCAGATGCGTGGGGGGACTCTAAAAATTGGAGTGTCTCCATAGTTAAAGAAAATGGAAAATTAAAAAGATTAGCAGCAGGTAATAAATTTATATTAGCTAGAATTTATAAATTTTGTACTTTAATTTTAGGTATGAAACCTAATGAACATGAGTACAAAGTAATGGGGCTTTCTGGATTTAGTAACTCTACTAAACATATAAGACCTATAGAAAATATTTTTTTTAATATTTTAGATTTTAAAAATGGTAAATTTTTTAGTAATAAACCTTTAAAGGATAGCTACTTTGATCTTAAAGATAGGTTAGAAGGGTTTAGATTTGATAATATTTCTTCTGCTCTTCAAAATTGGACCTCTGCAGTTCTACTAAAATGGAGCGAGTATTGGATACAAAAGACACAAAAGAAAGGCGTAGCCTTTTCAGGTGGATTATCTATGAATATTAAAGCTAACGGAGTTTTATTAGAAAGCGACAAAATTAAGTGGTTAAGTGTTCCCCCTTCAGGAGGTGACGAATCTCTGTGTATAGGTGCCTGCTACTATGAAGAATTAAACAGTAAGAAAAAAAATAAAAGAATTTACCCCATGATTAGTCCTTACCTTGGAGAAAGACCAGTATTCTATCCGGATAAATGGTTTTTAAGGCTTAAAGACACTAATTTAAAAAAAAGCGACTTTAAATTTTTTAAAAATTTTTCTAATTCGAAAGTAGCAAAATTACTTCATAATGACGAAATCATAGCGAGATGTGTAGGCCGTTCAGAGTTTGGTGCAAGAGCTCTAGGAAATAGGTCTATTTTAGCAAATCCAAGGAACTATAAAAATATAGAACTCATAAATAAACTTATTAAAAATAGAGATTTTTGGATGCCTTTTACTCCTTCAATACTAAGCGAACATTCAAAAAAACTAATTTTGAATAAAAAAAATATATCTTCTCCTTACATGACTATAGGCTTTCAAAGCACTAAATTGGCTCGGGGTAATATAAGTGCAAGTTTGCATATGGGAGATTATTCTGCTAGACCTCAACTTGTAAAGAAGACTTTAAATCCTGAGTATTGGGATTTGATAAATGAGTTTTTTAAAATTACGAAAGTGCCTTGTCTTTTAAATACATCTTTTAACCTACATGGAGAACCCATGAATTATAGTGTTGAAGATTGTTTTAGAACTTTGGCATTATCATCACTAGATTTTTTGCTACTTCCTGATAAATTACTAGTTGTAAAAAAGAAAGCAATTAAGAAATTAGAAAATATTAGCCTATAAATAGCTACGACTAAATTACTTTGTTTTCTTTATTTTTTTAAGGAGCCCTATTGATAAAATAGAAGCTACTTCTTTCATATGATCTGGTATTTCTTCTATTTTTTTTGATAGAGGAATTAAATAATTGAAGAATTTTACTTTAATTAGTTTATTTAAATAGGCAATATAAAAATTAGCACCTTGTTTTTTAGAATTTTTATTAGGATAATTATTTTTTTCAATTGATAAAAAAATGTTTCTCAAATCTTGAAAATTATTAACATAATAGACGTGGTCTAAAAAATTCCATGTATTATGTCTTGAAAAGGATATTACTGGTATTCCCATTGCTATTGCTTCCCAACCTGCTGTACCAGTGATGCATGCAACTGCCTTACATTTCTTTATGTAGTTAAGACCTAATTCTGTTGGGCTGGCTAGTACTACGTTTCCAAGATCATTTAATTGATCGTAAAAATCTTTTGGTCTTCTTCCATATGCAATTATATGCTCTTTAACTACTAATAAATAATCAGATGGTAAATCCCTAGAAATTAAATTAATTGCTGAGAGTTGAAAAAAGAAGTCGTCAGCTACATTATGTAATGATGTTTCTGGCTCAGTAAGGAGTGGAAAATATATAAATTTTTTATTTTTAAGCTTTTCTAAATCAACACTTACTTTTTTAAGATATGCTTTGTAACTAGACCTAATTCTCCATATACTTAAAGTCTCGTCTAAAAAATATGTATTTTTTGACTTTTCATAACCTTTCAATTTTCCATATAATATTTGAAGTGCTTTATACATTACCATCTTTAAATTTTTAAATAATTTCAATTTATCTAGATCCATTAGTCTTACATTAAGATAGGATTGATAAGGAGCATCAATCTCTATTTTCTTTAGACTACTTTTATAATTTATTTTAAGATCCTTCTTTGTAACTATCGGGTCTAATTTATCGTGTTCAATCCAAGAAAAGGTATTTTTAAACTTTCCCTCATATAATCTGTAAGCTTTGATTTTATTTTTAATAGCTAGTTGATGCGGTGCTTCTTCGAGATTAATAGCAATTTCTACATTTTCTTTATCGAATAGATTTTCCCAAAATAGGATATTATTTATTGCCATATTCAATTGCTCTTTATAGGTTGTTTCTTGGTGCGTTCTATTTTTTGGATGCCTTACACCTCCAGAACCAAAAAAACCTCTACCTATTACTCTATTATTAAAAAAAATTCTAGCAATTGACATTTTATATTTTTTCTCAATTTCTAGAGCTTTTTTTTCGGGATTTTTGAATTTTTTGTGATCTCTAATATAGGTTTTGTCTATTCTATATTTGTTATAAAGTACTTCGTCAAAGTAATTAAAAAAATACTTTTTATAAAATTTAGCATCTTCTTTTGTTTTTGCTATAAAAATAACTTTCAATTTAAGCTTATTTTTTATTTGCTTGGCTATTAAAGGTTCAATATTTCGAATTAATTGGTTAGAACCCATTACTATTGATTTCAATTTTTTTTCCTTCTTAATAATTAAATACTAATATAAATTTTACTATGTGTATCTTTTATTCTAAAAGAGAGTTTTAATCTAAAATGTTTTTATAATATATTTGTAAAAGTCCGTGTCAAATAAAAATTTGTAATAGAATTTAAAGAAACGAAAAAAATTTAATTATCAAACTAGTATTAGTTGAATATTTAGAATTTACAATATATCATCATATTTTATAAATTTTATTTTGGAGGGGTGGCCGAGTGGTTAAAGGCAGCAGACTGTAAATCTGCCCTCATTTGAGTACGTAGGTTCGAATCCTACCCCCTCCACCATAAATCCTTCAAGGGGTTATACATCAGCTAAATTAAAAAATAGAAGTCAGCTTCTATCTAGAGATAATTTATAGTTTTAGTTTAATCAATTATTATTAAGTTATATATAGTTTCATGACATATTTTATTGCGTAGTAGTTTGTTTAGGTCTTTTAAATTAAATATATATAATTAAAAAGGAATACCTTATCTAAATTATCAATATTAATAATATAAATTATTGCCTATTTGTTTTGAATTATACGGACACTTTTATCCGTAATTTTAATTTCTTATTTTTCTTTTACTGTAGTATGGTTAATACAGAGATTTACTTAATATCTCTGTATTAATTATTTTTTATCAGCTGTCTTAGTTTTAGGATTAATAAATATAATAAGAGTATTAAAAATAATTATTAGAAAAGTTTATTAACTTTTCATCGGTTACTTTATTTTTTGCTTTTACTAAAGAATTTTTTAGCATTTTGCCACTTATTTTATTATAGTTATTATCATCATATTGTCCCAAAAACTCTAATCTTTTTGTTAATTTTCTCTTAATATTTAGATTCCAAACTGTACCTTTCATGTCAATTACAAGTATTGGAAGTGAGGTTGTCAAAGCAAATCCAAATGTTGTAGTTGTAGTATATGTAAAAATTAGAGCATCCGCAGATTTCCAAACATTTTCAAATTTTTTACTAATACACTCATTTGCTTCGTTGCGAATAAGGTCGCCTATTTCAGTAGCTCGATCTGGATGAGTTTTATAAATAGTATAATAGCCAACCTCTTTTAGTTTTCGTAATATTTGAATTTCTAGCCTCAGTTTGTAATAAAAAAAACAGAAAGCATCATCAATGTATCGATTAGCGTTCATTGGAAAGCCTATAAGCATTATTTTTTTAAGACCTCTGTTTAAATTTCTTGGCATATCTTGATTATTCCTTTTTAGTCCCATACCATTATTTATTGAAAAGAAATTTGTGTTTTCTTTATATGCTAATGTTTGTCCAAAAAATCTTTTTTTAACATCATTACAAATTTTTGTAGTTTCTAATAGAAAATTACCTACTTGTGAATAAAATAAATTTTCAGCCCATTTTTGTTCAACTAGCCCCACATTATTTCCATGAGAAAAGTTTATTACTTTGGTTCCTTTTTCTAAAAGTGCGCTAGATATAAGTTTATGATAAGGATGTGCTGACTCCGTTATTAGTATTTCTTTTGGCGCTTTAATTTTTAATAGTTCATTGTAAATCTGAACGGCCTGATTTTTTCTTTTTTGGGCTATCTCTGCAATTTGGCTTATATTTAAACCTTTAATAAAAAGATAAAAAGATTTATTTTTATATACTTTTTTAAGTATTTTTGTAATGATTTTTTTTTGAATTTTATCTTTGCTAGCCTTATTTACATTTTTATTTTTAATAATGTCATACCAATCTATATGTTTATAAAACTTTTTAGAAAATTTAATATAGTCTTTTTTATTTACATCATTGCTCCCCAAAGACAGGTTTTCTTTTATTTTAAATAAACTTACAGCTAACTGTATAAGCCCTATGTGTTTATTAAAGTAAAATAATTTAATAAATTTTTTGACTTTTCTATTCCATGTATTACCTATAGGAGTGTAAAATCGCTCATACAAGCTCTCGATTTTTTTCCAATCTGGGTATAGAAACTCTTTAGAACTAACGCTATATTCAAGAGTATATTTATTTTTTTTTGCTAGATTTTTTAAATAATTAAAATGCATTATTTTAATTAGCAGATTTAAAAATCTTATCTCTAATACAGCTATTTTATAGTTTTTACCTGTTAAATTTTTTATTTCATTTATATACTCTCGTGATACGAAGTTTACTAATTTAAAAAACAATGTTTCGCTAACTGGCCATCTCATGCCGGAAATTAAAAGCTCTAAATTTTTTTTCTTTAGAGCTAATACATCACAAATAAGCGTTTTTTTATGCATAATTTATCCAAAACTCTATTTTAAGTAAATTATAATATATTTTTTATATCCCATGATATAAAATTATGTTGTAATTTTATCTTTGAAATAGTTTGATACTATTTAGAATAATATTATATAGCTTTTAATCAAAAATAGTATTGAAATTTAAATAATATTTTTCATAAGTAGTTTTTTACTATTATAACAATAAATAAAGCTTATGTTTAAATATGCTTATAATTTAATTATTTAAATATTTATATTAAGATTAAAATGTCCTAATATTAGATGGTTTTTTTAATAGCTTATTAAATAAAGATTATGAAAAATAACGAACAAATTTTTGATTTATCGTCATACAGAACACTATTAAGATATTTATTAGCCTCTAAACTAGATATAAAAAATTTTAATGATGACTTAAGTAAAGGAAGAAATCTAATTATGAGGCATGACATTGATTTTTGTCCGGCTAGAGCTCTTGAGTTAGCCGAGTTAGAAAGAAGAAACAATATAAAATCAACGTTTTTCTTTTTAGTAAATACAGATTTTTATAACCTAAACACTAATGAAAATATAAATATAGTGAAAAAGATATTAAGTTTAGGACATAAAATAGGCCTTCACTTTGATGCAGATATTTATACAGATTATGTTAGTATGAATAAGGCTTGCAAAAATGAATTAAATATTTTGGAAAATATTATTTCTAGAGATATTGATATAATCAGCTTTCATCGTCCTTCAAAAAGCATTTTAACTTTAAATAGAAAATTAGCAGGGAAAGATCATACATACATGAAAAAATTTACGAAAAGCATTAACTATTGTTCAGATTCTCAAGGCAGATGGCTCTACGAAAACCCTAAAGATATTATTAGCAAAAATATTCATAATAACTCATTTACTCTACATTTATTAATACATCCAATATGGTGGACTACCCCAAAAGA
>PAAB01000007.1 GCA_002591705.1 Phycisphaerae bacterium
GCTGCAGATGACCCGTGATGAGATGGTCGGGGATGGCACGGAAATCGAAACGCTGGCATCGACTCTGAATGGTCTGGAGAACGTCGTTGGGTTCGGTGGTGCAGAGGATGAACTTCACATGCTCCGGCGGCTCCTCCATGGTCTTCAACAGCGCGTTGAAGGCGTCGCGGGTGAGCATGTGCACCTCGTCGATGATGTAGATCCGGTACGGACACCGAGAAGGCTTCAATCCGGCGGAGGCGATCAGGTCGCGAGCCTCCTGGACACCGCGATTCGACGCACCGTCGATCTCGATGACATCCAGATCCTCACCACGCATGATGGCATCGGAGATGGCATCGTGCTCCACGAGCTCCCGGGTGACATTGAGCTCCCTCGCCAGCAGACGAGCCATGGTCGTCTTCCCCACTCCACGCGTTCCGCAGAAGAGGTACGCATGGGCGACGCGTCCGGACGAGACCGCATTGGTCAGCGTCCTGGCAATGGGCTCCTGACCGACGACCTCATCGAAGTCTCGGGATCGGTAGCGACGTGCCAGTACGGTGTAGCCCACGGGCCTGCTTCCTTGCTGGAGCCTGCTGCTCCGGTGTGCGGCACCACCCGGTGCCATGGCTGGATCGGTGAGGGACGGGAAGGGCGGCCAGGCGATCCACGGCTCGACCGACGTCGCTTATGGCTGCTGCGGTCAAGCCCTGACCAGGTTCACGAGCCGAGCGTCCATGGGACCCGACCGCCCTTCCGGTCCGTCACGAACGTCCATGGTAGCCACCAGATGCCCTCTGGTACACTTCGGGAATGCGTGAAGAGACCTCGAATTCATCCTCCCTGAGCGATCCGGATGTCCCCGTCGCCGTGCCGGACGACGCCAACGCGGACAAGCCGCTGGTGATCTTCACGGTCCGCCTGCTCTACCTGGTGCTGATGATCACGGCGTCGATTCTTCCCTTTGCCAGCATTTCCAACCCCAAGTCGATGGAAATGCCCCTGCTGGACTCCCTGGCCCCCTTCCTGGCCACCATCGCGGTCGCCACGCTGATCGTGCTGCTGGACCTCAAGACGCCCCGCAAGCAGTTGTCGGTGGTGGTCGCGATGTACCTGGCCGTCCTCGCGGGACTGCTGGCCGCTCTGGCGATCTCGGCCCTGATCGACCTGATCGCGGACGCCTGGGATCTCCCCGAGACCAGCATGGCCCTCAAGTACCTCACCCTGCTGAAACTGGCCACCGGCATCACGCTCTGCTACCTGGCCGTCTCGCTGGTGCTGTCCACCCGTGATGACATCAGACTCGTGATCCCCTACGTGGAGTTCTCGAAGCAGGTCCGCGGCATTCGTCCGATGCTGCTGGACACCTCCGTGCTCATCGACGGTCGCTACAACGCATTTTCACAGAGCGGATTCCTCGACGCGCCGGTGATGGTTCCGCGGTGCGTCATCGACGAGCTGCATCGGCTTTCCGATTCGAGCGATCGGCTCAAGCGCGAACGCGGACGACGCGGCATGTCGAATCTGCGATCGCTTCAGCAGATGCCGGACATCAAGCTCAGCATCGAGGAGCTGGACGCCGACGAGGGCATGGTCGACCAGGCCTTGATGGACCACGCCGAGAAGAACCAGCTACGGCTCGTGAGCACCGACTCGAACATGCTTCGGGTCGCCGAGATCCGCCGNATCAACACCCTGAACCTGCATGATCTCTCCATNGTGATGCAGGAAGCCGCGAACCCGGGTGACCAGGTGGCCCTGGAGGTCATCCGGGCCGGTGAGGGACCCGACCAGGGGATCGCCTACCTTCCCGACGGCACGATGGTCGTCATCGAGGGTGGCGGCGNTTCGATCGGCCGGGTCGTGGATGCGGTCGTGACCAACACCCTCCAGACGAGTGCCGGCCGCATGGTGTTCGCCAAGATCCCCGGTACCGACGGGACGCGGTGAGCCGCCCAAACCCGGTATACTGCTCCCTTTCCACAGGAGCCGCGCATGTCAGCCGATGCCGTTCGAAGTTCGACGGACACCGAGACGATCCTCATTCTCGACTTCGGGAGCCAGTACGCCCAGCTGATCGCCCGGCGCGTCCGCGAAGCAGGCGCCTTCAGCCTTCTGATGGCCCCCGACACGCCGCTGGAGGAACTCGCATCCCATGCTCCCACGGGGATCATTCTCTCCGGCGGGCCGGCCAGCATTCACGAANACGGCTCTCCCCGCTGCGATCCGAGACTGTTTGAACTGGGCATCCCGGTCCTGGGCATCTGCTACGGCATGCAGCTGGGCTGCCACCTTCTGGGCTGCCCCGTCGATGCGGCCGAAGCCCGGGAGTACGGCCGAAGCCGGCTGACGGTCACCGACCACTCCGATCTGCTGGCCAGCATTCCCAGCACCACCAACGTGTGGATGAGCCATGGGGATCAGGTGTCCGATCTCGCATCGGACTTCGACTGCCTGGCCTCGACGGACACCTGCCCGCACGCTGCCGTTCGACATCGCTCCATGCCGTTCTACGGGCTCCAGTTCCANCCGGAAGTCACGCATACTCCGCACGGCGTGGATGTCCTGCGCAACTTCCTGTACGAGATCTGCAAGTGTCGCGGGACGTGGCGGATGGCCGACTTCATGGAGTCCGAATGCGAACGCGTACGCGAACAGATCGGTGACGGCCGGGTCATCTGCGGACTNTCCGGGGGCGTCGACTCCTCGGTGGTGGCGGCGCTGCTGGCCAAGGCCGTCGGAGAACAGCTCACCTGCATCTTCGTCGACAACGGCCTGCTGCGGAAGAACGAACGGGAACTCGTCGAAACCACGTTCCGGGACCACTTCGACATCGACCTGCGGGTCGTGGACGCGTCGGCGGAGTTCCTCGCCGATCTCGATGGAATCGACGATCCTCAGGAGAAGCGACGCCGCATCGGTCATCGTTTCATCGAGGTGTTCCGCACCGCGGCGGCGTCCGTCGCCGGCGAAGGGGGTGGCGACTTCAAGTTCCTGGCCNAGGGAACCCTCTACCCCGACGTGATCGAATCCGGCCACGGCTACGCCGGACAGGCCGCGAACATCAAGTTGCACCACAACGTCGGCGGACTGCCAGATGATCTCGAGTTCGAACTCGTGGAGCCGCTTCGCGATCTCTTCAAGGATGAAGTCCGTGCCCTCGGAGAGGTCCTCGGACTGCCTCCGCACATCGTCTGGCGACACCCGTTCCCGGGCCCCGGACTGGCCGTGCGCTGCCTCGGGACCGTCGAGCGGGACAAGCTCGACCTGCTCCGCGAATGCGACGAGATCCTCCTCGAAGAGATCGTCGCCCACAATCTCTACCGCAGCACCGATCAGGTGTTCACCGTCCTGCTGCCGGTGCAGAGCGTGGGCGTGATGGGCGACGGCCGCACCTACGAATCCGTGGTCGCGGTGCGGGCGGTCGAGACGTCCGACTTCATGACCGCCGATTGGGCCAGAATTCCCTACGACGTGCTTGCGATCGTGAGCAACCGGATCATCAACGAGGTCCCCGGAGTCAATCGGGTCGTCTACGACATCTCCTCGAAGCCGCCCGCCACCATCGAGTGGGAATGACCCCCTCTCGGCCTGCGGCCTGTACCATGCAGGCGTGATGGACAGTCTCCACGATCGGGATCCCGAACTCCAGCTCGAGTTCTTCAGCCGGCCCGGCTACCTCGCCGTCATCCGCACCATGGTCGACACGCTGTGCGGACGGCTCGGCTACGACCCCGGGGCGTGCAGCCAGATCTGCCTGGCCGTCGACGAGGCCCTCTGCAACATCATCCGGCACGGCTACGATTCACGACCCGACGGACGGATCCGCCTTTCGATCCACGAACGGGGCGATTCGGGCCGCCTGGAAATCGTGATCGAGGACGATGCCCGGCAGGTCGATCTCGATACCATACGATCTCGTGAACTGGACGATGTCCGTCCGGGGGGTCTCGGCGTGCACCTGATCAACGAGATCATGGAAGACGTCGTCTACGAGCACCGCGANGGCGGCGGAATGCGAATCCGGATGCACAAGAGACTGCCGGGCACCGGAACACCGGTCGACGCAGGGGAACCAGAACCATGCAAGTGAACACGGAACAGCGGGATGGAGCCACGATCGTCCGTCCGGATGCGGACATCGATCTCTCCACGTCTTCGATTCTCCGGACCGCCCTCCAGGCGGCGCACGAATCCAGCGCGGACAGGCTGATCATCGACCTCAGCAGCGTCCAGTACATGGATTCATCCGGCGTGGCGACCCTCGTCGAATGCCTGCAGATGTCTAGGCGGTCCGGTACCACGCTGCTGTTGTGCGAGCTGCACGAACGGGTCCTGTCCGTCTTCCAGATCGCCCGGCTCGACGGCGTCTTCGACATCGTTCCCACCCTCGACGAAGCCATCAACCACTGAGGCAGATGCCACCGATGCCCGAAGCGGCCCACGAACCACGACCCTCCACACTCCTGCGGGTGCTTGATCGCTGGGGCGGCATGTGGAACGGCGTCTTCGCACTCTTCGGCGGCCTGTGGCTGCTCCTCGCGGAGGTCTTCACCTGGATCGCCCGCGGGATGAGTCGACCGGAGGTCCGGATCNGACGCGATGCCATCGTCAGCCAGCTGGTGCGTGTCGGGGTGAAGTCAATCGGAATCATCCTGCTCGTCTCGGGCTGCATCGGACTGATTCTGGCCATCTCCATGCAGCCCCCCCTGGCCGAGCTGGGGCAGCAGAACATGATCGCGAACATCGTGGCGGTCGGCGTCTTCAGAGAGATGGGGCCTCTGATCGCCGCCATCGTCCTGACCGGATTCGCCGGGGCAGCCATCGCAGCCGAGATCGGCACCATGGTCGTCGGCGAGGAGATCGAAGCGCTCGAGACCCATGCCCTGAATCCCGTCCGCTTCCTGGTGGTNCCCCGGGTCATCGCAACCGTCATCAGTCTCTTCCTGCTGACGATTCTCGGAGACGTGATGGCCGTCTTCGCCTCCGGGCTGATCACCGTGAACTTCCTGGACGTTCCCCAGGAGGTCTACATCAGCAACACCATCGATCAGCTGAGAATGTCCGANTTCCTGACCGGGCTCCTCAAGGCNGCGACCTTCGGNACNCTGCTGAGCGCGATCGCCTGCTACAACGGACTCAAGGTGACCGGTGGGGCCGCGGGCGTCGGCAAGGCGACCACGGACACCGTGGTGCAGACGGTNGTCCTGATCATCGTCGCCGACATGATCTTCGGCGTCCTGTTCCTCAANCTGGGTTGGACCTGAGTCGGCTCACTCCTCGTCCGACATCACCTCGAGCAGCGAGAACTGCATTCGCATGCCGTTGTCCGTCGACCACATGGCCAGACTGTAGCCTCCGAGCCGCTGGGCCATCTCGGCGTACAGATCGGTGATGCCCGCCCGCTCCTCCATCATCTCGGCGCGAATCTCCTCGGCGAGCTCCGGATCGTCTTCCGCCAGCTCCTTCAACGACTGCTTCATCTGGAGTTCGTCGACCTCCATCGTATCGTTCAGGAGCCTGAAGACGTCCTGGACGGACCATCCGCTGAGGGGACGGTCCGGCAGGGTCGAGAGCGCGGCCTCGAGATTCGGAGTCAGTGCGAGCTCCCCCCGTTCCCCCACCCGACGAAGAGCCTCCTCGATTCCCGATCGGTTGCCCATCATCACATAGTCGCCACCCATGGCCACGGCCATGTCGTCGGTCCCCGCACCGGAGAACATGCCCGGCATCGACGGCATGCCCATGCCGGCATTGTCGAGGGTGTAGATGGTGTGTCCCTGGAAATCCCCCTGCACCATGCCCATGTCCCCGGCGAACATGGTGAAGGCATCGTTGAACTTCTGGGTATCGCTCGACTGCATCGCCGTGATCGAAATCACGCTGTCCATTTTGATCGGGCGACTGATCGACGTCAGCCCGATCATCGTGCCGTCCATGCTGTCGAACATCGCCGCCAGCGTTGGTTCGATCTGCTGGATCGCCTGCATGCCCTGGGCCTGGATGAACGGGTTCGAGCGGATGACACCCTTGATCCAATCCAGGATCCCGTTGAAATCGAAGTTGTACCTCGACATCCCGTAGATCTCGGTTTCCAGAAGAGCGGGAATGGGCTCTCGATCCGTGTTCTTCGAGATCAGTTCGATGATGCCCGACTTGCCGTCGGGCATGTAGATCGCGGCGTGGGCATTGACCAGCGAGGGTGCGGCACCGGCATCGAAGCGGACTCCGATCGCGTCGATCTTGCCGGTTGCGGCCACCAGCGTGCCGCCCATGAAGCCCATCATGCCGGAGGAGTCGAATGCGGACACCATGTCCCCCAGGTGTGCGGTCATCAAGACCACGGAGGGACCGCCTTCGCCGATCATCGCATTCACGCCCTTCCAGACGTCCGAGTCGGCGAGCGGATCGGACACGGACTCGCCTTCCAGCGCTTCCACGGCCCGCNCCATGCCGGACACCGACGTGGTCACCAGCAGGACGTGCTGCTCCTCATCGAGGCAGATGTAGGTGTCCATCGACTGCAGTGCGGACAGATCCGGTCCCATCTGGAACCCGCCTCCCTGCGGCATCTCGGGTTCTTCAGGTGACATGACGAGGCACTCCCGGCCGGCCACATCCATCAACTCCCCACCGTCCCTGCCGGCATCCTCCACCATGCTGCGGATCGCCTCGCGCACCTCGTCGCCCTGGCTGCTGAAGTCCATAAACATCAGGGAGTGCGGCAGCACGCCACCGGTCTCCGCATCCTCGCTGGCGTAGAGTGCGACGCCCATGCGGATCTTGGCGAAGTTCTCGAGCAGATCGCCGTCGTCCTTCATCTTGCGGATGGCGTCGGCCATCGGCCCNGCCCCCCGGTCGAGGACCTCGTCGAGATCCATGAACTCCATCTCGGACATTTCGCCTTCCCCGCTGAGCATCTTCATCATGGGGCTGCCATCGAGCCGCTGGATGATCTGTTCCGCACCCGGGTGACTGAAGACCAGCACCGAGGACTGGGGAGCGAACTGCTCGATGGAGATGTCCGCTGCCGACGCCATGGCGGGAAGGCAGGAGAGTGCGAAAGCGGCGATGGGTGTCTTGAACACGTTGAGGTTCCTTCTCGTTGAAACGAAGGGGATCACGGACGAAGATCCGGGGCGACCCCGTCCTTCTGGCGTGTCGGAGGCTTCTGGTAGTTGTGGCCGGCGTTGGGATTCATCTCGTCGTACGCGAACGCCTCGCGGTTTCGAATGAAGTCCTTGACGTAGCGGGCCGGGATGGCGAATCCGAGGTTGTCACCGGAGGGAATCCCCATGTTGGTGATACCGATGACTTCGCCCTTGGTGTTGAACAGCGGACCGCCCGAGTTGCCCGGATTGATCGGCGTGTCCGTCTGGATGTAGGAAAGACCGTCGAAGTTCCGCTGGGTCGTCGAGATGACGCCCTCGGTCATGGTCTGCTCCATGTTGAGCGGATTGCCGATTGCAAAGACCGGCTGCCCCACCATGATGCCCTCGTAGGATTCGATGGCCGAATACGGGAATGCATCGTCGCGGGGATGGTTCATCTTCAGCAAAGCAAGATCCAGATGATTGTTCACGGCGACGATCTCGACGTCCTCGACGGTCGTCCGCTTGCGCGTCCCGTCGGGCTGCGGAACCCAGATGATCGCCCGCAGATCCTGCTCTCCCTGGATGACGTGGGCGTTCGTGATGGCGAAACCGTCCTCATTGATCACCACGCCGGATCCCAGGCCACCGGGAGTCTGCACCTTGATGACACTGGACATCACCCGCTCGGCCTGCAGCTTCGAGCTGAGCTCACGGGGGTTCTGGGCCGTGTGGTAGAGATCGTCCCGCACGACGGTGACCTCGTCGCTTCCCGTCTCTTCAACCTCCTTGACATCGTTGTTGTCGAGCTCGATGACCATGGGGCCGATGTCCAGCCAGAGCGTGGTGTCGTTCTGCTTGAGCAGAACGCCTTCGAGCCGCTTTCCATCGTTGAGGACGACGACATCGGCTGCCAGCGGGGCGACGAGCAGCAGGGTGCACAGCGCGGAAACGTGCGAGATCTTCATGCGGGACTTCTCCTTGCCAACCTCGAGACGAGGGTGCCCCAGTATAGGCTCTGGGCGTACCCCCGCCCCCCCTCCTCGGATCGGGCCGGGGAGGCTACCATGGCCTGTCCCTCACGCCGTCGAATCAGGAGAATCACCATGCGTCCGACCCGGCTCAATCAGCTCCTCGCCACCGTCTCGATCCCGCTGCTGTACGGCAGCGTCTCCGGCCAGGACAACAGCCTGCCCGACTACTTCGGATTCACNGGNGTCGACGTCATCAAGATCGGCGACGANCCCGGNCCCATGNCGGCGGCCGATCTCAACGGNGACGGCCTCGAGGACCTNCTGGTCCTGAACAACAGCGATTCACGCATCGACGTCCTCTACCAGAAGCAGGACCCCGTCCCCGGCGAGGTCGACGCCCCCAAGCGGACCAATGAACTGCCGGACCACTGGAGGTACCGACGGGAGAACATTCCGCTGGCCGACTACGGCAGCGCCATGCGCACGCTCGATGCCGACGGCGACGGCGATCTGGACATTCTCTACGCCAGTCGTNGCCGCATCGTGTTCCTGATGCAGGAGTCGAACGAGCAGTTCAAGAAGGGACGCATCCACAAGATCCGCCAGCTGGAGGCCGGGCCCGCCTCGTTCGCCATCGCGGACGTCCTGGGCAACGACGGCCCGGACCTCGTCAGCATCGTCGACGGCAACGTCACCGTCTGGCCGCTGGAGGGCGACGACCTCGGCAAGCCCGTCACCCTCGCCGCAGGGCAGAAGGTCAAGGGACTGGTTCCTGCGGACTACGACGGCGATGGAACCATCGACATCGCGGGCGTCATTCCGGACGACGCCGCACCGGTGCGGATCTGGTTCGGCCAGGAGCAGGACGGCGAGCGTATGCTGGGCGCGCAGGTCATCTTCGAGATGCCGCCGATCACGGTTTTCGAAGCCGTACAGCTTCCCGACGAGGCTGCCGCGCGGATCGCCGTCATCGAACGGGCATCCAAGCGGGTCGTGATCTACAAGCTCGACAGCGAGGAGGTCGAGAACTCGGGCAACCGGGACGCCTCCTTCGTCGTCCACAGCTTCGAGGACCCCGGAAACCGGGACCGGGCCCAGACCGTGGTCGACCTCAACGGCGACGGGCTCGAGGACCTGGTGGCGACGGACACCCGGGCCAATGCAATCGTGGTCTACCGGCAGGAGCAGGGACACGGACTTGCATCCGGGGAATCGTTTCCCACGTTGTCCGACGTGGGCTACATCGCCGCGGCGGATACCGACGGTGACGAGCAGGCGGAGATCTTCGTCCTGTCCGAGGACGAGGGCGTCGTCGGACGATCCACGATGCAGGGCTCGGAGATTGCATTCCCCCGCCCGATGTCCATCACCGAAGGCCATACCCCGGTCTCGATGAATCTCGTCCAGCTCGAACAGGGCCCCCGACTCGCGGTCATCGCCGCCGACAAGCGGGACTATCTGATCGACCTGATCCAGATGGACGGCACCAGCGAATCCGTCGAACTCGGTTCCATGAGCCGTGCTCCCGACACGGTCATGCCGGTCGATGCCGATCAGGACGGTCATACCGACCTCCTGCTGTTCACGCGGGACAAGCCCATGATCATGCTGCAGGCACTGCCCGTCGAGGAAGCGGACGACGAAGTCGTGATGGGCGAGGAGGCGTCACCGACCTTCGCCAAGCGGGAAAAGGCCGACATGGGGCAGTTCGGGCTCGTGGCCAAGGCCGCCTCGGAGAACACCACCACCTTCGACATCGACGCCAGTGGAAGCGAGGAGCTCCTGATCGCCGACAAGAACTTCGTCCGTGCCGTGCGGTACGAGGCCGAGCCCTCCGACGGCAGCAGCCCCGGCTGGCAGGTCGTCAAGCAGATCAACACGGATGATCCGGACGCCAGCCTCGTGTCGCTCACCACGCTCGGACGACGCATCATCGCAGCCGACAAGACCAACAACCGCCTGGTGGTGTTCGAGGCGGACTCCGAAGGACGATGGAACGAAAGCGAAGCGCTGAATGTCCGGGGCTTCACGCTCGGCGCCATCTACGGCGGCCGATTCACCGGCGACGACCAGGAAAGCATCCTGGCGATCGGCCAGGACGGATTCGCCGTCATCCGCCTCGGTGGCCAGCGACGATCCCTCGAGGAGGTCGCCGCCTGGAGGACGGACGAGGAACGCAGGCTGCACTACGACCTTGCGGTCGGCGACATGAATGCCGACGGCTTCACCGACATGGCGTCGCTGGATGCCGGGGAGCAGATGTTCGAGATCTTCACCTTCGACGGCAACGGCGACATGCTGCACGTCACCAACTTCAAGATCTACGAATCAAAGCTGTTCAGCCGGGGCGAAGGGCGCGAATACCAGCCCACCCAGGTGATGATCACGGATCTGACCGGTGACGGCGCCCACGACGTCGTGATGATCGTCCACGACCGGATCCTGATGTACCCGCAGTAGCGCTTCAGCGATCCTGGATCGGAGTGTAGGCGACCCCGTGCGGACCGGTGTACTGGCACCGCGGTCGAATGAGCCGGTTGTCCTGATGCTGTTCGAGCACGTGGGCGGCCCAGCCGGCGTTGCGGCTCAGGGCGAACACCGGGGTGAACAGATCGATTTCCAGTCCGAGTGAGTAGTAGGTGGTCGCGGAATAGAAGTCCACGTTCGGGTAGATCCCCTTGGCACCGACCTCACGCTCCATGATGTCCTGGATCCTCGTACTCATCTCGTAGAGCTGATGATTCCCGGTCTCGTCCGCGATCTGCTTGGCGAAGGTACGGAGATACTTGGCCCGAGGATCGAGAGCCTTGTAGACCCGATGGCCGAATCCCATGATCTTTCGCTTGGTCGCCAGGGATTCCTGGACGAAGGCATCCACGGCATCCAGATCGCCGATCTCCTGGAGCATCCGCATCACTCGCTCGTTGGCACCCCCGTGCAGAGGACCCCGCAGGGTTCCGATGGCCGACGTCAGCGCCGAATACATGTCGCTCTGCGTCGCGATGGTGACCATCGCCGCGAAGGTCGAGGCATTGATGCCGTGGTCCGCATGGAGCACGAGGCTCACGTCGATGGCTCGTGCACTGGCTGCTCCGGGCATCTCGTTGTTGAGCATCCAGAGGAAGTTGGTTGCGATGTCGAGATCGGGACGCGGATCCACGGGCTCCTCCCCCTTGCGCAGCCGGGAGAACGCCGCGATGATCGCCGGGGTCTTGGCCAGGACCTTGATGGCCTTCCGCCGCTCGCTCTCGAACGTCTGATCGTCGCACTCGGCATCCATCGTCCCCATGGCCGAGACCATGGTTCGCAGCATGTGCATCGGCGAGGCGTCGGCGGGANCCAGCCGAAGCATCCCGAGCAGCTCGGAGCCGAGTTCGTATTCGGCCCGCAGCTCGCTCTTCAGCGATTCAAGTTCTGATTCGCTGGGAAGGCGGTCGTTCCACAGGAGGAAGACGACCTCCTCGAAGGTCGAATTGCGGGCGAGGTCGTCGATGTCGATTCCGAGGTATTCCAGAACCCCGTTCTGACCATCGATGAAGGATTTCGTCGATTCACCGATGATGGTGTGATCGAGCCCCTTGTCCATGTGCATCGTCGCTGCTGCCTCGGCCATCTCTTCCATACCAGCGGCACGATGAATGCCACTGTCTCCTAGCTGAACTGCCACACCGCCCCGCTTTCCACCTGGAAACACGCCGAGCCGGCCTCGCAGGCACGACCCGGACCCACCACGGGGCAGAGCACCTCATAGTAGAACACCTGCATCACTCTTTCAATCCACAGCCGGGAAGGCCTCCCTGCCAGCCACCTCCTACACTGGTGAAGCGTGTTCATACCCATCGGAACAGATCGTCCCACGAAACGACGCCCCCGCGTCGTGGAGATCCTGATCGTCCTCAACATGCTGATCTACCTGGCGGGACTCGCCGGGGACGTGTTCGGGGGAGTGTCCTTCGAGACCCTGACGAACTGGATGATGCTCTCCANGGGTGAATTCCACTGGTGGAATCTGCTCACCTACCAGTTCGCCCACAATCCCTCGGACATCCTCCATCTGGTCTTCAACATGATCGGGCTGTGGATCTTCGGCACGTCCCTCGAGGACCGGCTCGGCCACGCAAGCTTCCTGGGCTTCTATCTGATCGGAGGCTGCATCGCGGGCATCGCCCACATGATGGAGACCGCCGCTCCCGTCATCGGAGCCAGCGGATCGGTGTGCGCCCTGATCGGCGGCTTCATCGCCCTCTTCCCCCGCAGTCGCATTCGTGTCCTGCTGCTGTTCATCATGATCGGAGTGTTCGAGATCGGAAGCCTGTGGGTCGTGGGGTTCTACGTCCTGATCGACTTCGTGGGCTGGGTGGCCCCCAGCGGCTCCACCACGGCGTACGTAGCCCACATCGCAGGCTATCTCTACGGATTCCTGCTGGCCGTCCTGCTGCTTGGCATCGGCCTGCTCAAGTCGGACGACTTCGACATGGTCTACCTCTGGAGGCAGGCCCGGCGACGGGCCGCATTCCGAAGGACGATCCGGCAACATCCCTCCGGAACCTGGGACACGACCGCAACGCCCACATCCCCGCCGGTCGTGAAACTGAGTCCACAGGAACAGGCACGACGCCGTTCCATTGGCGATGCACGAGCCAGGATCCACGGCCTGATTCGACGAGGCCAGTTCGATGAAGCCGGCGTGGCCTATCGGGATCTGCTCGGGATCGATCCGGATGCCGTCCTCTCCGAGCAGCCCCAGCTGGACCTTGCGAACCGGCTCTACGCCGAAGGGGATCGGGCCGTCGCGGCTGCCGCCTACGAACGATTCCTCGAGCACTATCCCCGCTCCCCGCAGAACCACGAGGTCACGCTGATTCTGGGCCTGCTCTACACCAGAATCCTCGATCGACCCGGCGAGGCCAGGGCGCTGCTGGACGACGTCGTGTCGAAGCTGGATGATGACGGCCATCGTTCCCTGGCCAATGCACTGCTGGCCGAACTGGGCGGAACGACCTCGGAACCGAACCCATGACTCAGAATTGGAACCGAACGGACGACGCCGCCCCCCGCATCAAGATCTGCGGCATTCGCGACCCCGAAACCGCGATGACCGCCGTCGAATCGGGCGCGGATGCCATCGGCTTCGTGCTGGCACCGGGATCACCACGAACGATCAGCCACCGGGACGCGGTGCGGATCGCGGAGCTGCTGCCCGATCATGTCGAAGCGGTGGGCGTCTTCGTCGATGGCGGGTTCGACTCGGACCTCCAGCCATGGCAGCCGCGTTGGACCCAACTGCACGGAAACGAGGACGAGGATCTGGTGCGCAGGATCAGTGGACCGGTGATCCGCGCCGTCCCGTTCGACGGACCGTCGCTGCTGCGCTGGGATGCCGCGGACGGAATCGACCGACTGCTCGTGGACAACGAACGGCCGGGGAGCGGCCAACGGTTCGACCATGCCGCCTTCCTCGAAATTCGTGACCGTCTTCGGACCCCCATCGTCCTCGCGGGTGGTCTCGGTCCGGATACGGTTGGCGAATCGATACGGGTTCTGCGTCCGTGGGGCGTGGATGTGAGCAGCGGAGTGGAATCGACACCGGGCACCAAGGAACCGGCACTGATCCGCGAGTTCTGTCACGCCGTACGGGAGTCGGTCGCATGAGGGATCTCCATCTCGCCAACGCCCGCATCTGGACGGGTGATCCCGCACACCCGGTTGCGAAGTCCATGCTGATCCGAAACGGTCGCGTCGCCGCCCTCGACGCCCCCGCCGGCGATATCCAATCGATCGACTGCCGGGGCGATGTGGTGACCCCGGGTCTGATCGACGCCCACCTGCATCTGCTGCTGGGCGGCTCATCGCTCGAAACCCTCGACCTTTCCACCGTGACATCCCGTGCGGAGTTCGAAGCCCGCATCGAGGGCGCCCTGCCCACGCTGCCGCCGGACGCATGGCTGCTCGCCCACGGCTGGTCGCAGGACAATTGGGGTGGCCAACTTCCCACCGACGAGTGGCTGCGTGGAGCGGGCGACCGGCCGGTCGTGTGCTGGAGAATGGACTGGCACGCCGCTCTGGTGAATGAACCCGTGCTTCGCATCTGCGACCTTCCGGACGACGCCACGCTCGAATCGGAGGGAGGACGGCACGTGCGTTGCGGAAACGGCACCGCCACCGGTCTGTTGCTCGAGAACGCCGCGTGGAAGTATGTCCAGTCGAACATCCCCGCCCCTTCGATCGAGCGGCGGCGTGCCCACCTCCTCGAGGCCCAGCGGCACGCCCACCGCATGGGACTCACCGGGGTGCGAACGATGGAGTACGCCAGGGACCTCCACTCTGTCTACGTCCCTCTGCAATCCGATCTCACCCTCCGCTGCTCGGTGGTCCTGCTCGATCGTGAACTGCCCCTCGACCTGGCGTGGATACCGTCCTTCGATCATGACGAACACCTGTTCATCTCGGGCTGCAAGACGTTCATCGACGGCACGATCGGATCACGCTCCGCCCGGCTTCGCGACGACTGGGCCGATCGTCCGGGCGACCGCGGGATGCTGGTCGAACTGGCCCTTGAGCAGCAACTGCTCCCCTGGCTCGATTCGGTCCATTCCGCCGGACTCGACGCCGCCGCCCATGCCATCGGCGACGAGGCGGTCGGACTGGTGCTTGACCTTCATGAGCGGTCCCAATCGGGACGCGTCACGCTGGAACACGGTGAAGTGGTGGATCCGGATGACCTTGCACGATGCAGGGGGGTCTGGTTCAGCATGCAACCACTGCACCGGGCCGATGACGCCAGATCCGCCACCGCCGCCCTGGGAGCGGAGCGTGCAGGATGGCTGGCTCCGTTCCGGTCCCTTCGTGACGCGGGAGCACGGTTCGCCTTCGGCTCGGACTGGCCCATCGTCACCTGCGATCCCATGGCCGGAATCCACTCCGCCACGACCGGTCTGACCATCGACGACACCCCGTTTCATCCCGAACAGACGATTTCCGTCGAGGAAGCCCTGGTGGCATACACACGTGATGCCGCGGAATGCTGCCGGTTCACCGACGGCGGAGTATTGCGACCCGGTGCCCACGGCGACTGCGTCCGATGGAACGGGGACCCCCTCGCCGAACTGTGGGACAATGAACGTCCTTCGCCGCATCTGACCATTTCCGCCGGCGAAGTGGTCTACGATGCCTCATCGGAACAGCCATGAGCGAAGCACCTCTGACACATCTCGACGCACAGGGGCGGGCCGGCATGGTCGACGTGTCCGGCAAGCCGGCGNTTCGCCGTGAGGCCGTCGCGGAAGGTCGCTTCAACGCGAAAGCCTCGACCATCGATCGAATCATGCAGGGCGATCTGCCCAAGGGGGAGGCACTGGCCGTGGCCAGGCTGGCCGGAATCCAGGCCGCCAAGGACTGCGCACGCACCATCCCCCTCTGCCACCCGGTACCGATCGAGCATGCCTCCGTGGAGTTCCGACGGGATGGCGACACGGCCATTCGCATCCGGACCACCGCGACGGTCGTCGCCCGCACCGGAATCGAAATGGAGGCGTTGTCAGCCGTGACCGGCGCTGCACTCACACTCTGGGACATGACGAAGGCGATCGACGATTCACTTTCAATCAGCGACGTCCGTCTTGTCGAAAAGAACAAGGCTCAGGATTAGAACACACCATGCATATCCGACCCATCGCCATCCTGTCCGTCTGCTGCCTTNTGCCNCACCTGAGCGGGTGCGACGATCCCGCTCCGGTCGCTCCGACGGCCCCGCCCCCGACGGTCGAGAACGCGCCAGCCCCCAACTCCCTGCTGGACAGTCTCGAAATCACCCGGACCATCGACACCTCCCCCAGCACCACCGAACCGGAGGATCCCACCTCCGCCGTGTTCCTCGGACTCGAGACCACCAAGCCGATCACCTGGCTCTGGCAGCCACCCAAGCGAAGCATGCGGAAGGCGAACTACCTCGTGCCCGGCGCCAACGGCACCGAACCGGCGGAACTCACCGTCACCCATTTTCCCGAAGCTCCCGGCAACACGCCCGAGGCGAACATCCGGCGCTGGACGTCCCAGTTCAGATCCGTCGACGGCGGGCCCGCCAAGGCCAAGGTCGAGACCTTCACGGTCGGCACCATGCCCGTCACCCTGGTGGAGATCAAGGGCGAGTACATGGGAATGGGCGGTGCGTGGCACAAGGCCGACCAGCTGATGCTGGTCTCGATGGTGGAGGCTCCGGTCGGCTCGGTGTTCCTCAAGCTCATCGGCCCCGAAGACACGGTCGACGCCAACCGCCTGGCCTATGTGGAGTTCGTCAAGGGATTGAAGCCGACCCAGTAGGTCTTCAGCCTTCCGGGGTGAAGGTGGCGCCCGAGCGGACATGGCAGTTGATGAAATGCCCCTCCGCGCACTGATCAAGGTCCAGGTCCCTGGACAGGTGGAGCGTGATGGGCACCACCGACTTGAGCAGCACCCGACGCTCGTCGCGATCGACCTCGATCACCCGACCCGCCACGATCCGCGGCTGACCGGACAGAGGCTCGATGAAGATGCCTCCCCCGACCGCGGGATGAATCTTCAGGGCCTCGGCCTCGATTCGACCTCTGATCCGCTGGCCCGGCTCCGCCTCGATCGGGGCGAGGGGAACCAGTGCCAACTCGTACGAACTCGAGGACGGCGCCAGGACGATGGCCTGGTCGTCGATGGATCGGATCATGGAGCGGGTCGTGGCGGCGTCAGACATGGTGCCTGCATCCTACATGGCCCGCCTCCGGTCGGGAAACTCCGAGGAAGTTCGCAAGCAGTGCCGGTCCGTGATCGGAAAGGAAGCTCTCCGGATGGAACTGGACGCCATCCATGGGGGCCTGTCCGGGGGCGGCACGCCATCGCAATCCCATGACGTCACCCGCTTCGGTCCAGGCGCTGATCTCGAACTCCGGAGAGACGGTACTTCGATCGACGATNAGGGAGTGGTAGCGGGTGGCGATGAACGGGTCGGGCAACCCCTCGAAGAGGCCACGACCGTCGTGCCTGATCTCGGACGTCTTGCCGTGCATCGGAGTGCCGTGCCGCTTGACGACCATCCCGTGCACGTCGCCGATCGTCTGGTGCCCCAGGCACACTCCGAGCATCGGAACGCGTCCCGCGAAGGCCCGGATGAGATCGGGGCAGATACCGGTCTCCGTCGGTGTGCAGGGACCGGGGGAAAGCACGAGATGGGTCGGATCGAGTGCGATCGCACCGTCGACATCGATTCGATCGTTGCGCACCACTTCGATCCGGACATCGGGCCGCAGCACCCCCATGCACTGCACGAGGTTCCAGGTGAACGAGTCGTAGTTGTCGATCAGGAGAATCATCGCGGTGATCCCACAGGGTATCGCAACCACCGCCGGTCGTGTCCCGACTCAGGCCGCGTTCATGGTTCCGGCCACGCCATCACGGGTCACCACGAAGAGATCGGTGGTGATGGGGTACGGAAGCCGCTTGAAGTCCCGCTGCACCTTGCGTCGAAGACGATCGACGAACCCGTGCGGCTCGTAGGACATCGCCACGAACATGTCGCGGGCGGGAGCCGCCACGTAGAAGTCGCCCTTGAGCTCCGGCGCGAGCCGGCCGTGGAGCGAGCCCATGAGGAGCCGGGCTGCGTCGTAGCCGTCGTGCGCCGAGAAGATCGCCGCCCGACCGCCGTCCTCCGAATCGACGAGCTGCACCTTCAGATCCGGTGCGTACCGGGCCAGGTTCTCACGTGCGTACTCGTCGAGTTCGTTGATGGTGATTCCCCAACGGACGATCTGCTCGATGGTGATGCTCACGGTCAGCCGCGGCATGTCGATCACGTAGACGATGACGGTGTCGTTGACGAACGGAAGGTGGGCGACCTGTTCACGATCGAGATGATCGAAGATCGACTGCGGCTGGATGCGGGGCATGATCCGGGTGCGGGCCAGGGACAGGGGCAGCGGAGCCTGGGCGATGGAATCGCCGTCGAGCAGACGGCCGATGAAGTCGTCCACGACTTCGGCACCTCGTTCCGGATCGCAGATGACCATGCGGTAGANATTGTTGAGATCCAGATGACGGCCCCCGATGCTCAGATCCATCGGCCCCAGCAACTCGACCTCACGATCGCGGATCTGCTTGCGGATGACGCGCAGTACATGTTCGCAGAAGGCTTCCGGTTCGCGGGGCAGCTGTGCCATGCCGATCTCCAGTTCAAATCGCACCGTTGGCCCGGTCAACCTGGATCGGGCCGTCTTTCTCCCCATCGACCGGTCGGGAGCCGACCTGAAGACGAAGGACGAAGATCTATACGCAGAATGGAACGGTTCGGATCGGGTGGAAACAGGATTCCCGAATCTGCGGGCAAATCGACGTTTCCAACCCCTTCGGCAGGCTGTACCCTGTACGAATGGCCNCCCACCTGACCATCGACGACATCCAAATCGGCCCTGGACAGCCCCTGACGGTGCTTGCCGGCCCCTGCGTGCTCGAGGATGACGACACCAACCGACGCATCGCGGGATTTCTCAAGCAATGCTGTCAGGATCTGGGGCTGCCCCTGATCTTCAAGGCAAGCTTCGACAAGGCCAATCGCACCAGCATGCGTTCCCACCGCGGACCGGGCATGGCCGAGGGCCTGGACACGATGGCCGCACTGGGTGAGGAATTTGAGCTTCCACTCACCACCGACATCCACGCACCGGATCAGGCCGAGGCAGCCTCGTCGACCATCGATCTGCTCCAGGTCCCGGCGTTCCTGTGTCGCCAGACGGATCTCCTGCAGGCGTGCGCCGAAACCGGCAAGCCGGTCAACGTCAAGAAGGGACAGTTCATGTCCCCCGCCGAGATGAAGCACGTCCTGGACAAGTTGGAGGCCTGCAAGGCCTCCGGATCCATGCTCACCGAACGTGGCACCTTCTTCGGCTACCACCGGCTGGTCAACGACTTCATCGGTCTTGGCGACATGATGGAACTCGGAGCCCCGGTCTGCTTCGATGTGACCCACTCGACGCAGCTGCCCGGTGCGGGTGCGGATCAGACGGCGGGCCGTCCCGACCGCGCGGATCTGCTCGCCCGCGCCGCCGTGGCGGCCGGGGTCCACGCCCTCTTCATCGAATGCCACCCCGATCCCTCCACGGGACGAAGTGACGCCAGCACCATGCAATCACTGGAGAGCACCGCCCGTATCCTGACGGATGCGGCCCGGATCCATGCTGCGCTGCTGACCAGCCACGCCTCGGCCTGACACCATCCGCATGCCTAGGATGAACCCATGAAGTGCGATCTCTGCAACAAACCGGCAGTCGTCCATGAAGTCACCATTTCGGGTGGAACGAAGAAGGAAGTGCACCTGTGCCTGGAACACGCCCAGGCCGCCGGCATCGCCATCCCCGGACAGCAGCCGGTCAACAAGATGCTGTCGAAGTTCGTGATCGGAAACAAGAGCGGAGACGCNNCCGGGCACCAGCGGTGCGGCGGGTGCGGTTCGACGTTCGGACAGATCAAGCAGGCCAACCTGATCGGATGCCCCGAATGCTACCGGGCGTTCGAGGACCAGCTGGGCCAGCTCATCGAACAGTCGCAGTTCGGGCATCGCGAGCATGTGGGTCGAATCCCGCGCAAGATGCACACCCCGTCCCACAACGAGATCCGGGCCCGCAAACTGATGCGGGAGCTGGACGCAGCCGTCACCGCCGAACAGTACGAACGGGCGGCGGAACTACGCGATCGCCTCAACGAACTCACCACCAACGTCGAGCCCGAACCCGAAGGTGACCGTGATGAGTGATGACGGATCGCCCCGGGACCGGGACGTCGTGCTCAGCAGCCGCGTCCGGCTGGCCCGCAATCTCTCCGGCCACCCGTTTCTCAACCGCGCATCCGAGACCCAGTGCGCCCAGATCGTGCGTTCCACCCAGCACGTGCTGCTCAACGCCTCCGTGGCCAACAAGATCATCTGGATCGATCTGGACGAGATCAATGCCCACGACCGGAGTCTGCTGGTCGAACGTCATCTCATCTCGAAGAATCTTGCGGAAAGCACCCTCCATCGCGGGGTGGCGATCTCCGGTGACGAGCAACTCAGCATCATGGTCAACGAGGAGGANCATCTTCGGATCCAGGCCCTGCGCGGTGGTTCGGACATCGACGCCGCCTTCCAGCAGGTTCGGGGGACCGATCTGATACTCGAACAGCAGCTCGATTTCGCCTTCAGCGATCGATGGGGATACCTGGCCGTCTGCCCCACCAACGTCGGCACCGGCATTCGATTCTCCATCATGGTCCATCTGCCGGGCCTTCGCATCACCAACGAACTCGGCAAGGTCCGCAGAGCCGCCAAGGAACTCCATCTGGCGGTGAGAGGCTACTACGGCGAAGGATCGGAATCCCTCGGAAACATCTTCCAGATCAGCAATCAGGTGACGCTGGGCTCGACGGAGGAGGACATCCGCGACATCTTCACCGAGCGC
Source organism: Phycisphaerae bacterium (assembly GCA_002591705.1). Next base: position 20,500 of record PAAB01000007.1, read on the forward strand.
ATCATGCCGGCCCTCATCGACTACGAGCGATCCGCGCGGCAGGTGCTGTTGAAGCGAAATCCCACCCTGCTGGACGACCGAGTCCACCGGGCGCTGAACATCCTTCGATCCGCCCGACTGCTCAAGGTCGAGGAGGCAATGAAGCTCATCAGCCGGGTCCGGCTCGGAGCATGCCTCGACCGCCTCGACGTCCCACTGCATCGGCTTGACGACCTCTTCATCCAGATCCAGCCCGCTCATCTGCGACAGCACGTGAACTGCACGCTGAACGACGAGGAGGAGCTCGAGATCCGCGCTTCACTGGTCCGCGAAGTGCTGAAGGATGCCGACTGACTCAGGCCAGCTGATCGATGGATTTGGCAAGCAGGAAGTCGCGTTCGGTCAGACCGCCCGCATCGTGCGTCGACAGCGTGAGCGTCACCTTGTTCCAGCGGATCAGGATGTCCGGATGATGCTGAGCGGCCTCGGCCAGCTCGGCCACCGCCTGCACGAAGGCCATGGATCCCATGAAATCCTCGTGGGTGAAGGTACGCTGGATCGACTCGCCGTTGAGCGACCAATCNGTGACCGCTTCCAGTGCCTGCTCGATCATGGTCTCATTCAGTTTGTCCATGCCGGACCACCTCTCTGTCAACGGCCACCTGACCGGATGCTGTTGCCATACCATCCACGGGTCGAACCATGATGTCAATCTCCCCCTCCANCCCCGCCTCTGAGCCCGATCCGCCGGGTGTGACCCGCATCGCACCGTCACCGACCGGGGCGCTTCACCTCGGCAACGCGCGAACCTTCGTCGTGAACTGGGCGATGGCACGCCGCCGCGGATGGAAGATCGTCATGCGGATGGAAGACCTCGACGGACCCAGAATCAAGTCCGATGCCGCATCGGAAGCACTCGATCTCCTGCATTGGCTGGGACTGGACTGGGACGGCGACCCCCTGACCCAGTCTCACGACCTCGATCCCTACCGACGGACCATGCAGACCCTCTGCACCGATGGGCACGTCTACCCGTGCGCCCTGACACGCAGCGAGATCGAGGCCGTCGCCAGCGCCCCCCAGGACGGCACCGCCACCGTCTCCCACGCGTCGCGACCCGAGAAGGCGGGAACGGCCGTCGCGTTCGACGAGGACGACCACAACTACCGCATGATCGTGGATGTTNCCGGTCTCGACATCGATGATCGGATCGCCGGAAGACAGCGCGTCGATCTCGTCGCATCGGGCGGCGATTTCGTGGTCTGGACCCGCCGGGGTACACCGGCGTACCAGCTGAGCGTCGTGGTCGACGACATTCGGCAGCAGGTGACCGACGTCGTGCGGGGGGACGATCTCCTCGAGAGCGCCGCACGTCAGACGCTGCTCTACAATGCCCTGGGAGCGAGTCCGCCACGATGGTGGCATCTTCCGCTGGTGGTCGGTCCGGACGGCCGACGGCTCGCCAAGCGTCACGGGGACACCCGCCTGTCCTTCTACCGCGATGGCGGCACGAGCCCCGAACGGGTGATCGGACTGCTGGCCTCCTGGTGCGGATGCGGCGGAGCCCGGAGGGAGATGACGATGCATGATTTCCTGCAGACCTTCGAGTTGGATCGGATGTCCCGTTCCCCCATCACCTTCTCCGAGGAGGACCACGCATGGCTGCTCGGCTGCTGATGCTCATCGTGGCCGCTCTGGCCTGGGGATGCACCGACGCCCCCGCCATGCGCACGCATGAAACGATCATGCTGGGCGGTCGCCCGTGGAGGATGGAACTGGCGATGAACGAAGCCGCCATCGCCCGGGGACTGATGGGCCGCACATCGCTTCCCGACGGCGAGGGGATGCTGTTCATCTTTCCCGACAATCAGATTCGTTCGTTCTGGATGGCCAACTGCCTCATGGACATCGACCTGCTCTATCTGGACGGACGGGGCTACATCATCACCATCCACCGGATGAAGGCCGAGCCTCCGAGAGCCGACGACGAGTCCGAACTCGCGTACCAGGCCCGACTGAAGCACTACTGGAGCAGCAGTCCCGCCCGATTCGCGATCGAGGTGCCGAACGGCACCATCGAGGCCCTCTCGCTGGCCCCGAATCAGAAAGTGGAACTCGATCTCGAAGGGCTCAAGGAGCTCCGAAGACGGGCCGATAGTCGGTCTGGCCCCTGATCCGACCGGGGCCGAGGAGTACGGCTCTGGACCATCGAACGCACATCTGTCTGCTCGCCGCAGAGTACACCCTGCCGAAGGCCACCCGCCTCGCGGCCGCCGTCGCTGCGGCGTGGCCGGCCGGACCGGCACCGGAAATCACCGTTGCGTCCCATGGCAACCTCGACGCCCTGCTGATCGAACATGCCGATGCCGTGCTGGTCGATCTCAGCCATGCTCCCCCCCCGGGTGAAACGATCTTCGGCCTGCTGGCACTGAGCGAGATGGGGCTTCCGGCCGTGCTGCTCGGAGACGCGACCGAACTCGACCGGCTGTACCCGGATCACGGCATGCTCCTCGTACCGGGCATCGTCGATACGCACGCTCTGGCCGGCATCCTGTTCGGAATCACCCAGCGGCAGGATGAGGTTGCGGAACTGCTCCAGGAATCAGGTCAGTCGAGGGAACGGATCAACCAGCTCGATCGACAGCTCGACCGACTCCACCACGAACTCAAGGGTGCCTCCGAACTGCAGAAGCGTTCTCTCCCCCATCCCCTGCAATCGATTGCCGGCGGATCGATCAACACGCTGTGGAAGCCGGCCGGACAGGTCTCCGGCGATCTGGCGCAGGTCATCAAGCTCACGGACGGATGCACCGCCATGGTGGTGGCCGACTCGATCGGGCACGGCGTACCCGCCGCAATGCTTTCGATGATCCTGCAGCGCACCCTGACCGAAGCCCACCAGAGCGGAGAGCAGTCCCTGCTCCGGTCCCCGTCCCGGATGCTGAGTCTGCTGAACGAGTCGCTGGTGCGGACCGCCGGCGATGAGACTCGATTCGCGACCGCAATCTACGCGGTCTTCGACTCCCGCACCAATGGCCTGCGGGTCGGTGCGGCCGGCCATCCCACTCCGATCGTCTCCCGACCCGACGGCACTTCGAAACGACTTCCCGTGCAGGGGCCGCTGCTCGGTCTGTTCGCCGGCGAGTCCTATCCGGATACCGAATGGACCCTCGCCCCCGCGGACCGGGTCGTCTTGTACAGCGACGGCATCGAGCAGGTTTCGATGTGCCGACGAAGTCCACGCTGCACAACCGCCGCGGAAGCCGTGGAGGACCTCGTGCGTGCGGCGTCCGTGACCGGTGAACCCGCATTGTTCATCGAACGCATCGAAGCCGAACTCGAGGCCCACGAAGACCGTCGGACCGGCGAGGACATCGACGATCTCACCATGCTCTGCCTGACCGTCGACCCGCTGCGGATGATCGACCGCCGGGCCGCGTGAACGTCGTCAGAGCCCTCGTGCCTCGAGCAGCCTGGCGACGACCCGAGCGATCATGTCGCACTCGATGTTCACGGTCATGCCCTCCACCAGCTGCCCCAGCGTCGTGTCTCGACGGGTCACCGGGATCAAGGCGATGCAGAAACGATCCCCTTCCACGGCGGTCACCGTCAGCGAGACTCCATCGACCGTGACGGACCCCCGTTCGACGAGGAACGACGAGAGTTCCCCGGGAACCCGGACCCAGATCCGGACGTCATCTCCGGCCTTCGTGACCGACATCACGGTCCCGACACCATCGACATGCCCCTGGACCAGATGACCGCCCAGTTGATCACCGACACGCAACGCCGGTTCCACGTTGACCGGGCGACCCGGCTGCAACGCTCCCAGTGCGGTCAACTCCAGCGTGCGGGGAATCACGTCGAAATCCACCCGTACATGCCCTTCGCTTTCCTGCGGTTCGGAGGCAACGGTGAGGCAGCACCCGTTGACGGCCACGGAATCTCCAATACCGGGACGGGCCATTCCCGGCACCTCGACGGACAGACGAATCATCCCCTCACCCGCCGTGGCGGTTGATTTGAGGTGGCTGACTCGCCCCAGATGCTGGATGAGACCTGTGAACACGGGCCAGAGCATATCGATTATTTGACGCACCAGCAGCAAGGGCGGATACTGGCGTATTCTCCGAAGGGACCCGCTTGAGGGGACCGTCACATCAGATCTCCAGATCAACGGCTCCAGAACCATGCTCCACGGACCACGAATCGCATCCGACGCCCGCCACCTTCACCGATTCGCCCGGATGCTGACCGGTTGCTGCCTGCTGGCGATGGTCACTGCTTCCGTCACCACCGCCGCCCCCCCTGAAAAGGACACCAGGGAACGTCTGGAACGCCAGGAGGCCATCCGAAACCATCTCGAACAGTCCTACCTGATCGGCCCCGCGGCCGCGGAATCCTTCGGCTACACGGTCGACTGGCAGTTCCCCGTGCCGTCCAAAGAGGTCAGCATGGTCACCAGCCACGACGATCGGATCTTCGTCGTCACGGTCACCAACGACCTGATCTGCCTGCAGGCCGACAACGGGCGTCGGATCTGGTCCGTCAGCGTTGCCGACAAGCTCGAGATCGTGCACTCGATCACCTTCATGCCCGAGAACGAACTGGTTCTCGTGCTGACCAACAGCATGCTGGTCACCCTCGACAGCAACACCGGGATGACCAAGGCGGCCGTCCTCGGCAAGGCCCATCAGGAACTGCAGTGGATTGCGAACACCCCTGGCGTACTCAGTGGTGATCATCTGATCTACGGCGCACGCAATGGCCAGCTCGTCTGGCAGACGTGGAAAATCGGATTCGCCTGGAAGGCCTACCAGGCCGCCGGATCGCTTCGACTTCCTCCGGTCATGAGCGGCAACATCATCTGCACGACCAGCTCGGATGGCGTGGTATCGGCCTTCGACACCGACACTGCGACCCAGATGTGGAACGCCAGACTGCTCGACTCCATCGTCGCGAAGGCAGCCACCAGCGAACATGCCATCTACGTGGCGGGAATCGATCAGCATCTCAGAGCCTTCGACATCCGTACCGGACGCACGCTCTGGCGGGTCCTGACCGAAAGCGCCCTGGTCGACCCTCCGACCCTCATCGGCGATCACGTGTATCAGCAGATCCCCGGACTCGGTCTGGCCTGCTTCGATGCACTTCCCGTCAACAAGCTCGACGGTGACCGCAAGTGGATCTGCCCCGACAACAACGGCACCGTCGTGGCTCGCCACGGTGACACCCTGGTGACGTGGGATCCCTCCAGTCGGGTCCTCGCAACGGTGTCCGCGACCCAGGGAACACCGATCCATTCGAAGCAGTACCCCAACATCGAAGAGATCGCCGCCACCAGCATGCAAGACGGCAAGCTCCTTGCCGTCGGCGACGACGGCCGCCTGATCTGCCTCGACCCCATGCGTTGATCGATCCACTGCCCACGCCCAGCCCATCATCCCCACCATGCCTACCACCCCCATCGCAAGAGCACTCCTGTCGGTCAGCGACAAGACCGACCTGGTGCCGTTCGCCCGCTCCCTGGCCAGCCTGGGGATCGAACTGATCTCCACCGGAGGGACGGCCCGGGCCCTGGCCGAAGCCGGTCTTGATGTCACCCCGATCCACGAAGTCACGGGGTTCCCGGAGATGCTCGACGGGCGGGTCAAGACCCTGCACCCGCTCGTGCACGGAGCGTTGCTGGGTCGTCCCGATCTGGAGGATCACGTCCAGGCCATGGACGAGCACGGCATCGTGCCCATCCAACTCGTGTGCATCAACCTCTATCCGTTCGAACAGACCATCCGCAGAGAAGACGTGACCGACGCCGAGGCCATCGAGCAGATCGACATCGGCGGCCCCTCGATGATCAGATCGGCGGCCAAGAACCACGCCTTCGTGACCATCGTCACGTCCCCCCAGCAATACGACGAAGTGATCGACGACATCCGGCGGAACGACGGCACCTCCTCGAACGACATGCGTCGCAAGCTCGCCTCGGCAGCCTTCACCCGGACCGCCAACTACGACACGGCCATCAGCCAGTGGATGAGCCGCAAGGAGGACGAGCCATTTCCCCCGGTCCTGCAGGTGACCGGCCGTCGCTCTCGTATCCTGCGCTACGGAGAGAACCCCCATCAACGAAGTGCGTTGTACACCACCCCCGGCGACGGGGCGATTCAACTCGCCTCGGCCCCGCTGCGTTCCGGAAAACCACTGAGCTACAACAATCTCAACGACGCAGCCGGTGCCCTGGCTCTGGTCAACGACCTCGCCATCGTCAATCGGGATCAAATCGCCGCCACCGTCGTCAAGCACACCAATGCGTGCGGAGCGGCGATCGCCGACGCAGCCACCGACGCGTTCCTGGCCGCCTGGGAAGGCGATCCCCGGGCCGGATTCGGCGGCATCGTCGCGATGAGCGCCGGAATCGACACGGAACTGGCCAACACGATCGCCGACGGCTCCAGATTCCTCGAGGTCATCATCGCCCCCTCCTTCGAGGACGATGCGGTCGAGATTCTGGCCGAACGATGGAAGAACGCCCGCCTTCTGGAAGTCCCCGGCATCGGAGCGATCCAGCCCCAGGCGCCGACGATCCGCAGCATCCCCGGCGGGCTGCTCGTCCAGGAACCGGATTCGATCATCGCCGACCCGACCCGCTGGTCACACGCTGCGGGACCGGCCCCTGACGACGCACTGCTGTCGGACGCACGACTCATGTGGATCGTCTGCAAGCATCTTTCCTCCAACGCCATCGCCGTGGGAGGCAGCGGAAGACTCCTCGGAGCCGGCACCGGTCAGGTTGATCGGGTGGGAGCCTGCTCGCTGGCGATCGAACGGGCCGGCGAAGCCCTCAGCACACTCGAATGCCCCGTGGCCGCGTCGGATGCCTTCTTCCCGTTCCCGGACGGGCCGGCTCTGCTCGCCGATGCCGGCGTCCGATGCATCGTGCAGCCCGGCGGTTCCAAACGGGACGACGAAACCATCGAGCTGTGCAATGAACGCGGCATCACCCTGTTGATGACCGGGGTCAGGCACTTCAGACATTGAATCCGTTCAGCCGGTGGCACCGATGCTGACGTCGACGGGCTGCCCCGACGGCTGGTGGGTCGGCTCCACGGCCAGCTGCAGCGGCAGTCGCCGACCTTGACCGTCGTAGGGGATGTTGTCCTGATCGATGATGCGCTGGATGGCCATGATGCCTTCGATGAGCATCTCCGGACGCGGCGGACAACCCGGAACGTAGACATCCACGGGCACGTACTGATCGATACCCTGCACCACCGCGTAGGTGTCGAAGACCCCACCGGTCGATGCACAGGCGCCCATGGAGATGACCCACTTGGGCTCGGTCATCTGCTTGTAGATGTGCTGCATCACGGGAAGCATCTTCACACTGACGCGTCCCGCGACGATGAGCAGATCCGCCTGACGGGGGCTGAAGCGGAACACCTCGGCCCCGAACCGAGACAGGTCGTAGCGACTGGAGGCCGTCGCCATCAGCTCGATGCCACAGCATGCCGTGGCGAACGGCATCGGCCACAGGCTGGACCGACGGGCCCAGTTGATGACTCGATTCAACTGCGTCGTGAGAAATCCGTCGACTGGCAGAGCGGCTTCGAGGCCCATGGATCAACTCCCAGGCCGCCTCGTGCGACCTCATATCCATGGTAGACCCGTCCGCACCGCATTGCCACCGGAAACATCATGCCGCGGCCATGCGCTGGGTGCCGGCCCCTGCGGAGGCGGTTTCCGTCGCAAAAAGACGGTCGATCTTCAGCATTCGAAACATCTGGGACAATCGTCCGCTCAGTCCCACCAGGGTGGTCTGCAGCCCGAATGCGTCGGCGGTGTTTCGGATATCGATGCACATTCCAAGGCCCACGCTCTGCATCATCTGGACATTGGAGACGTCCAGAGCCATGGTCTTCAGGCCACGGCCATGGCTGCGAAGGACACGATGAACCGCTGCGGCGATGATCGAGGCCTCGTGGTCACCGACCCGCGGTGACGTGATGTGAACCCGGAAGTGCCCGTTGTTCATGGATGTGCTTACGTACGGATTGAAGGTGTTCTGTGTCATGAAATTCTCCCCCTGCTCCTGAACAGGTTGTGTCTCCCTTCCCATCGAACCAGCCCCTGGGCGACCTGAGCCGGGGTTCCGGCGGACCGGCCCGACCCCCTCCGGGTCCGGCCGAGAACCCCTACAGTTACGCCAGATTCACATTCGCAGCCGCTTATCGGCCCTCGTGGGGGTTGAGAATCATTTCGCGACCGTGGATGCTTGTCATGACCGGACCGTTTCGTGAACTTCCCCGGAGACGCCATGCCCCTGCTGCTTTCCATCCTGCTGTTGACGGCCATCGCCCCGGAGCCCCCGGCACCGTCCACCCCGCCCCCGAACCCCCCCCCGGCGGCGCCCACCGAGGCGTCGGAACCAACTCGCGAATACGTCCTTCGGCAGGATCCCATCTCGGACGTCATCGATCGTGCCCGCTCGTGCCTCGGGCCGGAGTTCCGCGTGTACGAGGAGCGGTATTGGATCGTTCTGACCGACGCGGATTACGCAAGCATCAAGCACATCCACCATGACCTCAAGGCGACACGTCATCAGTTCAACCGTCTCTGCCAGATCCTCGGATCCGTACGGCCGATGCCGCGACACAAGATGCTGTGCATCGTCTTCCGGGATCATCGTGCATTCACCGACTTTGCCTCCACCTGCGGCCGCATTCCCAGCAACGTGTCTCCAGCCATCGGCGGATTCTTCTCACCGGTGGATCAGTGGATCGTGTTCTACGAACCCCGGGGCATGCCCGCGCTCGTCGATGCCAGGGAGCAGATCCGCACGGCACGCGATGAACTCGAGGAGTACGAGGAGAGGAACGAACGGACCGAATCCGCCCCACTGATCGAGGAACGACAACGAAAGGCCGCCGAATCCTGGAATCGCCACCTGGAACAGCAGCGGAATCGGCTCGATCGGATCGAACAGGAACTGCGGACATCCATCACCACCCACGAGGCGTTCCATCAGCTCAGTTGGCTTGCCGGATTCGTGGACAGTCGCGGGGGATGGGGGTACTGGCTCCACGAAGGCTTCGCGACCTGCTTCGAGACCGACGACACCGCCTACGCGTTCGGACCCGCCCACGAATCCCGACTTCGTCTTGACGGCTTCCGTTCGGCCCTGGCCGCCAATGAACTGATGCCCCTGCGGACGCTCCTCACGTTCCACAACTTCGCGGATGTTCCACCCGAGCGGATCACGGTGTTCTACAACCAGTCCTACGCCCTGGTCAGATGGTTGTATCGATTCCGAAGAACGCAGCTCAACAACTACCTGCGTTCGCTGCGTGAACGCCGGGATCTCGAGTTTCCGCGGGACTTCATCCCGGCCTTCGAGGACGCCTTCGGCCCCATCGATCGCCTCGAACGGAGATGGCTTCGTGATGAAATGGACCAGTGGGATGCTAGCCGGCGGGATCCGTGATCCGCTCGCGGCTCCGGAGATCACCGAGCCGCTGCGAAACCATCGTGATCTCCAGCCCGTAGAGCACCGACAACCACATCAGGTACATCCAGAACATGAACACCGGTACGAATCCGAGACTGCCCCCCAGCGGGCTGGATCGCACTGCACCGTCGATGTACAGCGTCAGGATCCATTGCCCGATCCCCAGCAGGATGGTGGCGCAGGCGGCCCCCAGTGCGGCCGGACGACGGCGCACGTGCCGGGCGGGAATCCGTCGGTAGCAGAACCGAAGCAGCCACCACAGGGACACGATGGAGACGATCGACTGCAGCAGCGGCGTGATCCACGTCCAGAACCCCAGCACGACGGCCGTCTGTTCGATGGCCCGATCGATGCACCAGACGGCGACCACCGTGAGCAGCGGCGCGAGCACGATCACACCCACGTAGACCCAGATGCGACGCTTGATCCAGTCACCAGGCCGCGAACGCGTGATCACGTTGAAGGTGGTGTCGACCTCCTCGACCAGCCGCAGTGCCGAATAGAGGACCACTGCGAGACCGATCCAGGTCAGGCCGGTGAGGTCCATCGCCATGGCCTGCTCGGCCATGCGCTGGAGCCATTCGACCAGATCGATCGTCTCGTTCGCCCCACCGTCCGTCGACGGGATGGTGATCCGGATGTCCTGCAGATGGAACCAGCGGGCAAGATCGTTCACGCTTTCGAGGAAGAGTTCCTTCTTGACCACCGCCTTGGCGAACAAGGCGGCCAGCACGAGCATGGGCATCATCGAGAAGAGCGTCCGGAAGGTCAGGGCCGCGGCATTGGACCCGGCACGATCACGACGCATCTGGCGGTAGGCGGATCGCCACAGCTGCCAGAGGAAGCGGATGAAGCGCTGCCCCCGGGTCAGTTCGGCCCGCGGCATGGCCTCGAGCCGCCGGAGCAGCTGCCGCAACCGGTTGAACGTGCCCTGCTCCATTGACCTCCTCGTCGAGACCTGCCCGCGGCCCGATCGGCGACCGGAGGCGATTCGGAACGCCTCAGGACCCTCTACGCGGGATTCGATGCATATCGGCAAGGAATGGGTTCCCAAGCCACAGCGTGGCCCACGCACCTCCGCGATGCTCCCGGTAGACTACTCGATTCGAACCCACGGATTCCCCATGCCCCGAGACGACGAATCACGACCTGCCCCGGTCCCTCCCCCGCCCCCGCCCGGCGCGGGCTGGTCGGTCGCACCGGACCCCGACACCCCCCGGGACGACGGCGAGGCCTACCGCGATGCCCAGCGAGGGCAGCGCCTGCAGAAGGTGCTGGCCGCGGCCGGAGTCGCTTCGTGTCGGGACTGCGAGCAGCTCATCACGTCCGGTGAAGTCCGCGTGAACGGGACGCTCGTCGACTGGCTTCCGGCCTGGGTCGACCCGCAGCGGGATCGCATCACGGTCTCCGGCGAGGGCGTTCGGACCAGTGCCCCGCTGGTCCATGTCCTGCTCTTCAAACCCCGCGGGGTCGTGTGCACCAACGACGATCCCGGCGATCGACGCCGAGCCATCGATCTCGTTCCCCATCCCTCCCGGGCGAGACTGTTTCCGGTCGGCCGGCTCGACATCGATTCCTCGGGCCTCCTGATCCTCACCAACGACGGTGAACTCGCAGCGCGGCTGACCCATCCTCGTCACGGCATCCGCAAGGAATACGAAGTGTCCGTCCAGGGCGAGCTCACCGATCGTGAGATCCAGCGTCTGCAACGCGGCGTGCTGCTCACGAGCAGACGACGCGCCCGCCGTCGCCCATCCGGTGCGGAGGACATGAAACGCCATGCCGCCTCCTCGATCGAACTGATCCACCGGGACCGCGATCGGACCCGGCTGAAGATCGTGCTGGCGGAAGGTCGCAATCGACAGATCCGGCGGATGATGGCGAAGCTGGGTCACCCGGTGAAGAAACTGCGACGAATCAAGATCGGACCGCTGAACCTCAAGGGAATGCAACCGGGCCAATGGCGGGATCTGTCGCAGGGCGNGGTCGACATGCTGCGCCGCATCGGCACCGCGTGATCACTTCTCGGCATCGGCGGGTGGTGGTTCGGCATCGAAGTTGGCATGTTCGATCCACTCGTCCTCACCGCGAAGCTGCAGAACGATCGGCGCCCCCCAATCCTCCTGCTGACAGGAGATGCGGTGGGTGCGAACGAGTTCGAGCAGCCCGAGGAACATGCCCAGACGCTGGGCCGGACTGCGACCGGCGAAGGTCTCCTGCAGTGAGAGGGACGTGCCACCGCGTCGGTGCAGTCGATCCATGAGATCCTGCTTGTAGAGTTCGATGGGAACCTCGTCCATGGCGACGTGGTGGTCACCCAGACGATCGAAATCGATCGCGGAGGCGATGTCGTCGTAGGCCTCCGAGAGATCCATGACGTGGACATCCTCGATGTCGAGACCATCCTCCTGNTCCACGCGCATCGATTCGTCGGCGGGACGAATGCGGACCCGCAGACGACGCTGGAACTCGAGACGCCGTCCCTCCAGCTCCTCCGATGCGGAACGGATGCGCTGGTAGGCGAGCAGCTGCTGGACGAGATCCTGCCGGGGNTCGACGAGATCGTCGGAGCTCCCGCTCTCTCCTTCCTCACCCTCCACCTCCACCGGAGCCAGCGTGCGGGACTTGAGCTCCATCAAGGTGGCCGCCATGACCAGAAAGTCCCCCGCGAGTTCAACATCGACCGAATCCACCTGCCGAAGCACGAGGAGGTACTGGTCCGTGATGGCCGCAATCGGAATGTTCTGGATGTCCACCTCGGCCCGCCGAATCAGGTACAGCAGAAGGTCCAGAGGCCCCTCGAAGGACTCCAGCTGGACCGTGTAGTCTTCCTGAATCGAGGGCATGCGTATCCGCCTCCGGGTGGACAGGGAGCGTAGGAGCGGATCCCGGTACAATGGGACCGAGGAGCCGTGCCTCCATCATACCGAACGATGACCGTCACCCCATCCAATTCGAGGAACCAGGACCACCGCCCGCCCGAAGGCGAGGAGGCTGCCGCCTGCATCCGCGATGTCCTTCGCAGCGAAGCGGAAGCCATCCAGCGGATTGCGGACGCCGTCCATGGCGATTCCACCGGGGGCGAAGCCGCCCGCTGGCAGGGCGCCGTGGATCTCATCGCCTCCTGTCGGGGACACGTGGTCGTCAGCGGCATGGGAAAGTCCGGACTGATCGGAGCCAAGATCTCCGCGACCTTCAGCAGCGTCGGCATCCCCTCCAACGTCCTCCACCCGGCGGAAGCCGTTCATGGCGATCTGGGACGTATTCGTCGCGACGACGTGGTGATGCTGCTGTCGTACTCGGGAACCACCGAGGAAGTGGTCAATCTGGCCACGATCCTCAAGGCCGACGGTGTTCCCCGGCTGGGCATTTCCGGCCGACACGATTCCAAGCTGGCCGGACTCTGCGACGTCCACCTCGCCCTCGGCGAGTTGGAGGAGGCGGGCACGCTCAATCTGGCTCCGACCACCTCCACCACCGCAACGCTTGCCTGCGGCGATGCATTGGCCATGGCCGTCGCCCGGCGACGCAGNCTGACCGAGGACGAGTTCCGTCGCCACCACCCCGGCGGCAAGCTCGGCAGTTCCCTCCGCAGCGTGGATGAAGTCATGCGACTCCGGGTCGGCGAGAACCTTCCGGTGGTGTCCCAGGCGCTGAGCGTGAAGGAGGCCCTGGATGAAGCATGGACGGATGGCGAGCATCGCCGGGCCGGCGCGATCATGCTGGTCGACGACCGGGGACGCCTCAGCGGCATCTTCACCGACGGCGACCTGCGTCGTCTCGTCATGGATGACCCTCGGGGCCTGGATCGACCCATCCGGGATGTGATGACGAAGCATCCCCGCAGCCTTCGCCTCGAGGATCGGACCCGTGATGCTCGACAGCTGATTGCAGAGCATCGGATCGACGAAATACCCGTCGTCGACGACGAGGGACGCCCCAGGGGGCTGATCGACGTCCAGGATCTGGTCACGCTGAAGATCGTCCAGGAGTGACCCACGCCCCATCGGGTCCCCCTTACAATGACANCAACGCAGGAGGACCTGGGATGGATCCTGAAACCGCCGGCGGAATCCGGCTCCTCTGCCTCGACGTGGACGGCGTCATGACCGACGGCCGTATCGTGTACGACGAACACGGTGTCGAGAGCAAACGCTTTCACGTTCGTGACGGCCTGGCCATCAAGCTGTGGCGAGAAGCCGGACATGAAATCGCCATCATCTCCAGTCGGAGCAGCGAAGCGGTCACCCGCCGAGCCGCCGAACTGGGCATCGACCACGTCCACCAGGGCTGTCATGACAAATCCGCAGCCCTCGAAGCGGTCTGCCTCGCGACCGGCATCGAGCCCCGGCACGCCGCGGCAATGGGAGACGACCTTCCCGACCTGCCGGTGCTCCATGCGGTGGGTCTCCCCATCGCCGTGGCCGACGCCGCCGTGGAGGTGCGACACGCCGCCGCCACGGTGACCTCCGCTCCCGGCGGGCACGGCGCAGTCCGTGAAGCCGTTGAGCACATTCTCCAGGCCCAGGGACGCTGGGACGACCTGCTCCTCAGATGGCAGACCGCCCCACAGGAAGGCTGACCCGATGGAAGACCACGACAAACTGCGACGGATGCTCCTCGACGAAACCAACCAGAAGACGTCATCCGGCTGGACTCCCTGGAAAATGACCGCCGTCGGAATGGCGGGCGCCCTGGGTCTGCTCGTCATCGCGCTGGTACTCGATTCCACCCGAAGCCGCACCATCGTTGCTCCGGAGGAGGCCACCGAGGTCGTCGATCTGCTGGGCCCCAGTCGACTGGACCAGGACGAGACGGCGACCGGGGGCATCATGGACCCCAACATCGGTCTGGATCTTCCCGCCGGCGGCTGGGTCCAGATCGCCGACAGCAGCGGCAATCTCTCGCAGCAGTATCGCTGCGAGCACCTCGATCCCGATCCGCCCGAGTACCCGGCCCACTGGATCGACATGATCCGNCCCCAGGTCGAACTCTACCTGAGCAATGATCGCCTCCTGACCATCACCGGTGACCGCGCGGTGGCCTACGCACCGAGCCGTGCACTGGAAACGGGTCGCATCAACGGGGACGTGCGCATCAAGTTGTACGAGCCGGTCGACGGCCGGATCGCGGACCCGACCCTCCATGCCCCTTCGCTCGAGATGAGAACCACCCGCGCCGAGTTCGACAACTTCCTCGGCAAGATCGTCTGTGACGACCGGATCGATCTGGTCACCGAAACCGAAACCATGGTGGGACACGATCTGGAGGTCCTGTTGAACAGCCGGGCGGACCGGATCGAGTACCTCTCGATGCAGCGACTCGACTACCTCCTGATTCAACCCGAAGACGAAGCGGTTGCCCTCCGCCCCGATCCGACCTGGCCCCCACGACGCCACCGACCCGATGCCCCGGCCCCCCGCAGGATCCTGCCCGCGTCGATCGACGTCCAATCCCCGCCCGACACGTCCGATGCGATCTTCTACACGCTCACCCTCAACGAGAACATTCGAATCCTGCAGGGAGGCATCCGTGACGGAAAGGTGGTCACCGGAGACGATCTGCACGTCACCTTCTCGCTGGAATCCGACGCCTTCGAGGGGCAGGCCCGGCAGATCCACGACGAACCCATTCCCATGGCCCGGGCCATGCCCTGGCCGGTGCGGTTGACCTGGATGACATTGGCATCGACCGGCAACGCCCCAGTACCGGGCCCCGACGACATCCTCCTCACCTGCGACGGACCCGTGACGATGGTGCCGGTCGAAGACCTGCAGGATCGACTCGCTTCCCCCGACGAGACGCGGGCCGAACTCGTGGGCTCTCCGGTCTTCATTCTCGACTCGGCGGAACTGACCGAGATCACCTGCGGCCGGGTGCTCTACCACGCCCTGGACGATCGCTTTGACCTGCATGCCGACCAGCAGCAGGACGTGATCATCAAGGACAACCGCCTGCGTGCCCGTGGATCCCACATGTGGATCAGTCGGCAGCACGGCGAAGGCGGATTCACCGATGCCGGAATCGTGAGCATGCTCGCGAAGGCCCAGGATTCCCCCGAGACCGAACCATCGATCGCCCCCGCGGATCCCACGGCCGCCAACCAACCGATCTCCGTGGCGCAAGCTCAGCCGGCCGCCCCCGGATCCGAGCTGGACATCACGTGGACCGGCGGCGTGGACCTCGCCTTCGAACCGTCGGGCAGCAGCGACCAGCCGGTCCTGCAGCAGATCGTCTTCAACGGCGACGTCGACGTGCAGTCCGTCGATGGCGTGATCTCCTGCCAGCAACTGAAGATGCGTTTCGAGAAGAACGACGTCGGCAAGGCCGTGCCCGCGAGAATGACCGCCGTCCAGAAGGTCATGGCCAGGAACGACGACCAGACCATCTGGGCCGACGATCTGGACGTCACCTTCGCCCAGGCTCCGGAATCGGAATCCGCCGAGGCGGCGGATGACGTGGACGCGGAATCGCTCATCGGCTCCGACACCAGAGTCCAGGACGTGTTTGCCAATGGGGATGTCCAGGTGCTGCTCGCCGATGGAGCACGAGCGTTCGCCGACCGGCTGGTGGCGGATGCCGCCCAGGAGACCGTCGAACTCACGGGCGAGGATGTCGTCATCGCCCGTGACGACATGCTCATCGACCACGGACGATCGGTCACGCTTCGCCGCAAGGAAGGAACCGCGTACTGGGAAGGCCCGGGACAGGCCCGGCTCCTGACCAGCCCGCTCGACCTCCAGTCCGAAAGCCGGATCGAGCGACCGAAGATTGCACCCCGGCGACGTGGCGATCCTCCCAGCGTGACCATGCGTGCACGCTGGAACGAGTCGATGAACTACGACAGCAACTTCAACGAGGGGGCGGGCGAGATCAAGCTGACCGGCGACGTCTCGGTCATCGCCGAACCGAAACCCGGTGAGCGAAATCAGCTCGACGGTCGTACGCTCATCCTGCAGTTCACCAACGTGCCATCCGAACCGGGTACCGGTTCCACACGGCCGGACGCGGGGACACCGTTCGATTCGCAGGAATCGGGCCGCGTGCTCGAACAACTCATCGCCCGAGGCGACGCCCGACTCGAGCAGCGTGCGTGGGACACCCCGGGACGCACCGGTGAGCCGCGAATCTTCTACGTTGCCGCCAAGCACCTGACCTGGAACGATCTCAGCGAGCAGGCCGAAGTCGTGGGAGACGGGGAACTCGTCATCCGCGATCCCGACGGCGATGGTGATGAGGACGACCGGAAAGACCGGGGGCTCTTCAAGGGCCCCGGTACGTCGCGCTTCGTCTGGACCCGACGTCTCGACATGACCCGAGATGCGGACGGCGGATTCGATCTGTCCATGGAGGGCGCCGTGGAGGGGATCTACCGGGGATCGACCAAGCAGGACATCGCCTCGATCACCGCCGAACGCATCGAAGCACGCACCCGGCCGACGGGCGAACCCCGGACCCAACCGCAGCCGAACCCGAACGATGGCGTCCTTGATCTCGGCGGCGACATGGACATCGACCGATTGATGGCCCGTGGCCAGGTGTATATCGCCACCCCCCGACGCCGCGTCGACTGCGATCTCTTCGACTACGACGTCGGAACCGGTCTGGCCAAGGTCGGCGCCGCCGACGGCCGAACCGTGTCGATCCTCACCGAAGGATCTCCCACCCCGGTGCGAGCCGGAAGCGTCCTCTGGAACATGGACCCGGCGATCGACACCATCACCATCACCGAAGCACGGGGTGGGGCGATAAATCCCTAACCGTTCCCCGGTCGATCACCTACAATGAACTCGTGCCGACCAGCATCGATCATCCCGCCCTTCCCAAGGTCCGCATGGCATTCCCCGATGCCAAGCTGCAGGCCACCGATTTTCGTGGGCAGGCATCGCTGATCGTCCAGCCCGAAGACGCCCACGATGTGCTCCGCTTCCTCAAGGAGCATCCCGAATGCGACTACGCCCTGCTCAGCGACGTGACCGCCGTCGACTACCTCGACTATCCGGTCCGGATGCCGGGACGCTTCGCCGTGGTGTGGATCCTTCGAAGCTTCTCGACGAACACCATGCTGGTCGTCAAGTCCTACCTCGACCCCGAGGGCGACACCTCGGGCAACGACCTCGATCCGGGACTTCGCATCGCATCCGTATGCGATCTGTGGCCGGGTGCCGAATGGCGCGAGCGCGAAGCATTCGACATGTTCGGGATCGAGTTCGTCGGGCACCCGGACCTGCGTCGAATCCTCACCTGGGGCGACTACCCCGCCTTTCCGCTTCGCAAGGACTACCCGCTGCGCGGACGCGGGGAACGTGAGAACCACGAAGTCGTGGATCGCGATTCCACCTGATCCGCTTCAGACTCCCCGGGTCGAGGGATGCCAGATCGCCTTGTGCATCTGCGGCTGGAGCAGCACGTGGAGTCCATCCTCCAGGATCCATTCCGCAACCGTCCGCATCGGCAACGCGACGCACCCCTGAATCTCGGACCCCGGCGCCTGCTCGTTGACCGGAGACACGAGAATCGTATCCACCCGCTTCACCAGTTCGTACCGATCGACGATCTCGCGCATCCACTCGTAGTCGGCCCGATCCGTGATCACGAACTTGACCTCGTCGCTGCGACGCAGTTCTGGGATGTTCTCCCAGCAGTTGCGTTCGGATTCACCGCTCCCGGGCGTCTTGAGATCGACGATCCTGATCACTCGTTCGTCGCAGGTGTCGATCGGACAGGATCCGGAGGTCTCGAGCAGAACCGTCCAACCCAGGTCACACAGCCGGCGCATGAGCTCATGAACCGGCTTCTGCAACAGCGGCTCCCCTCCCGTCAGTTCGACGAGACGACAGGGCCACTGCGAGATCCGATCGATGATCTCGTCGATCTCCATGCCTTCCCCCTCCTTGAAGGCATACTCGGTGTCGCAGTACCGGCACCGGAGATGGCATCCGCGGAGTCGAACGAAGACGCATGGTCGCCCCAGCCGGGAGGATTCCCCCTGGATCGAGAAGAACAGCTCGTTGATCAATAGCCGTGCCATGGTCCTGCAGCCTAACAGGACCCGGGACCCAGATCACGGCCATCCCCCCTTTCCTCCGGGACCAATCACAGGTATCCTGCCCGATCACGCATCCAGAGCGCGAGTGGCGGAATTGGCAGACGCGCCAGCTTGAGGTGCTGGTGGGAGTAAAATCCCGTGGAGGTTCGAGTCCTCTCTCGCGCATTGTCCCCCCGGACGGGTCCGCCGCCGGGGGTCGACTAGTGACGACGCTCCATGTCCCGTGCCGCGTCCCGGGCCTTGATGGCCTGTCGCTTGTCGTATTTCTTCTTGCCCACCCCCAGGCCCACCAGCAGCTTGATCCGGCCCCCAACGAAGTAGACCTTCAGGGGGACGATGGTCGTACCCCGTTCCCGGGTCCAGTTCGCCCATTTCCGAATCTCCCGACGATGCGCCAGCAGCACCCTCGGTCGAGCCGGAACATGCTGCGTCGCCGGCGCGGCGGGCGGATACTCCGCGA
>PAAB01000008.1 GCA_002591705.1 Phycisphaerae bacterium
TGTTTCAATGATCAGAGGGTCGCCGGGAATCAGAATCCCATGCCGGGCATGCCCATGCCGCCCATGCCGCCCATGCCGCCCATGCCACCCATGCCGCCCATGCCGCCCATGGGATCCATGCCGCCGTGGTCATGATCATCGCCGCCGGCGTCCTCGACCGGAGCATCGGTGATGATGCAGTCGGTGGACAGAAGCATGGAGGCGACGGACGACGCGTTCTGCAGTGCGGAGCGGTCGACCTTGGCCGGAGTCAGGACACCGTCCGCGATGAGATCGCCGTAGGTCAGCGTCAGTGCGTTGAATCCGAAGGTGCCTTCGCCGTCACAGACCTTGGAGACCACGACGGTCCCCTTCTCACCCGCATTGTCGGCAATGGTCTGGAGCGGCACGTGCATGGCGGCGATGACCGCCTCCACACCGTAGCCGGCGTCGCCGTCGATGGACGAACGAAGTTCGTGCAGTGCGGGAAGGGCACGAAGGAAGCTGACACCGCCTCCGGGNACGACACCTTCCTCGACCGCGGCACGGGNG
This sequence comes from Phycisphaerae bacterium, assembly GCA_002591705.1. Next base: position 532 of record PAAB01000008.1, read on the forward strand.
GNATGCAACGCATCCTCGACNCGGGCCTTCNTCTCCNTGAGCTCGGCNTCGCTTGCCGCCCCGACATTGACCTGGGCGACACCGCCGGCCAGCTTGGCCANCCGCTCCTGCAGCTTNTCGCGATCGTAGTCGGAGTCGCTGGCCGCGATCTCGTTGCGGATCAGGGCGATCCGGTCCTGGATGTCCGCCGTCGAACCGGCACCCTCGATGACGGTGCACTCGTCGGCGGTGACCACGACCTTCTTGGCCCGACCCAGCTGGCCGATGCCGACCTGCTCGAGATCGACCCCGAGATCCTTCATGATGGCCTCACCACCGGTCAGAACCGCGATGTCGCCGAGCATCGACTTGCGGCGATCCCCGTAGCCCGGCGCCTTGACGGCGCAGACCTGGGAGACGCCGCGGAGCTTGTTGATGACCAGCGTCGACAGGGCCTCGCCGGTGACATCCTCCGCAATCACNAGCAGCGGCTTCTTGGACTCCACGATCTTCTCGAGGATGGGGACGATCTTCTTGATGGAGTCGATCTTGTCCTCGTAGACCAGCACGTACGGCTTGTCGAACTCCACGGTCATCGCGTCGGTGTTGGTCACGAAGTTCGGGCTGAGGTATCCGCGATCGAACTGCATGCCCTCGACGACCTCGATGTTGGTCTCGAGTCCCTTGCCCTCTTCGACGGTGATGACGCCNTCCTTGCCGACCTTCTCGAACGCCTCGGCCATGATGGCCCCGATCTCGGGATCGTTGTTGGCGGAGATGGTCGCCACGGCCTTGATCTTGTCCTCGACCGGTCGGGCGAGCGACTCGATGCATTCGACGACCGTCGAGACACCTTCACGCATTCCACGCACCAGCGCGTTGGCATCCACGCCGGCGCNGATGTGCTTGAGNCCGGANCGGAACAGCGCCTCGGCCAGCACCGTNGCGGTCGTNGTTCCGTCACCNGCCTTGTCGCTGGTCTTGGANGCCGCCTCGCGNACNAGCCGGGCCCCCATGTTCTCGACGGAGTCCCGCAGTTCGATCTCCTCGGCGACGGTCACGCCGTCCTTGGTNACGGTGGGTCCGCCCCAGCTCTTGTCGAGCACTGCGTTGCGGCCACGCGGNCCGAGGGTCGACTTGACCGCGCTGGCGAGTTTCTCGACTCCCTGGAGCAGGGACATGCGTGCCTCCCTGTCGAAGGCCAGTTCCTTGACGCCCATTGGCTGTGACTCCTGCGATGGGTACTTCTTCGTTCTTCCCGGGCCCGGCGGCCGGACCCTTCCGGGACGATGCGGGTGCACCGTCCCCCGCGAAGAGGATCAAACTCTGCGCCAATTCACCACCGAATCGACGGAGGGGAATTCGGCCCTGGGAGGGCCCCCACCGAGGGTGCGGGGCCCGGACACCCGGCTTGCATGGCCGGATCGGATGGAATGGTGGGGAAATCCTGCCAAGGTGGCAGGTTCAATCGGAGGGACCGGGGCGACCCGCAGCCGTCAGCAGGGAGGTGAGTCTGGGCGGCGGCGAGGCCAGAGCCCGGGCGATCCACAGGAGGTTCATCATCAGATAGACGATGCCGATCACCACCAGCAGGCCGGAGATGAAGCGAACGACCGTCCCCAGCGTCACGAGAGCGGATTGCCGCTCGATGGCTCCGATCAACTGCAGCAATGCCCCCACCACCCAGATCCCCATGGCGACGAGCACGTCGATCACCTTCTGACGCTTGCTGGTTGCGGTTCGGAACTCGCGACTTCGCCGGCCGAGTTCACCGAAGAAGCTCCTGATCCCCAACAGCACGATGCAGCCTCCCACCAGCGGCAGGAGTTCCAGGAGGAACCGGTNCATGATCGTGTCGANGACGACCTCCTTGNTGCGGGTNTNGAGCGCCTTGCTCGCCAGCACCTCGAACGAGGTCCCCGGCAGCCGATCGAACAGCAGCAGCAGACCGATGGTCCAGAGACCGCACCCGATGAAGAGTCGAACCAGCATCCGTGCCGATCGGGTGGTCCGCTGCGANACGGCCAGCGGCCGCATCCAGACCAGACCGACGATGGTCGTGCACGCCGCAAGGATTCCGACCAGGAACAACACGTTGCCGACGGCGATCATGTTCCGGACCGAACGCGGCCAGGTGTCGGGCTGGAACGGAAACACGTCGTTCCATTCGAGCGGCTGGTGCTGCAGGACGCCTCCCGCGATCAGGCCCAGCACGGACACCGACATCCCCCATGCAAAGAGGCGCAACCCCTTCGCCACCGTGGCGGGAGACTTGATCTCCGGAAGGGAATGGACCGTGGGGTCGATGGTCTCGCGGATGGATCGCCGAATCGACATTCCGCATTCGGGACACACGCCCATCGCTTCGAGGCCCTGCAGGTCGTACCCGCAGCCGACGCAGCGGAACGAACGGTCAATTCGACGATCGCGAAGCGACTCGGGGCCGTCCGCACCGAGCATGATGGATGATTCCTTGGCCCGTGGCATGAGGTTCGATCGTACAGGGTTGCAGGCGGGGTCGTGTGCTAGACTTCCGCACCCGGGAACAAGCACCACAGGAGCCGGACATGCCGAACGAGACGCTGCAGCGACTGCGGCAGAACATCACGTCGGTCTACATGGGGAACACCACCGCGGTGGATCGACTGCTGGTCTGCCTGATCGCACGCGGTCACATCCTGGTGGAGGACGTCCCGGGAGTCGGCAAGACCGTTCTCGCCAGCGCATTGGCCCGCTCACTACGGGGGACCTTCGCACGGATCCAGTGCACGCCCGACCTGCTGCCTTCGGACATCACCGGCGTGACGATCTTCGACCGCGAGCGACAGGAGTTCGACTTCAAGCCCGGTCCGGTGTTCAACAACATCATCGTCGCCGACGAGATCAACCGGACGACACCCCGGACGCAGTCGGCCCTGCTGGAGGCGATGAACGAGGAATCGGTCTCCATCGACGGGACGACCCGATCACTGCCCCAGCCGTTCATCGTGATCGCAACCCAGAATCCCTACGAGTTCGAAGGCACCTATCCGCTGCCCGAGAACCAGCTGGACCGGTTCCTGATGCGGTTCGGACTCGGCTACCCGGCGCCCAGCGACGAGGCCAGGATCGTGGTCAATCAGCCCGCCCGCTCCCAGTTGAAGTCACTGGAACCGGTCGTCGATGGAGAGGAGATCGTCGANCTCCAGCGGCGGGTCGACGCCGTGAGGATCGACCAATCGCTCGTCGACTACATCCTGCAGCTGGTCACCGTCACCAGGGAACATGACGATCTGCTCATCGGCATCAGTCCGCGCGGATCCATCGCCCTGTCCCAGGCGGCGAGAGCCACCGCCGTGCTCGCCGACCGCGACTACTGCATTCCCGAGGACATCGTCATGAACGTCCTTCCGGTCTGCGCCCACCGCATCATCAGCAAGTCCGTGATGCACAGCGGGGACACCATGACNACGCGGCGGATCATGCAGCAGATCCTCGAAACCGTTCCTTCACCCGCCTGACGCGACCCCGCGATCCGACATGGCGTCCTGGATCGCGGACTGCNCCGCGACCGGATGACGCAGCATGACCCAGGCCGTGTCGTACACGGCGGTGGCCGCGGTCGCCGCGAGGACCGTACCGAGCCCGAAGATCCGTTCGCGAAGACTCACCCGCACGAGCGTCTGGCGAAGATGCCGGAGGGACGTCTCGTAGACCCGCACGCGAATCACACCGCTGCGGGTCATCAGACGATCGTCGGTGAGGATGTAGAGTTCGTTGAACCACTGCAGCACGGCCCACCCCAGTCGCAGCAGGACGAGCAGGCCGAAGGTCCACCACGCCTGTCCCGCCACGCCCCCGCCGGGCAGCATCGCGCCGGAAAGGACCACCAGCAGCACGATCACGAGCAGCACCGTGCACGCCGGCAGTGAAACCAGCGGAATGAACAGCGGGTGCGGACGCAGCACCCGGAGCACGGTCTCCCCGTCGCGAAGCAGCGAGGCCGGAAGCACGCACCGCTGCGATGCGGTCGGGACGACCTTCACCGGGAAGTACCCGTGGCGTGGATGATGTCCTCGCGCAGCACCCCGATGTCGGGGAGGTTGCGGTAGTAGTCGTCGAAGTCGAGACCGTAGCCGACCACGAATTCGTTCTCGATGTCGAAGCCCACGAACTCGCACGGCGTCTCCATCGCCTCCGGCAGGCGCTTGCGAAGCAGTACGCAGGATCGGACCGATTGCGGCGAACGCGATTCGATCTCCTGACGAACCCGTCGGATCGTCCGACCGGAATCCAGGATGTCGTCGATGATCAGGACATGGCGACCCTCGAGCGAATCCGGCAGGTGCATTCCGCCCAGCGTGACGCCCTGGCTGGTGGTCGAGGTACCGGGATAGCTCGAGGCCGTGATGAGCCCGATCCGCATCCGCAGCGGGAGTTCTCGCATCAGATCGGCCACGAAGGTGATACTTCCGGTCATGACCGGAACGAGCATGATCCCGTCGTCTCCGATCGAACCGGCCAGATCCTCCGCGATCTCCCGGCCCAGCTCACGGATCCGCCGGGCGATCGTCTCCCGATCAATCAGAATGCGCTCGATGTCCTGTCGCATGATGTCATTGTACGGATGCGCCGCCCGCGCCGGGCAGCAGCCACGAGAGGCCCAGCCAGGTGAATCCGAGCAGGGAACCGAAGGCCACGGCGTCCGTGATCATGATGAGCACGATGCAGGAACCCTGCGCCGGATCGGCACCGAAGCGTCTGAGCAGCAGCGGTACGACGGCCCCGGTGAGGGTTCCCACGCTCATCGAGACCACCAACGCCAGGCCCATCACGATCCCCAGTCCCAACGAGGGACCGTCCACCACCATCGAGGTCAGCCAGACCAGCAGGACGAGGACGCCACCCAACAGACCGCCGGTCACGAGTCCGGAGCCGAGTTCTCGAAGCAGCAACCCGGGGATCCGCTCCTCCGGAAGCTCATCGAGGGCGAGTCCGCGCAGGGTCACGGCCAGTGATTGGTGCCCCGCATTGCCTGCGAGCGCTGCGACCATCGGCATCAACACCGCCAGAAAGGCGATCTGCTCGATCAGACCGTCGAAACGCAGGACCACCATCGACGCCGGAATCATCATCAGGACGCTGATGAAGAGCCAGGGGAGCCGGCCGGCCATCTTCTCGGTCAGACCGGAGTAGATCGATTCACCGGCCCCCGCACCGACGGACCGCTGGACATCCTCCGTCTGCTCGCTCTGGATGAGATCGATCACATCGTCGACCGTGACGATCCCCAGCAGTCGGCGCTCCGAATCGACGACCGGCAACATCGTGTGGTCGTACTTCTGAAAGGTGCGAGCCACATCCTCGTCGTCCGTCTCGGCCCGCACGGCATGCACCGTCGTGTCCATGAAGTCCTCGAGCCGTGTACCGGATGGTTCCACCAGCAGGGAACGGAGTCCCACCAGACCCGACAACCTTCCCGACGAGTCGATGACGGGCAGGAACTGCGAGTCCTCGTGCACGTCGGCGGTGCGGATGATCTCCACGGCTTCCCGCACCGTCGAACCCATGGGCAGGGCGACATGCCGGGTGGTCATCATGCCGGCGGCGGTCCCCTGCGGATGCCCGACGAGTTCCCGCAGCATCCCGGCCTGCCCACCATCGATCGTGGCGAGGACCCGGGTCCGATCCTCGTCGTCCAGGGTCCGCAGCAGCGCGACGGCGTCATCCGGCGCCAGCAGCGAGAGCATCCTTCCCAATGGTTCGTGCCGATCCTCGCCGACCAGGTCGTCGAGAATGCTCGCGACCAGATTCGATTCCAGCTCGGCCAGGACATCGGCGGCGGCCTGGTCGTCCATCTCCCCGAGGACGCCCCGCACGTCCTCCTCGTCCAGTCGCTCGAGGGCGTCCGCCGCATCCGCAGCCGACTGCAGCTGGAGGACCGCGGCAACCAGCGGAGCATCGATGGAATGGGCAATCAACTCCTCAAGGCGGTCTTGAGGATCCGGCTGGGAATCCGTTGGCCGCTGCCGGCCCGTGGGCGTCTCATCTGCCATGGCGGCGAGTGTACCCAAGGCGACCCGAAATGGACTGAACGACGTAAGTCAATAATATGAATGAGTTTATAATGCTTGATTTGATTCAGAAACCCGATTTTGATACCATGTGGATCTCATGGCAAGCACCACAAAAGCAGGCACTCGAACCAGTTCCAAGTCGACCAAAACGAAGAAGAAGACCTCAAAAAGCGGGTCTTCAGGTTCCGGCGCGGCACGTACGGTCATTCCCCGCACCTATTCCACCGTCGTCCGGCACCTGCTGGAACGCACCAACTACGAGCGGGTCCGCGTCGTCAACTACGACGAGAAGAACTTCAAGCTCGACCGGATGCGGAAACTGCTGAAGCGGCTCGGTGATCCGCATCTGCAGGTCCGTGCGGTGCACGTGGCGGGGACCGTCGGCAAGGGTTCCACGGTCTCGATGCTTGCGAACATGATTCAGGGCTGTGGTTTCACCGTCGGAACCTTCACTTCGCCGCACCTCGTCGAAGTCACCGAACGCATCTGCATGAACGGGGCGCCGATCGGGGAGAAGGACTTCACCAAGCTCATGCGCGAGGTGATCAAGGAAGCGGACAAGACCGACAAGAACATCACCTACTTCGAGCTGCTCACCGCCGCGGCGCTGAAGCACTTCGCCGACGAGGCCGTCGATCTCGCCATCATCGAGGTCGGGCTCGGTGGTCGACTGGACTCGACCAACGTGATCACCCCCGAGGCATCCGTGCTGGCCAGGATCGAACTCGATCATGTCCGCATCCTCGGTTCCACCCTGGAGGAGATCGCAGCCGAAAAGGCGGGAATCATGAAGCCCGGGGTCCCCTGCTTCTCCGTCCCCCAGCAGCCTGCGGTCGCAGGGGTCCTGCGCGCCAAGGCCGAGGAGGTCGGATGCGAGCTGCACATCGTCGGTGACGACATCGAGTTCAGCAGCCGGTTCTGCGTCGACGACGATCTCGGACCTCACAACCGGATCTGCCTGATCACACCGACCAACCAGTACATGCATCTGCCCGTCCCGCTGCCGGGAGAACACCAGGCCGACAACTGCGCAGTTGCCCTGGCCACCATCAACCACCTGAAGCAGGCCGAGCCCGGACTCATCGACTCCAGCCTCTACCGTGGACTGGCCAACACCAACGTGCCCGGGCGCATGGAACTGGTCTGGAAGCAGCCACGCATCATCGTCGACGGCGCCCACAACCCCGTTGCCATCAATGCGCTGATGCGAGGCATGGGATCCCACGTCCCGTACGACTCCATGATCTGCATCTTCGGCTGCTGCGAGGACAAGGACGTCGACACCATGCTCGAAAGCCTCGCCATCGGAGGGGACAAGATCATCTTCACCGCCGCCGAGGACCAGGCCAGGGCCGTCGACCCGCAGGAGCTGAAGAAACGTTTCATGGACATCCGCGGCAAGGTCTGCCAGACCGCCCGGAACATCAAGCAGGCCCTCGAGATCGCCGCCAGTGCAGCCAGCCGGGACGATCTCATCTGCGTCACCGGTTCCTTCTACCTCGTCGGCGAGACGAAGGCGCATCTCGAGTCCCTCCAGCAGCAGCGGAACCGGACCGCCGACTCCTGAGCGAACGGGAACGTGTGGGGGTCGGGAACTCGATAGACTCTTGGTCAATGGTCCCTGCGCCGAGTCCGCCATGAGCACCCCGACCGAATCCAGAACCTCCCACCGCTACACGGCGTCGCTCGCCGAAGGCATCGAGTCACGATGGCAGCGGTACTGGAACGAGCAGGATGTCTTCAGGACGCCGAATCCGGGTGATCCGGACTTCGACGGTTCGAAGCCGCGCTACTACTGCATGGGAATGTTTCCCTATCCATCCGGTGCCGGCCTGCACATCGGCCACCTGCTGAACTACATCCCGAACGACATCATCGCGCGATACAAGCGGATGACCGGATGCAACGTCCTGCATCCGATGGGCTGGGATGCCTTCGGCCTGCCCGCGGAGCAGTATGCGATCCAGACCGGCGTGCACCCCGCGGAGACCACCCGGACCGCCATCGACAACTTCCGGCGACAGCTCAAGCGGTTCGGTCTGTCGTGCGACTGGTCACGCGAGTTCGCGACCATCGACGAGGACTACTACCGGTGGACGCAGTGGATCTGGCTGCAGGCCTACCGTTCCTGGTACGACCGGGACGCCGGGCGTGCCCGCCCGATCTCCGAGCTGGTCGAACAGCTCGAGAATGAGACGTATTCGGTCACCACCGACCTCGAGATCGTCCACGCCCCGCCCGGCGACGACCGGTCCCGCTGGTCCGAACTGGACCACGATGCCCGGCGTACCGCCATCGAGCACCGCAGGCTCGCCTACCTGTCCGAGCAGACCGTCAACTGGTGCCCGAAGCTCGGGACGGTGCTCGCGAACGAAGAGGTCATCGATGGACGAAGTGAACGGGGAGGCCATCCCGTCCATCGTCGCCCGCTCCGCCAGTGGATGTACCGAATCACGGCCTACGCCGACCGCCTCCTCGAGGATCTCGCGCTGCTCGACTGGCCGGATTCCACCAAGCGTCAGCAGGCGGAGTGGATCGGTCGCAGCGAGGGGGCCGAAGTGCACTTCCGGGTCGAAGCGCCCTGGGAGAGCAGCCTCGAGGTCTACACCACACGACCCGACACGATCTTCGGTGTCACCTTCATGGTGCTCGCCCCCGAACATCCCCTCGTCGACCGCATCCTCGATGCCGCGGAGGAATCGGAGCAGCACGCGGAGATCGCCGCGTACGTCGAACACGCCCGGAACCGAAGCGACCTCGATCGGCGATCCGACTCCGGGGAGAAGACGGGCGTGGCGTCCGGCGCGTGGGCGATCAACCCCGCAACCGGCGAACGGATTCCGATCTGGATCGCCGACTACGTGCTCATGGAATACGGACACGGCGCGGTCATGGCCGTTCCGGGACACGATGAACGGGACCATGCCTTTGCGCAGCGATTCGGACTTCCGATCATCGAGGTCGTACGCGACCCGAGCGGTGCCGNACACACCTGTTTCGGTGGGGAGGGCATCTGCATGAACTCNTCGAATGCGGAACTCTCCATCGACGACCGGACCACGGTCGAAGCGAAATCCACCGTCATCGAATGGCTGGAGGAACACGGACTCGGACGCGGAAAGATCAACTTCCGGCTGCGCGACTGGCTCTTCTCGCGGCAACGCTACTGGGGCGAACCGTTTCCGGTGGTCTTCGACGAAGACGGCCATCACCACGGACTCCCGGACGAGGCGCTTCCGCTGCCGCTTCCCGATCTGGAGGATTTCGCTCCCGTCGAATCCGACGTGCCGACTCCNCTGCTGGGCAAGGCGGAGGACTGGATCAACACCACCGCCGGAGCCGCCGGCATCCCCGCCGACGTGCTTGCGCCGGAGACCGCGGTGCGACGGGAAGCCAACACCATGCCGGGCTGGGCCGGATCCTGCTGGTACTACCTCCGGTACTGCGATCCCGGGAACTCCGAACGGTTCGTGTCGAAGGAGGCCGAAGCCTACTGGCTGGGACCGCAGCCCGACGGCCCCGGCGGCGTCGATCTCTACATCGGCGGCGCGGAACACGCGGTGCTCCATCTGCTGTATTCCCGATTCTGGCACAAGATTCTCTACGACTACGGTCATGTCTCGTCGCCGGAACCGTTCGCCAAGCTGTTCCANCAGGGGCTGCTGACCTCCTTCGCCTACCAGCGGTCCGACGCCTCCCTCGTGCCGGTCGACGAGGTGGAGGAACGCGGAGAGAACGAATGGGTGGAGACGAACACCGGTGAATCCGTCGAGCAGGTCGTGGCGAAGATGAGCAAGTCGCTCAAGAACGTCATCAATCCCGACGACGTCATCGCCGAATACGGCGCCGACACGTGCCGCCTCTACGAGATGTACCTGGGGCCGCTGGAAGCCAGCAAGCCCTGGAACCCCCGGGACATCGTGGGCGTCTTCCGCTACCTCCAGCGGACCTGGCGACTCGCAATCGACGAGGAGACCGGTGATCTCCGGTGCATCGAGGTCGCGGACGATCAGGTCGAGCGGGCCCTGCATCGGACCATCGCCAAGGTCGGGGAGGACATCGATCGTCTCTCCTTCAACACCGCCATCGCATCACTCATCGAATTCACCAACGTCGCGACCAGCGCCGGTGGACTCACCACGGATCAGCTGGACCGCCTGGCCCGGATCATGAGCCCCTTCGTCCCCCACGTGGCCGAGGAGCTGTGGCATCGACTGGGACACGACCGACCGGTGTCGATCTCCGCATGGCCGTCCCACGACGAAGACATGCTGGTCGACGAGATGATCGAACTGCCGGTGCAGATCAAGGGCAAGATCCGAAGCAAGATCATGCTGCCGGCCGATGCGGACGAGGAGACCACCCGCACGCTCGCCCTGGCCGACGAGCGCATCGCCGAACTCGTGACGGGCATGGAGATCCGCAAGGTGATCGTGGTACCGGGCCGGATNATCAACATCATTCCCGGTTGAACGGTGCACCAATGGACTTCCCCCTCAACCTCATGCAGCAAGGCGGATCGAACCCGCCGTCGCCGTTCCGCTTCGATCCCCCCGCGACGACCATGGTCCTGGGCCCGTGGCCCGGTGATGAACCACCGACGATGGATGCGATCCTNCAGGCCATGGCCAACTGCACNGGCCAGGAGCTCAACGTCCGGGTCGCCGANGAGANCGANGCGGGNNCGNTCTGGGCCTGCCAGGTNGAGATCGNCGGCCTNCCCAGCCCGTGCGCGATCTGGTGCGACCGGAGCGAGGAACTCGCCCGCGCGACCCACGAGATCACCGGTGTGCAGTGCGACACGCTGATTGCATTCGAAACCCTGCTTTCGGTCGACGATCCCCTCACGAACTACATCAATCTCGTCCGCCTGGTCTCGATGACCCTCCCCGATTCGCCCGTCCTGCACGACACCGGAAGTGGCTACTGGCTCGAACGGGATCGAATCCTCCAGGACTTCATGGACGTCGAACGGGAACCGTCCGAGGACATCCTCTGGCGGATCGAACTCGAAGGAGGATCGGTCCGCACCGCGGGGCTGCAACGCTGCGGAAGAGAGGAACTGGTGATGTTCGACGTCCCCGAAATGCTGCAGCAGACCGCGATCGAGTCCATCAGCGACATCGCGGCGTTGTCGCTGGAGCTGGAACTCCCCGGATCCGAGGGCATGCTTGAGATCAGCCCCGACATTCTCGTACGGTTCGAGCCCGTCACGGACGATCATGGCCACACCCTCGTGAGCGTCCGCGATGCCGTGCACGAGGAATCCACGCCGTGCCCCCGGCTCGCGCTGAATGCAATGAACATCGGCGAGATCGCCGTGTTCCGAACCACCCGACGGACCCGTCAGACCACGAAACTGGCCCAGACGACCTGGGACCAGTTCATCGGTGCCTGCCGGAACGACCTGCACAATGAAGGACTGCAGTTCATGGTGCAGGTGCCCTTTGAACAGGTCGACGACGACGAGGCGCTTCGTGAGCATCTCTGGCTGCAGGTCGTCGCCGTGCAGGACGACGCGGTGGAGGCGAAGCTCGCCCATCGGCCCCGGCTCGTTCCGGGACTGGACATCGGCTGGACCACCATGGTCGCCCGGGACGAGGTCTCCAACTGGACCGTGCACACCGAAGACGGGCCGATCGGACCGGGCGACATCGATCCCGAAGGAGAAGCCGCATGAGCGATCGGAACGACGACCTGGTCACCCTGCTGACTGCAACCAGCGAATTCGCCGCCAACTCGCTGGTCATCGTGCTCCAGGATGCGGGCATTCCGGCCTTCGCATTCAGTTCGGCCCAGAACATCTTCGGAGTGACCGGCATGTCCGGAAACCTCCTCAACACCGCGGTGCAGGTTCGCCGCGAGGACCTCGAGCGGGCCAAGGCTGCGCTGGAGGCGAACCGAATCGACTCGATCGACATCGATTGGGACGCCATCGATGTCGGCGATCCGGTCGAACAGATTCGCTCGCCACGTACGGGCCTTCCCCTGATGGCCACCCTCGGGATGATCGTCGCGGTCCTTGCCCTGCTGTCGGGCCTGGTGCTGGTCCTGGCGGGCAACCTGTTCTGATTCACCAGCGACGCTGTGGATCCACCGAATCGATGAGTTCCTGCATTCTGGCCCGGCGTCGTTCGAGCATCCTGCGCTGCTCGAGGGGCAGCTCGCCTTCGAGCAGCGTGGCATCGAGCGATGCCAGTTTCTCGATAAGCTGGGCCCGCAGCTCGACGAGGGTCATCGTGTAGCGTCCTTCTCGAGCCGCCTCCAACTGCTGCAGCATGCCGCGAATCATCGGATCCGCTTCGGACTGGATCTCCATCTGCTCCGGATTCATCGGAGCGGGAATCGTCGAGGGAACGGCGCCGTACTTCTGGTAGAGGGCCATGAACCGCTGCCGNCGATCCGCGAGGGCCGGATCGAGGACGGACTGGGACCCGCCGCTGCGGCGAAGATCGTCCGTGGAACCGAGGACGATCTCGACGTCCAGGTAGTCGGTCCGCGACCGGTCGTCCTCACCCTCCCTCGGAAGCGTGGTGGTGCGCACGATCCGGAATCGAAGCACGTCGCCGGGCCAGTGGCGTTGCACGATGCGGGCAAGATCCTCACGATCGGAGATCGGCTGGTCGTCGATCTGCGTGATCAGATCACCGGGCTGCAGAATCTTCTCCGCCGGCAGGCCGGGAATCACGGCCGACACCCGGACGCCGGCGGTCCGAACCAGATCACCGGGAACGCCGGCCTGATTCAGCGGCATCTGGATTCCGATCGCGCCGCGGGCCACGTGCAGCAGACGGATCTCCATGACCCGCAGGAGGCGCATGACCTGCTCGAGCGACAGGCCGCCCTCCTGCAGACTGACTTCGATCCGACCGACGGGCACTTCGACGTTCGCCCGGGCCAGTTGCATCGTTGCTGCTTCCCGCTCCTGCCAATCGGCGGAATCCAGTTGCGCAACCAGCGTCTCGTAGTCGATGGCGTCCCCCTGTTCCCTCGAAGACTCGACGGCATCCGGATTCGACGCCGTCGGTGTCGTGGGCGATGCGACGTGCAGCAGGATGAGGAGGACAACTGTGATCATGCCGGGCTCACCGGAGTTTCGAAACCAAATCGTCGATTCTCGGCCGGATCCAACCGATCTGTCGCTCGATGTGACGGAGGAACCGGTCCCCGGGAATACTACCGAACTGCCCCCGGACGGCGATCGGAGCGATCGATTCGACCACCAGGGCCTCGATCATCAACCAGGGCAGCATGGCGATCTCCTGGGGTTCCAGCGGTTCGAAGGTTCCGGCATCGTATCCCCGTCGCATCGATTCCAGCTGGAAAAGATCCAGGGCATCCGGCCAGCGGTCGATGTCGTCCGCCGACCCGATCTGCATCGTGAACTGGAGCATGCCGTTGGCCACATCCAGAACCCGGGGCTCGTGCCGGATCGAATCGAAGTCCAGGATGGCCACGATCTCGTCGCCGTCGAACAGCACGTTTCCCGGATGCCAGTCTCCGTGCACGATCGTCCGGACCGCGGCTCCGTATCCCAGCCGATCGACGTTCGAGTGGGCCTCTTCGAACAGCGCCGCAAGCGAACGGCAGATCGCGGTCATCCCCCGTCGGCGATGTGGATCGTCCGGACACAGTCGTTCGGGCAATCGCTGCAGCGCGGTCTCGACGCCGGACGCTTCGTGGTATCCCGATCCTTCCGGTAAGGGACCGTCCCAGTCCTGCAGCAGATCGTGCATGCGCGCCATCTCGTACCCGCTGGCGTGGGCCTGCGGCCCGTTCCGGCGATACCGGCGGCCCTCGACGTACCGGAAGAGCTCGTAGAGCCTGCTCCCCCGCCGGATGAAGGTCTCCCCGTCCGTGGAAGGCACGACGCCCGCGATGGGACACCCGTGTTCCTCCATCATGGACACGATCCGGTGGCGCGACGCCAGTCGATCCGGATCGTCCTGACCGGGGGCGCAGCGCTTGAGAATGAAGTCCCCGTCCAGGGTACGCAGCAGGACCTTGGGCGACTTCGAGGATCCGCGATTGAATGCACGGGCCTCCTTCACACGCGCGAGACGATAGTGCCCGAGGACCTCCTGGACCTCGTGGCTTCCCATTCGTGCTCGATCATGGGATGCGGACATCTCGACCACCGTGCATCACGCGGACTATTCGACGTTCTGGACCTGTTCCTTGATCCGGTCGATCGCCACCTTGATGTCGACCACGTTCCGGCTCACCACGGAATCCAGACACTTGCTGCCCATGGTGTTCGCTTCACGCAGCATCTCCTGCGCCACGAAATCCAAGGTGCGTCCGACGGGTTTTCCCTCTCCGCCGATCAGTTCCCGGCAGCGGACGATGTGGCCCCGAAGCCGATCGACCTCCTCGGAGATATCCGACTTCTCCGCGAAGATGGCGACTTCACGCAGCACGTCCTCTTCGCGGATCTCGGCCCCGATCTGACCGAGCATGTTCGACATGCGCTGCTTGATCCGGTCGGAATACAGTTCGTTCACCTGGGGAGCACGCTTCCGGATGGATTCGAGCGAGGTTTCGATCGACTCCACATGCCGGCCCAGATCATCCTCGATGCAACGACCTTCCACGACCCGCATGTCGAGCACGGCATCGGCGGCCTTGGCCAGCAGTCCGCGCAGCGTCTCCAGACACCGATCACGACGAGCGACCAGTTCATCACCGATGAGCACGCCGGGAAGCTGCAGCAGCGAGGCAGGGTCCACCTCCGCGCCCAGACCCTTGAGCTCGTCCATGTAGCGTTGCAGCGCCGGACCATTGATCCTCGATGCCGCGTGCTCGGATCGATCCTCGTACCGGACGGTCACCGTCACCGTACCGCGGCTGAGCCGATCGGCCACGACCGACTCGAGTTCGGATTCGAGACCGAGAAGTTCATCCGGAAGGCGAACATGACACTTGAAATGCTTGCCGTTCAGGGCACGCACCTCGACGACGAACTGCTCGCCGTCGACGGTTTCCGCCACGCTTCCGAATCCCGTCATCGAACGGATCATGGGGTCTCGTTCTGGTCCGGATCGACCGGGACATCGGGATCGAGAGGGGTCTCGGGATCGACAACGACGTCGTCGGACGGCGCCGGGGTCGGCACGAACGTCGCCTCGGAGGAGGGTTCGCCGTCCGCGGGCGGCGCGATGAAGACATCGTCGGGATTGAACTCGCCGTCGGCCGGGGCAACGGCCTCGGGCACGAGCGGTTGTGCCGCAGCCGGCGAGCTGTCGATGAGGTTCAGTGCGATCGCCAGCACCAGGTAGATGCTGAAGGCACCGACGGTCATGTAGGTCAGCGCGTCCCCGACCCGACCACCGAAGACGGATTCGGTACCACCGCCTCCCGCACCGCCGAAGGCGCCGGCCAGTCCGCCGCCCTGGGGGCGCTGGACCAGGATGATCAGAATCATCGCCACCGCGATGATGATGAAGAGAATGGTGAGGATCATGTAGGTCGTGGTCATGGAATGTCTCGATCGTCTATCCGCTTCAGACGCAGGTTCGACCTGCGGCATCCACGATGGCCTTGAACTGCTCGGCGTCCAGGGACGCCCCACCGATCAATCCCCCGTCGATGTCCTCCTGCGAGAACAGTTCGTCGGCATTGCTCGGCTTCACCGATCCCCCGTACAGGATCCGGAGGGCATCGGCAGACGGAACATCATACAGGGAGCCGACGGTTTCCCGCACCAGGGCATGAACTTCCTGCGCATCCTCGGGGCTGGCCGTCAGACCGGTCCCAATCGCCCATACGGGCTCATACGCGATGGTGAGGGCCGATAGGGAGTCACCAGGGACTCCTTCCAGATCATCCCGAACCTGCTTTACAACGACCTCAGCCGTGGTGCCNGCTTCCCGCTCGTTCAATGTTTCTCCGATGCAGAGCATCACCGAGAGACCGGCCCGAAGCGCTGCGTGCACCTTCGCGTTCAGCAGGGCGTCCGGCTCCTCCAGACCGTGACGGCGTTCGGAATGCCCCACCAGCACGTGGCTGCACCCGACGTCGACGAGCATCNCGGCACTCACCTGCCCGGTCCAGGCACCGTCGGATTGATCGGAAACGTCCTGGCCTCCCAGGCTCACGGAGGTACCTGCGACCACCTCGTGCACCTGCGGCAGGTAGACCGCGGGCGGAAACACGATCACCTCGACTTCGGGCGATGCATCGGCCACGACGGCTCCGGCCAGAGCCACCGCATCCGCGGATCGGGTGTTCATCTTCCAATTGCCGCCCACGCAGGGCGTTCGACGTGCCATGGGAGCCCCCTTCCGTCGGTCCAAACGGCACAGGATACCGGAAGCCGGTGCCCCCGGCATCACAGCCCCCCGGCGCCCTTCGAACCACGATCGAATGCGGTCTGGGGGGTCGAAAGGAGCTCCCCCCGATACACTGGCCGGCTGGCACCATCCCCCGCGAACCGGGGGGTGCCCGGGCATCAAGACGAGGAGCTCGACGTGAGCAGCACGCTGTCGGCAGCGGACATCCGGAAGTCATTCATCGATTTCTTCACCGATCGGGCCGGTCATACCTTCGTGCCCTCGTCACCGGTGATTCCCCACGATGACCCCACCCTGCTGTTCATCAATGCCGGGATGAACCAGTTCAAGGACGTGTTCCTCGGGCTGGGCAGCCGGGACTGCACCCGGGCCGTCAACTCGCAGAAGTGCATCCGGGCCGGCGGCAAGCACAACGATCTCGAGGACGTCGGTATCGACGGATACCACCACACCTTCTTCGAGATGCTGGGGAACTGGTCGTTCGGCGACTACTTCAAGCCGGAAGCGATCACCTGGGCGTGGCAGCTCATCACCGAAGGGTGGGGACTGGATCCGGATCGACTGCACGTCACGGTCTTCGCCGGGGACGACTCGGACGGAACCTCCGCCGACGAGGAAGCGGAATCGCTGTGGCGCGACCTCACCGACGTGCGGCCCGACCACATCACCCGATGGGGACGAAAGGACAACTTCTGGGAGATGGGAGCAACCGGCCCCTGCGGTCCCTGCAGCGAGATCCACTACGACAACACGCCGGATGGAAAAGGCGGACACCTGGTGAACCGGGACCATCCCGAAGTCATCGAGTTCTGGAATCTGGTGTTCATCGAGTTCAACCGCCGCAACGACGGTTCGCTCACGCCGCTGCCGGCGCGTCACATCGACACCGGAATGGGGTTGGAGCGGATCGTACGGATCATCCAGGGTGCGAAGAGCAACTACGACACCGATCTCTGGACACCGCTCTTCGAATCGATCCGCACCGAATCCGGAGCAACCCCGTACGGAGGATCCTTCGAGGATCCGGTGGACACCGCCTACCGCGTGATCGCCGATCACGTCCGCTGCCTATCGGTCGCAATCGGCGATGGTGGACGTCCGGGCAACGAGGGTCGTGGCTACGTGCTGCGACGAATCCTGCGTCGTGCGGTCAGGATGTCGACGCAGATCCTCGGGGTCGAAACCCCGCTGCTGCACCGGATCGTCCCTGCGGTGGTGAATGAACTCGGCGAGGCGTTTCCCGAACTCAGGGCGCAGGGGGATTCGGTCGCCGAAATCATCCGTCTCGAGGAGGAGGCCTTCCTGAAGACGATCCAGCGCGGTCTGCAGCGATTCGCCGCCGCGGTCGAGACGGCACGACGGTCGAACGCGGACTCCATCACCGCCGATGTCGCCTTCCAGCTGCACGACACCTACGGATTTCCCATCGATCTGACCCGGGTCATGGCCACCGAACGCGGCATGCAGGTGGACATGGACGGGTACGAGCGGCTGATGGAGACGGCACGCGAGACGTCGCGTTCGGGCGATCAGGATGCCGATGCCATGACGCTGCCGCCGGATGCCATCGCGAAACTCGACCGGATGAACATCGATCCCACCGACGACGATCCCAAGTACGCCAGCGCACGGGGATCGGCCACGATCAAGGCGATCTGGAACGGACGTGGCTTCTGCGATCGGACCACGGACTGCGAGGACGCGGGTCTGGTCCTCGATCGCACGAACTTCTACGCGGAACAGGGCGGCCAGATCTCGGATACGGGACGGATCCTCGACGACACGGCCAACAGCGCTCTCTTCAATGTCCAGCACGTACAGCGATTCGGCGACTACATCCTGCATCGCGGACGGTCGAGCGACCGTCCACTGGCGGTCGGTGATCGGCTGATGCTGCACGTGGACGAGCAGCGCCGCAAGGAGATCGAATCGAACCACACCGTGACCCATCTGCTGAACCACGCTCTTCGCGCGACGCTGGGAAGCGAAGTCGAACAGCGTGGTTCGCTGGTTGCGGACGATCGCCTCCGCTTCGACTTCTCCCACGCCAGCGCGATGACCCCCTCCGAGCTTGCGGAAGTCGAGCTGCGCGTCCAGAACGCGATCAATGCCGAACTCGATGTCGACGCGATGGTGGTTCCCCTCGCCGATGCCGAGCGGATCCGCGGTGTCCGAGCCGTGTTCGGAGAACGCTACCCGGATCCCGTCCGCGTGGTCTCCATCGGCGTCCCCGTGCGGCAGCTGCTGGACAGTCCGCTCGACGATGCGTGGAACGGATACTCCATCGAATTCTGCGGCGGCACCCATCTCGATCGGACGTCCGAAGCAGGGCACGTCGTCCTGCTCTCGGAGCAGGGGTTGGCGGCCGGCGTGCGACGAATCACCGCCCTGACCGGTGACGCCGCCCGGACCGCGCAGGCCGCGGGGGCCGAACTGGTTGCCCGGGCGAGATCGCTCGAAGCGCAGGACGGCGAGGAGCTGCTGAGGGCCCACGAGGAACTCAACGGTGCGATCGAACAGACGACCATCAGCACGGTTCATCGACACGAGATCCTCTCCCTGATCGAAGCCCAGCGTGGGCGCATCCGCAGCGCACGCAAGGATCGATCCTCTGCAGGAATGGCCGACGCGCTCGAGGAAGCACGTGCCATCGCCGACGGGGCAAGCGGCCCGGTGATCGTCGCAACCCTCCGGTGCGAGGGACGGGACAGCCTGCTGTCGGCACTCGATCTGGTCCGTGGTCAGCACGAGGACGCCGCCTGCATGCTGCTGGCGATCACGGACGACGGAACGAAGGTCGCCATCGTCGCCCGCGTCCCCGATGCCCTGATCACGCGGGGACTCAAGGCCGGCGACTGGGTCCGCGAGGCCGCGGTCGCATGCGGCGGCAAGGGCGGCGGACGACCCGACATGGCACAGGCCGGCGGGAAGGACCCCGACCGGGTCGATGAGGCGGTGGGAATCGCCACGACATTTGCAGAGGAGGCGCTTGCATGAGCGACCAGCCACCACCGGACCAGAACGAACCACGTTCCCATTTCGTCACCCGGATCCAGACGCTCGAACGTCAGGTCGGAGAGAACGTGCTCGCGGCCCTGGAGGCCGAAGGCAGCGTCGCCGTACTGACCACCGTGGTGTCGGGCATCCGCGCCGATCGGGTCGTGTCGGTGCCGCTCGACAGCGAACAGGCCAAGGACGTCACGGCCGTCCTGGCCGAAGCCCAGATCGATCCGGACGAACCGGACGGGGACGAACCGCTGATCGGGTTCCATGTGGTGCTGAAGAACGATGAATCCGACGATGAGTAGGGAGTCCGACACGTCGGACCGACGGTCATTCCTTCAGGCGGCCATCTGCATGGTCGCCGCCACACAGGCCCTCGGATCCGATCCGGATCCGAAACCAGAGGAGAAAATGGTGAGCAGCGATCCCCTGTTTCGAATCTCGCTGGCCCAGTGGTCCCTGCATCGGACCATCCGCGCGGGAGACCTTGATCCGATGGAGTTCGCCGCATGCTCGACGGGCACCTTCGGAATCAGCGGTCTGGAATACGTCAACAGCTTCTACAGGGAACGGCGCGACGACGCATCGCTTCCAAGCGAACTGAAGCAGCGGGCAACCGACAACGGNGCCACCAGTCTCCTCATCATGGTGGACGGCGAAGGACGCCTCGGTGCTCCCGACGAGGATGAACGCGCCGATGCCGTGGACCGCCATCATCGGTGGATGCGGATCGCCAAGACGATCGGCTGCCACTCGATTCGTGTGAATGCGAACTCGGAGGGCACCCCCGACGAACAGATCGCCAGATGTGCGCTGGGCATGGAGCGGCTCCTGCGTCACGCCGACGAACTGGAACTGAATGTGCTGATCGAGAACCATGGCGGACACTCGAGCAACGGTGCGTGGCTCAGCACGTTGATGCGCACCGTGGATCATCCCCGGTTCGGAACCCTTCCGGACTTCGGCAACTTCGTGCTCGACTGGGACACGATGGAGATGTACGACCGGTACAAGGGCGTCACGGAGCTCATGCCGTTCGCCAAGGCGGTCAGCGCGAAGAGCAACGACTTCGACGAGGAAGGCAACGAGACGTCGACCGACTTCGAACGGATGCTGAAGATCGTGCTGGACACCGGATACCGGGGATGGATCGGCGTCGAATACGAGGGAGGCAACCTCTCCGAAGCCGACGGCATCGTGCGGACCCGGGAGCTCCTGATGAAGCACGGAGGACGATCATGAAGGCCGTCACCATCGCGCGTCAGGGCGACCCCGTCGCACCGAACATCGCACTGCAAACCGATCTGCCGAGTCCGGTCGCCGGTCCGGAGGAGGTCGTGGTGCGAACGGAGGCCTCGGCGCTGAACCACCTCGATCTCTGGGCGGGACGCGGACTGCCCGGGCTGAACCTGGAATACCCCAAGATCAGCGGTTCGGACGGATGCGGCATCGTCGAATCCGTCGGCGACGGGGTCGATGCATCGTGGATCGGACGCCGAGTCGTCCTCAACGCCGCCCGATGGATCCGCGGGCCCCTCGCGCCCGGCGTTCTTCCTGCCCATGGAGCGCTCACCATGATCGGTGAGCACGATCCGGGAACCCATCGCGAATGCTTCGTGGCACCGGTCTCGAACATCGTCGACGTCGGCGGGATCGATCCCGTCTCCGCCGCCGCATTCGGACTCTCCCACCTCACGGCGTGGGGCATGCTGGTGAATCGAGCCGGACTGCAGCCCGGCCAGTGGGTGCTCATCACCGGAATCGGGGGCGGGGTCGCGCTGGCGGCCCTGAACATCGCACGGTGGATGGGCTGCCGGATCGTCGTCACCTCGCGACACCAATGGAAGCTGGATCGCGCCCTCGAACTCGGAGCCGAGTTCGGTGTACTCGACGAGGGAGCCGACTGGTCGCGGACCGTGCGGCAATTCACGGGAAAGCGAGGGGTCGACGTGTGTGCCGATTCGGTCGGTCCGGCCATCCACAACGCGTGCATCCGTTCCCTGGCACGACGGGGCACCTTCGTCACCTGCGGTTCCACCACGCAGTGCGACTGTCCGATCGATCTGACCAGGATCTTCTGGAACGAACTGTCGATCCTCGGGTCGTCGATGGGCGACATGGATTCGTTCCGCTCGGTGCTTGCCCTCCTGGGCGACGGGACCATGACCCCGGTCGTCGATTCCACCTGGAAGGCGGACGAGGCCGCATCCGCCTGGGAACGGCTCGAATCCGGCGAACACTTCGGCAAGATCGTGCTGAACTGGTCCTGAATCAGCCGGACGAACGTCGAAATGCCTGTCTCCAGGCGGGATGCGCGCAGGTCACGAGCAGGACGACCGGATAGACGAGTATCAGCCAGCTGCCCACGCTGAAGTCCACCGGACGCAGCACGATCACCAAGACCAGCAGGCCGATGCTGACCAGGGACCAGGCGACGGTTCCCCACCACGCCCACCATCGAATCCGCAGCGTCCCCACACCCATCCCCAGGATCCAGATCGACAATCCGGCGTAGACGACCCCATCGAGGACGATGAGTCTCTCGGCCCGGCGAAGTTCGTCTCCGGTCTGCTGTGCCTGACGCTCCGCACGGTTGGTACGAAACTCCCGATCGGATGCGACCTCCAGGCTCTTCTCCACCGCGTCCAGATTCCGATCGATCTGGAACCCCCCGACCAGTATGACACCCGACAACAGCAACCCCAGCACACCAAAGAAGATGGAGAGCATTCCGATTGCGGTCATCCAACTGCTGCGTCGAGTCACGTGGGTCCTCTCAGACGTGTCGCGTAGACCTGAGAATACACAACTTCCCGAAGGTGGGGACCACCAGTCCGATTCCACGGACGACGGTTGCGTCGCCCGCAGCCCGCGGTAGTCTTGACGATGAAGGACCGGACATGAGCAGCACTTCCATCGAAAAGCAGAGCGCGGACTGGTGGGCGGGCATCAAGGCCTCCATCACCGTCCACGAGCAGGAGATGATCGCCTTTCGTCGTGATCTCCATGCCCATCCCGAACCCTCCGGGGAGGAGCGTCGGACCACGACGCAGGTCGCCGAACGACTGCGCGCGGATGGACTCGTCCCGCGGATCATGGATGACGGCTGCGGCATCGTGGTCGATCTCGAACTCGATCCGGGATCCGACACGTGCTTCGCGATCCGCTCGGATCTCGATTCCGTCGCCGTCGACGACGCCAAGCAGGTCGCCTGGCGATCCACCCGCCCCGGGTGCTGTCACGCCTGCGGACACGACGCCCACACCTCGATGGCGCTGTTCTCGCTGCTCACGCTGCACGAACACGTCGACGCGATCCGCAGCATGAAGCCCGAATGCAACCTGCGCTTCATCTTCCAGCCCGCCGAGGAGACCACGAAGGGCGCACGACGCATGATCGAGCAGCACGCGCTCGACGGAGTGCGATCGATCATCGCTCTGCATGTCGATCCCTACCTCGAAGCGGGACACATCGGTCTGCGAGCCGGCCCCCTGACGGCAAACTGCCTGTCCTTCAGGATCACGGTGACCGGACGCGGTGGACATTCCGCCCGTCCCTACCAGAGCCTCGATCCGATTCCGGCCGCCACGAACATCGTGAGCATGATGTACCAGCTGTGCCCGCGAAGCATGGACAGCCGGTATCCGCTGGCACTCACCGTCACCTCCATACACGCCGGCAAGGCATTCAACGCCATCCCCGACAGTGCCGAGATCTGGGGAACGATTCGGACCTCCCGGGACGAGGACGAACGGAACGTCAGGGATCGACTGCAAGACGTGCTGCGGGGCATCGCGACCACGACCGGTTGCGCCGTCGACATCGAATTCCCGCATTCATCACCGGCCACCGACAACGATCGCGATGTGATCGAGCGGCTCTGGGCCGCGGGGGAAGCCGCGCTCGGAGCGGCGCGCGTGTCGCTGGTCGAGATGCCCAGTCTCGGGGGCGAGGACTTCGCCTACTACCAGCAGGTCGTACCGGGCGCGATGGTGCGGCTGGGAACCGCGTTCCAGGATCCGAATGCCAGATTCCCCCTGCACTCCCCGGAGTTCGACATCAACGAATCGTCGCTCGTCGCCGGCGTCCGCTTCCTCTGCCGCGCGGCGATCCGCTCCGTCGTCCCGGAGTGCTGAATCGCCGACGAATCGAGTACAGTGCCGTCGGCGACAAGGAGCCGCCCGACCATGCACAGGAAATTCAAACCTTCCCCGGAACACACCATCGGCGTCGAGATCGAACTCGGACTCGTCGACATGGAGACCAAGGCGCTCGTCAACGAAATCGACTTCCTGCTTGATGCCTGTCCGGCGCAGTGGAAGGACGCCGTGAAGAACGAGTTCATGCAGTCGTACTGCGAATTCAACACCGGCATCTGCCACACCGTCGACGAGGTTCGTACCGACTTCGCGGAGAAGCTCCAGTGGGGATACGAGAAGGCCGCCGAGCGCGGGATGACCTTCCTCTGGAGCGGGACCCATCCCTTCAGCCACTGGAAGGAGCAGTCCCTCTCTCCCGGAGATCGCTACGAATGGCTGATGCAGACGATGCAGTACGTCGCCCGGCGGCTGGTCGTGTTCGGGCTCCATGTCCATGTGGGCGTCGACAGCGGCGACAAGGCCATCCAGATGTGCGATCGACTGCTTCGGCACCTTCCGACGCTCATGGCACTGTCCTCGAATTCCCCCCACTGGCTGGGCCAGGACACCGGACTCCACAGCTACCGATCAAAATTGATGGAATCGCTTCCGACCGCCGGCATGCCCGAGACCATGCGCAACTGGTCGGAATACATGTGGCTGATCGAGCACCTCATCTCGACCGGGTTCATCCACTCCCCGAGCGAGATCTGGTGGGATGTCCGTCCGAGTCCCCAGTTCGGCACGGTCGAGATTCGGGTGATGGACACACCGATCAACATGAAGCACCTGCTCGGGCTCGTCGCCCTCTGCCAGAGCCTGATCGCGGGCATCTCCGAGCACATCGATCGCGGCGCCTACCTCTACGACAGTCATCCGATGATCGCCCGGCAGAACAAGTGGCACGCCGTCCGGTACGGACTGGACGCGAACTTCGTCGACTTCGACACCATGCTCGCCGTGCCCGCCCGGCAGGTGGCGCGAAGACTGGTCGACCAGTGCGCTCCCCATGCGGAACGACTGGGCTGCAGCAACGAACTCGGCTACATCGAGGATATCATCGACCAGGGTTCCGGTGCCGACATCCAGAAGCGCGAGCTCCGGCGCGGCGACATGCAGGCGACCACGCAGGGGATTCTCGATGCGACGGGCCGGCCATGGGAACTCGGCCCCGCCACCTCGCGTTCATGACGACGGCGCGGTTCGTTCGGTGACGAACGATCGGATCGATGCCAGCAGCTGCTCGAAGACCTGGTCCTCGGGGGGACCCGCGTCGATCAGAATCGTTCCCTCGGGGTCTTCTCGAATCTGCTCGAGGTACCCCGCACGAACCCGCTCCTGGAACGCCTGCCCCTTCTCCTCCATGCGATCCGAATCACCACCTCGACGGATGGCCGCGGTGGCGGAATCGACGTCGAAGATGATGGTGCAGTCGGGCCACTGGTCACCGACCGCGATCTGACCGACCGACAGGATGTGCTCCCGGTCGAGTCCTCCGGCCGTGCCCTGGTAGGCGAGGGTGGAGGAGATGAACCGGTCGGCAAGCACCACCGCTCCCCGCGTCCGCGCGGGGGTGATCAGTTCGTCGACCAGTTGACTTCGGCTGGCCATGTACAGGAGCATCTCGCAGCAGATGGTCATCTCGACGTTCGCCGAATCAAGGAGAATCGAGCGGATCTGCTCACCGATCGACGTGCCCCCCGGCTCGCGGACCTCCACCACATCGAGTCCCTGTTCGGTCAGCCATGCGGCCAGGCGACGGAACTGCGTGGTCTTGCCCGACCCGTCGGGACCGTCGAACACGAGAAACCGGCCTTTGAGTTGATCGATCCAGTCCTGCATCGGGATGGATCATCCCCCACCGGAGCCGGATCGGCAACCCCTCCGGCCCCGCGATCCGTACCATTGACGCGTGCGCATCGTGCTTCGAGAATCCGACGGCTCCAGAACGACCCTCGATGTGGATCCGGTCCGTCGGCCGCCGAGGATCCGGGATCTCGAGGATACGCGGGACGTGTTCCTGGAATGGGACCAGGCGCTCGACGACGATGGTCAACTCCGACGCTGCCTCGGATGCGGCGGCCCGCTGTACCGACGGAAGGCGCTTCCCCAACTGACCGGATTCGTGGTGGTGCTGGCATTCGGACTGGCGCTCGTCGGCATTCTGGGATTCGCCGACAACATCCCTCTGCTGATCGGAATGTCCTGCGTGCTTGTCGTGGATATCGGCATCCTGCTCTTCGCACGCACCTATCTGGACTGCTATCGATGCCGGGCTTCGCACCGCAGACTCCAGATCGCCCGCTACCACCGCCCCTGGGATCGATCCACGGCCTCGCGAAACCGGACCACGGATGCGGAATCCGCGGAGTAGCGAGCCGCTGCACGCCGCAGGCTCCGGACCCCCAGCGATACCATGAGCCGGTGGCGTCCCACGAGGGGGCCCGCCCCAACCATGCCGTGAGGTGCCACTTGCACACCATCAGACGAATCGTCGTGTCCATGCTCATTCTCCTCGTCCTGCCCCGTGCGGGAGCCGAAGTCGTCGTGCTCGACGGTGGCGATCGGCTTCAGGGCACGATCGCATCGAACGACGGAACCACCATCACCCTTGACCATTCCGTGCTGGGTTCCCTCAGTCTGCCGATCGACAAGATCGAATCGATCGATGGCAAGAGCGCCGTGGAGTTCCTGACGCCGAAGCAAAAGCCGAAGCCGACCGCAGACGGGGTGGAGTCGGATCCGACCACCACCTCCACTCCGTCCCCGGGCACCACCCGGACACCGGCGTCCGACACTCCACCGGCGGAGCGGGTCTGGAAGAACACCTTCACGCTGGCCGGCAGCACCAACTCGGGCACCTCCGACAACGCATCCCTGTTCCTGCAACTGCAATTCGACCGAGACGACGACGTCGAGAAGACTTCAATCAGCTCCTTCTACCGGTTCGCCAGTGCGGACGGTGAAACCAACCAGAGCTGGTTCAACTTCACGGTCGATCAGCTGTGGAAGCTTCCGAAGGTCGACACGACATGGCAGATCTTCGCCGATCTGCAGTTCGACTGGTCCGAATTCAACTCGTGGGAACAGCGCATCTCGCTGCACGCAGGTGGGCAGCACCCGCTGCTGGACATCGACAGGACGACCCATCCCGACATCTGGTACGACTCCCTGAAGATCAACGGACGGATCGGATTCGGCCCCCGCAAGGAATTCGCCGGCCTGAACACCGACGTGGTTCCCGAGGCGGATCTGGGTGGAAATCTCGACTGGGGGTTGACGCCCACCAGCAGCGTCGTCGCCAGCGCCGCGTTCCTGCCGGACCTCTCCGATCTCGACGTGTACCGGATCAACGCCTCCCTCAACTGGAAGATCAAGCTGGAGGGATTGGACGGATTGGCCATGCAGCTGGGCATGACCTACCAGTTCCAGAGCCGGGTCGATGACGAAGACAGGAACTACGATCTGCTCACCACCGTCGGCATGAGCTACGACTTCTGATCCGGACATCACCGCCGGCGGATGAAGTTCTCGAACAGGATGGCCAGGGCCAGCAGGAACGAGATCAGGAAGCCGAAGCCGCCGATCCAGCCGAGGAAGCTGCTGCCCCCCCGCTGCTCGGCCAGGACCAGAATGGCCGAGGCCAGGATCATCGCCGCGATCAGCATGGAGTAGGACAGCTGCCGACTGGCGTGGTTGACCGTGTCGTTCAGCCGGTCCACGCCGTCCACCTGCATCTTCACCGACATCTGGTTGCGACCGAGGCGGTCACTCAGACGACTGAGATTCCCGGGCAGGTTCTCGGCGAACTTCAGCCATGTCGTTGCGTTCTTCTGCAGCCGCTTGCGGATCGCCGGCAGGGAGAACTGCCGCTTGACCAGCTTCTCGACGTGCGGCTTCGCGAATCCGATCAGGTCGAACTCCGGGTCGAGATCCTCGCCGACGCCCTCGATGGTCGTCAGGGCCTTGATCATCATCACGATGTCGCTGGGACATTGGATGCGATGCTTGCGGAGTCCTTCGGTGAAGGCACGGAGGACCGCGGACATGTCGATCTTGTTCATCTCGACGTTGGTGTACTGCGCCATGAAGTCCTGCAGATCGCGGCGGATCTGCTTGACGTCCACTTCGTCCTCATCCACGTTGCCCAGCGTCATGAACGCCTCGAACACCACATCGATGTCGCTCTTGGCGGTTCCGTAGATGAGCATCGCGAGATTGCGGGTGGTCTCCTCGTCGACCCGACCCGCCATGCCGCAGTCGATGAAGCAGAGGCGTCCGTCCTCCATCAGGAACAGGTTGCCGGGATGCGGATCGGCATGGAAGAAGCCGACCTCCAGCGTCTGCCGCAGCACGGTGTAGGCACCGATCCGGACCAGACGTTCGCGCTGCTCCATGGAGAGATTGGCTTCCTTCCAATGGGAGAGATTCACTCCCCTGATCTCCTCCAGAGCCAGGACACGCCGGGTGGTGAGGTCCCAGTAGACGATCGGGAACCAGGCCTCCTCGCCCTCNTCGAGCCCTTCCCGGAAGGCGTCGGTGTTCCGACCTTCGTGCATGAAGTCGAGTTCGTTCTTGATCGAACCCGCGAACTCGTCGACCACCGCGACCGGATCGAAGGGCAGGTCGTCGTGGTGCTTGGCGAGCCAGTGGGCGATGCCCTCCAGGATCTCCATGTCGGAGTTGATGGTCTTCTCGATGCCCGGCCGAAGCACCTTCAGCACGATGGCCTGACCATCCTTGCGAATGGCGCGGTGCGCCTGCCCCATCGATGCCGCCGCCAGGGGCTCNTCTTCGATCGACTGAAACTTCGCATCNAGATCACCGAGCTCGTCGATTAGTTGGGCGTGGATCTTCTCCCACGGCTCCGCAGGGACTTCGCTCTGCAGCTTCTGGAACTCNTCGATCCAGTCGTCGGGAAGAATGTCCGGTCGGGTGCTGAGGATCTGACCGAGCTTGATGAATGTCGGTCCCAGCTCCTCCATGGCCATGCGCATGCGAACTGCGCGGGACATGGTGGAGGTACCGGAATCCGAACCGTCGTGATCGAGCGTCTTCTTGCCGTCGGAATGCAGCAGATGCAGCTTGGTCTCGTAGACGAACTCGCGAAAGCCGTACTTGACGGCGACCTTCATGAGCTCGCTGTAGCGACCTGCGTTCTTGATGGTCGAGATGAAACTCATGCCCGGCTCCCGTTTCCGCCCCGTCCTTCGTCCTCGACCCACGAAGTCGTCCCGGGGTCGGAGCGTGCTGATTCCGCCGGGGGCACCATGATAGCGTGGGTCGAACGTTCATCCCCGAGGGGCTTCGGGACGGNCACAGGGGGCCCGATGCGTACAAACCGTTTCATTTGACCATTTGATGTTGACTCGACATCGATTTGGTGAATGCTTCTCTTGACCATGAACGGACAGCGACCTACACGACGACCAGACCACGCCACCCGGCGTCGCCCCGTCTCCATCGCGGCCACCCGACCGGTACCGGCCTGGCTGCGCCATGTCACGACCGTGATTGACTGGATCTGCTCCCGCTGTTTCACCAATACCGCGACGGAGCGGGACCGGAGACCCTAGGCGAATCCAGAACGCCTCAAAACGATCTCCCAGGCCCCGTTCCGACGAACGGGGCCTTTCTCATTTTCAATGCCGCCAGGAAAGGCCCGCCGCATGAACCGAACCGCACGACAGCACGAACGAACCACCCCGAAGACAGCCTTCGTCGACATCGCAGCGCATCCGATCGAACCCGATGGAGGAGGTGCACCATGAAACCCGTTGAACAGCCCGTCCCGACGACCAGTCTNGCCGGCATGCTCGCGGCCGTCTCGTGCCGACTCGATCGGGATGCAGGTGGATGGAANCTGCGTCTGTCCGGGTTCGATCCCGGAGATGCCGTCGAACTGGCGACGGACGTCCGCCGGACGTACGACATCACACCTTCCGTACGCATGCTGGGGGCCGATGCGACCGGCATCCGGGCACGGTCACGGGATGATCTGCTCCGTGTGGGGGGCAACGTACTTCGAAACCATGTCCGGTCCCGACTCGATGCACGACAGTGCGGGGTGACCGCACCCGAGACGGATTTCATGCATCATCTGCTGGCCCGCAGCGGTGCCTTCGCGATCCGACCCATCGAGACCGAGGTCTATTCGACCTGGGTGGACGTCGGAATCTCGACCAGTCCGGAT
This sequence comes from Phycisphaerae bacterium, assembly GCA_002591705.1. The sequence continues at coordinate 30,194 of PAAB01000008.1, forward strand.
GCGGCCGAACAGCCGGCCGACCTGTCCCTGATCTACGACCTCGTCTCCAANACCTGGCATGCCGATTTCTGACTCCACGGCGAACCCGGACATCGAAGACGCGTACTNATCGATGGAGCACACCGACGGGTGATTCATCCCCCGTCGCATCGGTACTCAGGTGTGNTGTGTGTCGGGAACCGAGGTTCCTTCGACGTGCAGGTCTTCGTTCAACGAGGGGTTGAACGAATGCACCCATGCGGGGCATCTTCCAGAAGGTGCCCCGCATGCACAGGTGCGCAGGAATCCCCCCATGGGATATGCTGCCGGGCATGATCGGACGTCTCGGAATGCTCATCAGCCACCTGTTTCGGTGGCTGATCCCCGACCCCTTCGTCATCGCGATCCTGCTGTCGGTCGTGACGGTCGTCGCCGCGCTCCTGTGGGGATCCTTCGGATCCTCCGAAGAGCCGTTCTACGTTCTGATCGATGCGTGGAGCAGCAACGAAAGCGGCATCTGGAAGCTTCTGGCGTTCAGCATGCAGATGTGCCTGGTGCTGGTCACGGGCCACGCCCTCGCCTCCACCCGGGTGATTCGTTGGGGAATCGACCGCATCGCATCCGTACCGCGTTCGACGATGTCCGCTGCCGCCATGGTCGGCTTCATTGCGATCGTCTTCGGCCTGCTCAACTGGGGCCTCGGGCTGATCGTGGGCGCCCTGCTGGCACGGGACGTGGGTCGAAGTCTGCAGTCCCGCGGGATTCGGGCCCACTATCCGTTGATCGCCGCCGCCGGCTACATGGGACTGCTGGTCTGGCACGGTGGATTCTCCGGCTCGGCCCCGCTCTCGATGACCACGACGACCGGNGCGGCCAAGGTCCTGCCCGCCGATGTGGCGGCGGAGGTGGGCACCATTCCTCTCGAGCAGACCATCCTGTCGCCCCTGAATCTCGTCGTCAGTCTGGGACTGCTGATCGTCGTGCCTCTCATGCTGCTGTGGCTCGCCCCGCGGGACGAGGAGNCGATGCAGCCGGNCACGGAATTCCATCCGATGGAGGAGGCCCCGTACGAGCCGGAGCCCGTCACGAATCTGCCCCAGCTGCTCAACCGGTGCTGGCCGGTCTCCTGGATCCTGGCCGGCGTGCTCCTGCTGGGCATCTGGCGTTTCGTCGACCTCAATGGATTCGGATCCATGGGGCTCAACCAGATCATCATGATCATGTTCGCCTTGGGACTGATCCTGCATGGATCACCGGTGGCCTACATGCATTCGGTGAGCGGCGCTGCAAGGGGATGCGCAGGAATCATGATCCAGTTCCCGCTCTACGCCGGCATCATGGCGATCATGGTCGCCAGCGGTCTGATGGCCCAGATCGCCGAATGGTTCGTCGAGATCGGAACCGAACGGACCATGCCGCTGCTCTCGTTCGTTTCCGCCGGAATCGTCAACATCTTCGTACCCAGTGGTGGAGGGCAGTGGGCAATCCAGGGTCCGATCGCACTGCAGTCCGGCTTCGANGCCGGCGTGGCCCCGGGCCGCATGATCATGGCGGTCGCCTACGGAGACCAGCTCACCAACATGCTGCAACCCTTCTGGGCCCTGCCCCTGCTGGCCATCACGGGTGTGAAGGCGCGGGACATCGTGGGCTACACCGCGCTCGTCATGATCGGTGCGGGATTCTGGATGGCCTTGTGGCTGCTGGTGTGGGGGTGAGCATGCCGGATTCCATCATCCACAGCACCGAACGCGAGGGGGTCCGGGTACTCGAGTTGAACGATCCGGNGCGGCGCAACGCATTGACCGTCGAACTGCTCGATGCGCTGATCGAGCAACTGGCCGTGACCGTCCAGCGGACGGACATCGGCGCGGTCCTCCTGCGGGGCCGGGGCCCCTGCTTCTGCGCCGGCTTCGATCTGCAGGCGGTGGTCGACGATCCGATGCTCCTCGATGCCCTGATCGAAAGGTTGAGTCGTGCGGTGCGGACCATGCGCCGTCTGCCCCAGACCGTGGTGATTGCGGCCCACGGCGCCGCGATCGCCGGCGGCTGCGCACTGCTGACCGGTGCCGACGCCGTCTTCGTCGACGACGGAACCATCGCGGGCTATCCCGTGCACGCGCTGGGAGTGAGTCCGGCCGTGACCACCCCGACCCTGCGTCAGCGGATCGGAGACGGACCGGCCCGTGAACTGCTGCTCGGCGGCCGACTGGTACGGGGTCGTGATCTGCTGGATCTGGGCATCGCGACCCACTGGAGCGACGAGGCCGTGGAGACGGACGCCATGGCATGGGCGCGGGACGCCGCCACGCGATCATCCAATGCCATGCGGACGACCAAGCGGTGGATCAACGAACTCGACGGATCGGACCGGGATATGCCCTTCGACGGACCCGTGGTCGATTCACGTACGTTGACCGGTGGTGACGAGGCGATCGAGATGCTGGCCGCCTTCTGGGCGTCGCGAAGAACCTGATCGGATCAGACGGCATCGTCCCCGAACGCCGGCTCTTCATCGCCGGGAGCGGGGTCGTGCTGACCGTGGAACTCGCGATGCGACGCCGGCATCATTCCCAGCTGGGCGTAGTCCCGGCTGCAGAACAGATTGATGAACCAGTCCATCGCGACGCGGAATCGTCGGCGCCATCCCGGAGTCTTCAGCAGGTAGATCGCACGCCACATCGCCCAGGCCACGATGCCGTGGACCTTGATGCCCTTGATGCTGGCAACCCCCCGGTGCCGACCCAGCGGGACGAGAATTCCCTGGACATGGACGTCGGCGGGCTTCGTCGCACCACCCCGGACCGTGGCCACGATGTTCGCCGCCAGTTGCGGCGCCTGCCGGATCGCGATCTGCGCCAGCGGCGGCATCGGCTGGCCGTCGCGGCCGGGGACGGATGCACAATCACCGAGCCCCCAGACACCCGACAGTCCCTTCACGGCGTAGTCCGGTTCGCACTCGAGGCCGCCGAACCGGTTGAGGGGAAGATCGGTGAACTCCCGCAGGATCGGATTGGGTGCGATGCCCGCGGTCCAGATCACGGTGCTGCACGGAATGCGGTCGCCTTCCGAGGTGACGACGTACTCCTCGTGGACCTCCTTGACCGAGATCCCGTTGTGGATCTCGATGCCGCGTGCAGCGAGCTCGCGATGGGCCCATTGGTGAAGATGCTCCGGAAGAATGCCGAGAATGCTCGGGGCGCGTTCCACCACGGTGAACGTGCAGTCCTTCCTCCGGAGATTCCGGTACATGATGGTGGCCTCGCGAACGAACGTCTCCAGTTCTCCGACCACCTCGATGCCGGTGACATTGCCGCCGACGACCACGAAGTGGAGCAGCCGTCGACGCTCGTCGGGATCCTCGGTCGCATTGGCCAGTTCCAGCAACTCGATGGCCCGATCGCGAACCGCGACGGCATCCGTCATGTGCTTCATCTCGAAGGCGTGCTCCCGAACGCCCGAGACGACGTCCTCGGGGAGGATGCGCGTGACGCTGCCCAGGGCGACGACGAGGTGGTCGTATCCGAGGGACCGGTCATGATCGTCGCCGACGAGCCGGTACCGGACCGACGAGGCGTCCACGTCGATCCCCTTGACCTCCGCCATGAGGAGTTCGCTCTTTCGCGCGAAATTGCGGATCGGCACCGTGCAGTGGCGAGGCTCGATGGAGCCGGTTCCGGCCTCGACCAGCAGCGGATAGAAGACGAAGAAGTTGTTGCGATCGATGATGATCACTTCGAGCTCGCCCTTGCGGGCGAGCTTCTGCAGGGACTGGGCAAGGTAGGCACCACCGAACCCCCCACCCAGGATGACGACCCGCGTGGGATTCGAATCAGCCATCTTGCGATCCGATCACCTCGGTCGTCCGGGAGAAGGACGGATCTTCGGGAAGATCCGGGAGTGGTGGCGGGTTCATGATGAGCGACAGCACGATGAAGCTGGACCAGATGACCGGCGTCATGGAGATGACGATGCTCACACGAGCCAGGTTCCTGCCGACCTTCCATCGCTGACGCCCGACGATCTCACAGCAGATCACGACGAAGGCCACGATGATGAACTTGAACAGGCTCATTCCCATGCGTCCGAACTCGCCGAGGATCCAGTCGGCGATGGGATTCACTTCCGTCCCCCCGAAGAACAGGATCACCCTCGTCATCACCACATCGAGGGCGGAGACGAAGATCAGCCAGAGGTACAGGTTCGGGTAGAGAACCGCCTTGGTCCACGAGAACGAACTGCTGTCCGATTGTGATTCAGATGATCGAGTCATGCTTCGAGATATTGTGGGCCGGGGCCGTGTTCAGTTCGACGAATGTCCCCATCTCCTTGTCCTGCATGGCCTGGGCATCGGAACTCGAGGTGGTGTCGCTGTGGCACGAGGCCTGCGCCTTGCCACCCTTCATCGAACGCTTGGTCTTGGATGCGAGACGGTGGATCTCCTCCGGATCGAGGACCCCACGCTGCTCGAGGATCGCCTTCTGCTCCTCGGTCAGGGCATCGGAGACCTTCGACTTGTCCCAGGCGTAGTCGGCATCCTTGCCGGATGCGATCTCCTGGATCTCCCGACTGATCCGGACACTGCACCAGTCGTGCCCGCACATGGCACAGAAGTTGGTGTCCACGTCGAGATCCTCGTCGTGCAGTGCTCGCGCGGTATCGGGGTCGAAACTCAGTTCGAAGTGACGCTCCCAGTTCAATGCCGCCCGGGCCTTGGTCAGTTCGTCGTCGCGATCGCGCGAACCCGGAATGCCCAGTGCCACGTCCGACGCGTGCGCGGCGATCTTGTAAGCGATGCAGCCCTGCTTGACGTCGTCACGCTTGGGAAGTCCGAGGTGCTCCTTGGGAGTCACGTAGCAGAGCATCGATGCACCGTGCCACCCTGCACTGGTTGCGCCGATGCAGGAGGTGATGTGGTCGTAGCCCGGGAAGATGTCGGTGACGAGCGGCCCCAGGACATAGAACGGAGCACCGTGGCACTTGCGTCGCTGCAGCTTCATGTTGTATTCGATCTGGTCGAAGGAGACGTGCCCGGGACCTTCCACCATGACCTGCACACCGTGCTGCCAGGCGCGCTCGGTGAGTTCGCCGATCACCTCGAGCTCGGCCAGCTGGGCCCGGTCCGTGGCGTCCGCGAGACCGCCGGGACGAAGGCCGTCACCGATGGAGAAGCTGACGTCGTACTCCCGCATGATCTCGCAGATCTCGTCCCAGAGGTCGTACATCGGATTTTCCTGACCATGGGTCAGCATCCACTTCGCGAGCAGCGAACCCCCGCGGGAGACGATGCCGATCAGACGATCCTTCACGTAGGGAATGTGCGAACGAAGGAGTCCGGCGTGAATCGTGAAATAGTCCACGCCCTGCTTGGCCTGGTGCTTGAGGGTCTCCAGAATCACCTCGGCATCCAGATCCTCCAGCTTGCGACCGATGATCATGGAATAGATGGGGACGGTTCCGATCGGAACCCGGGAGTGCCGGAGGATGGCCTCGCGGCACTGATCAAGATCTCCCCCCGTGGAAAGATCCATCACCGTGTCCGCACCCCACCGTTCGGCCCAACGAAGCTTCTCGACTTCCTCGTCGGTTCCGGAACTCACGGGCGAGGCGCCCATGTTCGCGTTGATCTTCGTCTTCGACGCGCGTCCGATCGCCATCGGATCCAGTTCGTACTCGAGGTGACGGATGTTGGCGGGAATGATCAGGCGGCCGGCGGCGATCTCGTCGCGGATCTGCTCCACAGTGAGGTGCGGCTCGCGTTCTGCGACCCGTCGCATCGCATCGGTGATCAGTCCGAGTCGGGCGAATTCGAGTTGGGTGACCGGCTCGAATCCCCGGGGAGGCACCGCGCGAATGGCGCGACCGGCACCCTGGTTGTGACCGACGCATCCGTCCGGATGATCCTCGATCGACCACCCACCGGGGAGAAAGTCCCAGGCGGTCAGTTCAGACGGCGCAGGCATGCCGGGGGTGTCCGGACTCGAGAACATTCGCGGTCCGCCGATGTCGGCGGCCATGGAGAAGCTGCCCGGTGACGTCCCCTGCCGATCGGTCGAGGGATTGGCGGCGCCGTGCAACGGCAATGCGTCGAGAAACGACTGGTCAGACGCACTGACGAAATCGATGTCGGCCGGGTCCTGGCCGCGATCGGCCTTTCCATCCTGCTTGATCATGATGCTCTTCCTCCAATGGTTGAAGGAGAACGGGAGCCCCTGCTCGCGTTCCCTCCGCCGGTACGAACCGGATCAGGTGCTACGGGTACTTCTCAGCAGACGCAGACGCCTGTGCCCCGAGCGAACATGGACAGTCTACAGCCTGCCGGATCGATCTGGGCCCACCGCAGCACCCCCGAAGCTACAATCCATTCGATGTTCCGGTCACGCAAATCATCGCTCCCGCTGCTTCTGGGCGTGCTTTCTGCAGTCACCGCGGCGGCGGGGTGCTCCACGAGGGCGAAACCGGACCTGCAGCCCCTCGAACTGACCGGCCCCGTCTCCGTGCACGTCGAGTCCTTTGCCGGGGACGTGACGATCAAATCCACCGACGGCCCCGCCTACATCGTGCTCGACGGAGAGGCACTGCATGCCAACAACCGATCCACCGATGCGGTCACCGCTCTGGAAACGATCCAGTGGACGACCGAACTCGACAACGACGAACGGGGCCCCAGACTCGTCGTGCGGGTGGATTCCGGATCCAGCGAGTCGCATCTGCTGCGTGGCCACGTGACCGTGCGCGTCCCGGTGGTCGACGGCGTCTACGTCCGGACCAGACGCGGTGACGTCTCGATCGACGAGATGACCGGCCCGGTCGACATCCGCACCAGCGACGGGGGAATCGAACTGCTTTCCGATCAGCCGCTGCGTGATTCGATCTCCATGTTCACCAACGACGGCAATGTGCACGTCCGCGTCGCACCCGGCAGCTCGGGCACATTCGATCTGCACGCGGATCACGGCACATCGCACGTCAGCGTGAAGTCGGGGAAGCTGATCGTTCGCGGACACTCGAGCGAGGAGCTCTTCAACGGCGTCCTCAACGACGGCACGAATCCGATCACCATTCGCACCACGGACGGATCCATCTGGTTCGTCGTCAAGCCGAACCCGAAACTGCGCGGCATCCTCCAGTTTCCCTGAGGTCGATGGTGCATGGCACGCGAACTCCACGATCACTGGTTCAAGGAGGCGAAACGCGAGGGATTCCGTTCGCGGGCGATCTACAAGCTGAGCGAGATCGACCGAAAGCGGAAGCTGATCAGCACGGGTGACGCGGTGCTCGACTGCGGGTGCGCCCCGGGGTCGTGGATGCAGTACGCCGCACAGCAGACCGGAGCATCCGGATCGATCGTCGGCATCGATCTCCTCGAGCTCACGCCGCTCCCCGGACGGAACATCCACGTGCTGCAGGGCGACCTGCGCGACATCGACGACGCCGAACTCCTGGGGCCCGCCGGGCTTGAGGGGGACCGGCGGTTCGATGTCATGCTCTCCGACATGGCTCCCAACACGACCGGACACCGGGACACCGATCACCATCGATCGATGGCCCTGTGCGAACTGGTGCTGATGCGGTCCGGATCGCTCCTGCGGCCGGGAGGACATCTGGTGATGAAGGCGTTCGAAGGCGCAAACTTCCAGGATCTCATCAAGCGGATCCAGGACTGCTTCGAGGACGTCAAGGCCATGCGACCGGCGGCCTCGCGCAGCGTGTCCCGGGAGATGTTCATCGTGGCCATGAACCGGCACGCGGACGCGGAGCTGGTGCTGCCACCTCCCCCGTCCGGTGGTCCACCGCCGGTGCCCGACGACTGGTCGAGGGGATTCTGAGGCGACTAGACCCCGATCGCACCCGTTGCGTGGGCCGACTCGAGAATCCGCTCGGCGGTGCGAACCGCTGCGAACCCCGCTTCGGCGTCGATCGACGGTCGAGACCCGGTCCGGACGTTGTGCAGGAAGTCCTCCGCCTGGAGACGAAGCGGTTCCACATCCTCCACCTTGAGCTCTTCGAACTCCACCAGATCCAGGTAGTTCACATCGCTGAGATCCTCGCCGCGCCGGATGCGATCCTGCATCTCCTCGAGCTTGGACTCGTTCGAACTCTTGCGGACCACGGTCCCGGAACGACCCGCGAAGTCCGCCGACAGGTACAGGTCCTCGGAGATGATTCTGATCTTGCGTTCGGTCTTGAGGGCCAGTCGGCTTGCGGTCACGTTCGCAACGGTCCGGAAGCCCTCGGTGGCGGCCGGGAAGGTCAGCCGTGCATTGCAGACGTCGATCTGGTCGCTGAGGACCGGAACACCACTGGCCTGGATGTCCTCCGGTTCGCTGCCGACCAGCATCAGAAGGAGATCGAGATCGTGGATCATCATGTCCAGCACGACACTGACATCCAGACTTCGGAACGTCATGGGCGAGATGCGGCTGACCTCCACGTGCCGAGGATGAATCGGGCCCAGGGATTTGATGGCCTGCATGACCGGATCGAACCGGACCACGTGCCCGACCTGCAGGGTCGTCTCGCATCGACGGGCGGTTTCCGCGATGGCCATCGCCTCGTCGGCCGTGGGAGCCAGCGGCTTCTCGATCAGGCAGGCCACGCCGGCTTCAAGCAGGGCCTCGGCCGCTTCCCGGTGGTGGATCGTCGGCGTCGCGATGGTGACGGCATCGACCCCGAGGTCGATCAGCTCCTCCACCGTGCTCAGTGGTCTGCCACCCCACTCGTCCGTGATGGCGGTCCGGCGTTCCTCGGAGCGGTCGACCACTCCGACGAGTTCGGCCCCTTCGAGCTGGGCGTAGACACGGGCATGATGCCGCCCCATGCGTCCGACCCCGATCACTCCACATCGCATCGCGTCACTGGTCATGGTTCTTCTCCAATCCTGAGGTGGCGTGGCATTCTACCCACAGTCAGGCCAGCGGGATGTCCGCGGGTGGATCGGCGGACCCGCAGGCCGGGCAGGATCCCCCCACCAGCATGGCGCCGCAGTCGTCGCAGCACTCGATCCTCGGACGCTCGTCCACGGCCTCCTCCTGCAGTTCGCTCTTCCTGTCACGGATGCGGTCCTCCCGACCGGCTCCACGTCGGGACTGCCGTGCGGACCACAGGCTGAAATTGAAGAACTGCAGACACGCCACGCAGACCACCAGCGGAACGATGAAGAGCGGAAGCAGGGTGGCGAAGAGCACCACCGTGCCCACCACTCCGAACCGGGCACCGAACAACGGATCGCCTCCGGGCGCAGGCCACGGAAACCACCAGTCGATCACCGCGACCGGAATCGCAATCCAGACCATGTGCCCCAGCAGCTTCGCGATGTCCCTGAAGTAGAGTTCACCGGCGATCCGACAGAGCAGGACCAGGACCACGATCAGTCCCACGAGCGCCAGAATTCCCGGCACGGCAGAGATTCCCAGCCATCCGCTCGAACCGGTTGCATCCATTCGCCAGACCAGGAGGTACAGCGGAGTCCACAGGAACTGCGTGGCGCAGGCTGCGGTGCGACACCGCTCCCANCNCGTCNCCCCGCCGCAGAGTGAACGCGGAATCGCCAACCGGCAGCCGACCCCCCATGCCGCAAGGGACACGGTGGTACCGAGCTCGTAGATCNAAAGATCCGAGGGAAAGAGACCCCAGATGCCGAAGCCGATGTAGCCGGCGGTGGATGCGATGAGCAGCAGCAGACCCCATCGCCAGCGAACCGAACTCGTGACCTCGATCGGCATGAGATCGGAACGGAGCGGCATTCGCTTCCGCTCGGAATGGAACTCGAGTCCGCACTCCGGACAACGTCCCGCAGCGGGCAGTCCCTTCAGTACGTAGCCGCACGCCTTGCACCGGGGATCGGGGTCCGCCACCTCCGCGGCGNCGGCGTGCCGATCGGACGTGTCCGGATCGATCACGAAGCGCGGATCGATCACGGCATCCGACGATTCGTCGAATCCGTCATCCAACCGNGGCTCCGCTCCGCATTCGGGACACGTGGTACCGATGGGAAGGCCCCGAAGGTCGTAGCCACAGACCGGGCACGGTGTCTCGCCGTGGTAGTCACCACCGCCGGAGCCGCTCAGAAAGTGCGGATCGACNGGGGTCACGGACACGATGCCCCGAGGGCGATGATGCGTCGATCAGCGGGCATCGCAGGCGGCAGCCTCGGTGGCATGCTCGCGCACATGATCGACCGCNTTGCGGAACANCTGCAGACCGGGTGGTTCCACGTCCATGCGGGACGCATCGAGACGCGTCCAGATCGGGTGCGATGTCCAGCGGGTGTACCGCTCGGGATGCGGCATCAGGCCGAAGACCAGGCCGCTCCGATCGCAGATCCCCGCGACGTGTCCCACCGATCCGTTCGGATTGTCGGAGGCGAGGTAGCGGACGGCGACGCACTGCATGCGTTCGAGTTCCCCGAGCTGTTCGGGGGACGCGATGAATCGACCTTCACCGTGGGCGATGGGAAGCACCGCCGTCTCGGGGGACATGTCGAGCCCCCGGGTCCAGATGCACCGGGTGTCCGAAGGGACCTCGATGCCAACCCAGCGATCGATGAACCGGGCCGATTCATTGTCCGCCAGGGCCACGGTCGGCACCGGCGGGCGATCCGAAACTGGTTCCTCGTCGCGNGGGCCGGGCAGCAGGCCGATCTGCACCGCGATCTGGAAGCCGTTGCACGGCGNGATCATCGGCACTCCACGGTCCAGCGCGCGGCAGAATGCGTCGTAGAGCCCGCTTCGCATCACCTGAGCGGCGATGCGTCCCGCCGCCACCGCGTCGCCGTAGCTGAATCCACCGGGCAGTCCCACCAATTCGAAGTCGTCCACAATGGTCGGATCCGCGGTCAGCCGGTTCAGATGAATCGAAACGGGCTCGGCGCCCGCGAGTTCGAACGCTTCGGCCAGTTCCCGGTCGCAGTTGATGCCTGCGGTGGTGATGATCAGGGCTCGCGGCTTCATGGTGACGGAATCCTCGAAGGTTCGGGTTACCAGTTGATCGTTCCTGACCAGAGGTCACGAAGTTCGTCGACGGATGCGTCGCACCCGTTGCAGGCGAATCGTCCACGGTCGTCAAACCGTCCGATGACGCGGCATACCGCAGCGCCCAGGGCGTCTTCGAGCGCGGACACGTCCTCGTCGCGGACCTCGAGCAGGTATCGGCCCGGCGTTTCGGCGAAGGCCGCAACGAGCGGATCGGGGTGCACGGACTCCAGTTCGACGGCCAGGCCCAACCCACCGGCGAAGGCCATCTCGGCCGCGGCGACAAGCACGCCGCCTTCGCTGCAGTCGTGGGCCGACCGGACCAGTCCGGCGGCGATGGCGGCGGCCACCGCCCGGGCCGTGGCGGGTCCGGCGTCGAGATCGGGCTCCGGCAGGGCCGGGTCCTGTCCCGACACCGGATAGAGATCGGCGAACTGCGATCCGCCCATGGCTCCGGTGGTCTCTCCGACCAGCACCAGGGACGAGCCCGACGTCTTGGCATCCATGGTGACGCAGCGATGCACGTCGTCGACGATGCCGAATCCGGAGATCAGCAGGGTCGGAGGGATGCGGATGGTCCGACCGTCGTCCGTGGTGAACTGGTTGTTGAGCGAATCCTTGCCGGAGATGAACGGCGTNCGGTAGGCGAGTGCGGCATCGCGGCATCCTTCCGCCGCACGCACCAGCTCCCCCATGCGCCGTTCGTCGTCACAGCCCGGCCAGCAGAAGTTGTCCAGCACCGCGATGCGTTCGGGATCGGCCCCGACGCAGACGAGATTGCGAACGCACTCGTCGAGGGCCGCGACCGCCATCCGCCAGGGATCGGCCTGCAGACCGGTGGCCAGACCGTTGCCCACGGCCAGACCTCTGGTGGAACCCGCAACCGGAAGCAGCACCGCCGCGTCGGACGGACCGTTNCCGTAGGGTCCCACCTGGGGTCGAATCACGCTNCGACCCTGCACTTCATGATCGTACTGCTCGATGATGCATCGCTTCGATGCGATGTTGGGATGNGCGAGCAGTCGCTTGAGCGCGTCGTCGATCGAGGGGGGATCGATCCGGATCGATTTCGTCGCCGGTTCCACCGGCTGCCAGCGTGCGACCCGGAGACGATCCGGAAGTCCGTCGTGCAGCAGGGACATGGGCAGTCGCCCGAACTCGACGTCGTGCCAGTTGAGAATCAGTTCTCGGTCCGGCGTCCCGAACGTCCCGAGGACGCACAGCTCGACGTCGTGGGCATCGCAGATCTCCTGCAGCGCCGGGAGCCGGTCCTCGGGGACCGCCATGACCATCCGTTCCTGCGCCTCCGAGATCCAGATCTCGGTCGGTGTGAGACCCTGGTACTTCAAGGGGGCCGCATCGAGCTGCACCGTTGCGCCCAGCTCCTCACCCATCTCGCCGACCGCGCTGGAGAATCCGCCCGCACCGCAGTCGGTGATCGAACTGTAGAGGCATCCGCCGGGCGCATCCCGGGCCTCCATGATCGCATCGAGCACCTTCTTCTCGGTCACCGGGTTTCCGATCTGGACCGCGTGCGAGAACTCGTCGACATGGGTGTCCGTCAGCTCTGCGGACGAAAATGTAGCACCGTGGATGCCGTCCCGACCCGTACGCCCGCCCAGCGCGACGATCAGATCGCCGGGCTGCGGATCACCGGCCACCCGGTCGCGGGGCATCACTCCGACGCAGCCGCAGTAGACGAGCGGATTGCCGACGTAGTCGTCGTCGAACCACACCGTGCCGTTGACCGTGGGAATGNCCATGCGGTTGCCGTAGTCCCTGACGCCCGCCACGACCTGGGACAGGATGCGGCGGGGATGGAGGCAACCCGTGGGCAGCGGGCGATCGGTGTCCGGCGCCCAGGTGTCGAGGTGACCGACGCAGAAGACGTCGCTGGCCGCAATGGGCCTGGCGGCAAGTCCGGTTCCGATGATGTCGCGGATGCATCCCCCGATTCCGGTTGCCGCTCCCCCGTACGGTTCGAGCGCGGAGGGATGGTTGTGCGTCTCGACCTTGAAGCAGACCGCATGATCGTCGTCGAATGCGATGACACCGGCGTTGTCGACGAAGACCGAAAGACACCAGTCGATGCCGTCGGCCATCAGTTCCTTCGTCGCGGCGGCGATGGTCGATCCGAGCAGGTTGTCGATTCGAACCACGCCTTCACCGACGACCTCGTGGCCCTGGCGATCAAGATCGCCCGGAAGCGGTCCGTGGTATTCGACCCGCGCCTTGAGCGTCTTGTGAACACAGTGCTCCGACCAGGTCTGGGCCAGGGTCTCGAGTTCGATCTCGCGCGGATCGCGTCCCATGGCACGATAGGCTTCCTGCAGCGCCTGCATCTCGTCGAGACTCAGGAAGAGATGGGCTTCNCGCGANAGACGCTGCAGCGCNTCGTCATCNAGNTCCAGCAGCGGNACCGTCCGGACCTCGGCNTCNCGATCGTGCCCCGNCTCGAACTGCTCGGGGTGGTACGGNNCNTCGTGGACNTCGTGNATCAGCGTGTTGGCGAGACATCGTTCGGCGAACGTGCGGGCCTGTCCCTGATCGAGACCGTCNACATCGAAGCGGCGGCCGGTCCGGACCGTNACGTCGACGCCCAGCAGGCTCCGCACTCCGAGCTCCACGGCCTCCGCCTCGGGATCCATCACCCCGGGTTGGGGATGGACTTCGACCAGCGAGTCGGCCCGGGGCGCGGACGCGCCGACCACCGACCGTTCGGTCACGGGATGACTGAGCAGTTCGTCCGCGATCCGACGGACCGCATCGGCGTCGAGTTCACCCTCGATCAGGTAGATGGATGTCGCCTGCACGGCCTGGGGCTGCGCATCCAGCGATGCCGTGCGAGCCGACTGGCAGGCGGCTGCGCCACGTGGATCACCGGCATCACTGCTGGGTCGTACCTCGATGCGATGAACGGTCATGACGGGCTCCATCCCGAGCTTGGACGAGAATATCGATCACACGTTGTTTCCGCCACCACGAGCAGCCTCGTCCCGGCCCTGGACGGCCAGGCGGTCGCAGCGTTCGTTCTCCGGATGCTCCGAGTGCCCGCGCACCCAGTGGGTCGAGATGCGGTGCACGTTACGCAGTTCGTCAAGAGCCTCCCACAGATCCTGATTGAGCACCGGTTTCTTCTGCGAGGTCCTCCAACCGTTGGCAAGCCATCGATCCAACCAGGATGCGAGACCGTCCACCACGTACTTGCTGTCGGAGTGGACCTGAACCCGCGCCGGCTGGGCGATGCTGCGCAGTCCCTCGATGACCGCCAGCATCTCCATCCGGTTGTTGGTGGTGGCGGGATCCCCGCCGTACTCGACGGCCTCCGTTCCATCCGCGTGGACGAGGATGTAGGACCAGCCGCCCGGCCCGGGNTTNCCCGANCACGCACCNTCNGTATATANGGTGTAGTCNGTTCGGTCTTCCATGCCGAAATTCGCCTTCCGTGGTGCCTGAGGGGTGAATTCCCCTTCCGNTACATGGTACCGCCTGCCNCCNNGGGCGTCGGTNNCCCNNAGAGCCCTTGAATTGGCCTGNGGGGGTCTGGTACACTGCCCGGCTCGAATGTTCTACAGGAGCGGAAGACCGCATGCCCACGACGAACCAGCTGGTACGAAAGCCTCGACGAAGCCCCAAGACCAACTCCAAGGTCCGTGACCTTGGTGGAAGTCCCCAGAAGCGAGGGGTCTGTCTTCAGGTGCGTACCGTCACACCGAAGAAGCCCAACTCGGCCCTCCGAAAGGTGGCTCGTGTCCGGCTTTCCAACGGCAAGGAAGTCACCGCCTACATCGGCGGCGAGGGCCACAACCTGCAGGAGCACTCCATCGTGCTCGTCCGCGGTGGTCGGGTCCGCGACCTTCCCGGTGTCCGGTACCACGTGGTCCGTGGATCCCACGACACCCTCGGCGTGGACGGTCGGAAGCAGGGACGTTCGAAGTACGGAACCAAGCGCAAGTAATCGCACCATTACAAGGCAAGTAATCGTTTCCTTCCTCAGGAAAACGGTGAACAACGGCCCCCTTGGGGCAGATGAGCCAGGAGAGGACCCATGGCAGGACGTATCACCAAATCCGAATCACAGCTGAAGCCGGACCCGCGCCACTCGAGCCTGGTCCTGTCGAAGTTCATCAACTGCGTCATGGTCGACGGCAAGAAGGCCGTCGCCCAACGCTGCGTCTACGACGCCCTCGACCTCATCCAGGCCCGTCTGGACAAGGAGAAGGACGAGAGCATGCCCTCGGAGGCGTTCGAGGTCTTCACCAAGGCCATCGACAATGCCAAGCCCAACGTCGAGGTCCGCTCCAAGCGGGTCGGCGGTGCGAACTACCAGGTCCCGATGCCCGTGACCCAGCGACGTCGACAGAGTCTCGGCTTCCGCTGGATCATCCAGGCCGCACGGGCCGACAAGGGCAAGCCGATGTCCAAGCGGCTCGCCAAGGAACTCTTCGACGCGGCACGCGGCGAGGGCAAGGCGGTCAACACCCGCGAGCAGACCCACCGCATGGCCGAGGCGAACAAGGCGTTCAGCCACTTCGCCTGGTGATGTCGCCGGTACGAAACCCACGGCGGACGCGACTCCGGTCGCGTCCGCTTTTTTCGTGGACACCGATCGTCGACGGTAGGCTGTGGGCATGAGCGACGATCGCTACCACCGCCAACGAATGGTTCCGCAGCTGGGCGACGACGGACAACGGCGGCTGGCCGACTCCTCGGTCGTCGTCATCGGATGCGGCGCACTGGGGACGGTGGCCGCCGATCTGCTGGCCCGAGCCGGGATCGGGCGACTGCATCTGATCGATCGGGACATCGTCGAACCGACCAATCTCCAACGACAGATCCTGTTCGCGGAATCCGATCTTGGACGACCCAAGGCGTCGGCAGCCGCACGGCGACTGCACTCGGTGAACTCCTCGATCGAACTCGTCAGCGAGATCGCGGACTTCGACGCCTCGAATGCGGAACGACTCACGCAGGGATGCGACCTCCTGATCGACGGACTCGACAACTTCGAGACCCGGTACCTGGTCAACGATCTGGCGGTCTCGACCGGTCGTCCGTGGTGCTACGGAGGGGCCGTCGGCACGACGGGCATGAGCACCATGATCATTCCCGGCCGCACCCCCTGCCTTCGCTGCACGTTTCCGGATCCCCCCGCCCCCGGCCTCTCGCCGACCTGCGACACCGCCGGAATCCTGGGCCCGGTGGTGCATCTGGTCGCGGCCCACCAGTCGATGCAGGCCATCAAGTTCCTCTCCGGCAATGTCGATGCCGTCGACGAACGGCTGCACTCCTTCGATGCCTGGAGCAACAGCCGACACGCCATGCACCCCGGCGCCCCCGGAACCGCGTGCCCGTGCTGCGTCGAACGGAACTTTGAATGGCTTCGGGGCGATCGGCTCGCCGGTTCCACGGTGCTCTGCGGACGCGATGCGGTGCAGATCAAGCCGGCTTCGTCGGAGAACGAACTGGATCTGGGGTCGCTGGCGGATCGTCTCGCCGAGCACGGACGATTCCAGCGTTCGGAGGAGATCCTCCGAGGACACCTGGACGAGCCCGATGTCGATCTCACTGTGTTTCCGGACGGACGAGCGCTGATCCACGGTTGCGGGACGCCCGAGCAGGCCCGGACCATCTACGCCCGGTACATCGGCAGCTGAGATGGAATTCCGGATGTTCGACTCGACCGTCGCGGCGGGCGACGTCCCGGATCGACACGGTCCCCACATCGTGTTTCGGCGTAGGCTATGGAACAAGGAGCAGCATTCCATGGCACAGCACCACGAATCCTCACGACGACTCTTCCTGAAGGCCTCCGCGGCGACCGCAGTCGCAACGTGGCTGCCGGCGTCGAGCTACGCCAGGATCATGGGGGCCAACGATCGACTGAACATGGCCGTGGTGGGAACCGGCGGCATGGGAACCGGTCACACCAACAGCCTCGTCGGTCGCAGGGGCGAGGAGAACCTCGACGTCATCCAGGTCTGCGATGTCTACCGACGGCGTCTGAACAACGCGATGAACATCATCGGCCACGGCGACGGCTGCGGCACGATGCGCTACGAGGATGTGCTCGACAACCGGGACGTCGACGCGGTGGTCATCGCCACTCCGGACCACTGGCACACCAAGATCGCCATCGAAGCGATGGAATCCGGGAAGGATGTGTACTGCGAGAAGCCGCTGTCGCTCACCATCCCCCAGGCGCTGGAGTGCAGGGATGCGGTCCACCGGACGGGACGCGTCCTGCAGGTCGGTCCGCAGCGGACGAGCATGAGTGCGTTCTGGACGGCGAGACAGGCCATCGAGGACGGACGCATCGGGAAGCCGGTATGGAGCCAAAGCAGCTACTGCCGGAACTCCCGTGGAGGCCAGTTCAACTGGGGGATGGATCCGGGGGCCGGCCCCGGCAACGATCCGAAGAGCGAGCACTACGTGGACTGGGACCGGTGGCTCGGACACGAGCACGGACTCGCCGAGGAGATCGAATGGAATCCGGACCACTTCTTCCGGTTCCGGAAGTACTTCGCCTACAACGGTGGAGTCGCGACGGATCTCCTGTATCACAAGCTTGCCCCGTTCCTGCTCGCCATCAGCGGTCCCGACGGCGAATACCCGCGTCGGGTGGTCGCCTCCGGCGGCAGATACCTCGAGAAGGACGAACGCGACATTCCGGATTCGTTCATGATGATGGTGGACTATCCCACCGAGCACACGGTGGTCCTGGTCAGTGTCATGACCAACGATCTCGGAGTCCCCGACATCATCCGCGGTCAATACGGAACCATGAAGTT
>PAAB01000009.1 GCA_002591705.1 Phycisphaerae bacterium
ATCGTTGAAGACAGTGGTTCCCAGATCAAGGTCCAGACCGGAGACGTGATCGACGTCGACCGTCGTGAGCTGGCCGACGGAGCCAAGACCATCACGTTCGATCGTGTCCTTGCCCTGAAGTCCGGTGACGGACCGGCCACCCTCGGCACGCCGTACATCGACGGCGCATCCGTGACGGCCGAGATCATCGAGGAACGCCTCGACGTCAAGATCGACGTGATCAAGTTCAAGCGTCGCAAGGGATACAAGCGGAAGAGGGGACATCGCCAGAAGATGCTCCGCGTCCGCATCGGTGAACTGGGCGGCAAGAAGAAGACCGCCAAGAAGTCCACCAGCAAGAAGAAGACGACCAAGAAGACCGACACGGAGTGATCCGTCAGTCGAGCCGTACGAACATCGTCCTGCCGAATGCATCGGTGACGAGCTGTGCCGTGGCATCACGCACCAGTCCGGCCAGCCTCTGATCGCACTCGCCGTTGAATGTCCCGGCCAGTTCGGCGGGGGACAGCAGATCGACGAAGCCGTCGGTCGCTTCCGCCAACTGGAGCGTGACCCCCTCGACGTCGAGAATCATCGAAGCGCTTTCCGGGGTGCCCAGCGGGTATCCGAAGCCACCGCCTTCGTACACGCCGTATTCGCCATTGGAGATCAGGATGTACCGGACCGAGAGGTTCGTGGCCTCGAAGTCGATCGGGGTGTAGCCGGGACGGGGCGTCCACAGCAGTTCGATGTGCAGGATCTGTCCGGTCTCGACCGAGCCGCTGGTGAGGTCGGCGAGCGGCACATCGGTCAGCCAGATCGAACCCTCCACGTACGGATCCGTCGAGCAGACCGCGAGGTCGAAGTTCGATGCGAGGTGCACCGGATTGGCCGAGACCGATTCGACCCGCATTCCGGTCGTGATGCCGCCGACCCAACTGTAGGCGGTGTGCACGTAGGAACAGCCTCCGACGACCGCACCCAGCAGCATGGCCAGGAGGACCGCCCGGGCCGTGCCGACGGACCGCGGGGAGGGGGGGAGGGGGGCACCTGATTCGTGGAGGGAGATGGGCACGGGTTGATTGTACAGAAGCAGGTCCGGAACGGCTGACGCGGGTAGGATTCACCATTCATGGATACTCGAGACGACAACCCCACCCCGGCCTGGACGCCGGCGGACCTGAAGGACGATCCTCACCACGCCCCGGACAAGGCCGGCCGGGTCCGCCGCATGTTCGATGCCATCGCGGGGCGCTACGATCTCAACAATCGCGTGCACTCCTTCGGCCGTGACCAGTCCTGGCGGCGAAAAGCGGTCAAGATGGCGGACATCGGGCCCGCCGACCACGTCCTCGACGTCGCCTGCGGCACCGGCGACCTGACCTTCGCCCTCGCCAACCGGAATCCGACCTCGGTCCGGGGGGTCGACTTCTCCGCCGGCATGCTCGAGATCGCGGACCGCAAGGCACCCCGTCACGACGGTACCCCCGCGACGTTCACGCGTGGCGACGCCATGAACCTCGAGCTGCCCGACGAATCCTGCACCGTGGTCACCATCGCCTTCGGCATCCGGAACGTGACCGATCCCGCAGTGGCCATCGCCGAGTTCCATCGAGTCCTCGCCCCCGGTGGTCGACTGGTGATCCTCGAGTTCAGCCAACCGTCGAATCCCCTGGTCCGCTTCGGAGCGGACCTCTACAACCATCGCATCATGCCTCTGACGGCGACGCTGCTGTCCGGCGACCGCAGTGGCGCGTATCGCTACCTGCCCCGATCGATCGAATCATTCGCCACGGCCGGTGAGCTGGCTGCGATCGTCGACCGGGCGGGTTTCGAATCGGTGACCCAGCGGCCCCTGACCTTCGGGATCTGCACCCTGACCCACGGGATCAAGCCCGGGGCTTCTCGTTGATGAATCGAAGCTGGATCTGGTGCCGAACGCCCTCGGGCTCGTAGCGGAACTCGATCGATCCACCCAGTTCGTGCGTGACGAACCCCTCGATGAGTCCGGTTCCGGTTCCGGGCGAGACCTCGCCGCTCAAGGTCGGACCACCGGATTCCCTCCAGTAGATCGACAGTCGCCGTGCACCATCCGGATCGACCTCGGGAGTGGACCAGAGTACGTGCACGACGCCGCCATCGGACCACGCCCCGTACTTCAGTGAGTTCGCCATCAGTTCCTGGAAGACCATGCCGCACGCGGTGGCCTGCTGCGGCGGCACCAGCACCGCCGGATTCTGTTCCATCTCCAGGGTGCCCTTGGCCCCCGGTGGAACCAGCAGCCGGATCATGGTGGACAGATCGATCGGATCCCAATGCTCCTGGGACAGCATGGAATGCACCACCGACATGGCGTGCACCCGCCCCCGGATCGACTCGGCAAAGTCCTCGATGCCCGAGCAGTTCTGCTGACTCAGGGTGATGAGCGAAGCGAGACCGGCAAGATTGTTCCGCACCCGGTGATCCAGTTCACGAAACAGCATGCGCTGGGAATCGCTCGACTGGGTCAGTTCCTCCGAAAGTCCCTGCAGGCTCTGGATCTGCTCGGACACCCGGACCCGCATGGATTCCATGGCATCCGCGAGATGGCCGAACTCCGTCTGCGAATCGACCATGATGGGGGAGTGGAGATCCCCGCCGGCCAGTCGTGCGGCCTGCTCATCCAGGCTCTTCAGCGGTCGTCCGATCACGCGATTGAGCACGTAGACCAGGGACGTGCTGACGAAGAGAAAGGACAACCCGAGACCGAAGGAGATCCAGATGATCTGATTCCAGGTCGCGGAATCGATGTGATCCCGGGAGAACCCGACGGCGATCTCCGCCAACTGGATGGGATTGGGATCCTCGATCTCGACGGGCGTGAAGAACACCACGAAACCGTCGAGATCCCCATCGATCCACTTCGCGAGGGCTTCACGTTCACCGACCGACACCTCGGCGCCGACCGAGGTCGGCATCCTGCTGTCGAGCTGGCAGAAGACGATGTCGGGGTGGGTCTCCACGATCGCCTGCAGACGGGCCTGGATGGTGGGAAAGTCGTTCGAGAGCAGGGGGTCGATGACGGCCGCCGTGGCCACGGAGCCGATCACGTCGCCCTCCAGAGCCACCTGCTGCTCGGCCGCGCTCCGGACGATCCACACCAGGAAGAGCAGGGCCCCCAGCATCGAGATCAGAACCCAGATGACGATCACCGCGGAGAGATTGATCAGAAGGCTGGACTTGATGCGGGGAGATGCGTTCATGTGCCGGGCTCTTCCGGCGGGCGGTACCAGGTGGACTCCATGAGCGCGTGACCGCGGGGATCGGCCTGCTGCAGTTCAGCACGGACGAAGGGATGGAAGTCGTTGGTGCCGAAGTAGGCCTCCGTCGTCTCGGCGAAGTACTCCTTGTCGTTGGTGAGCGCATAGTGCCGACGGGGTGCGCCGCTGGCGTGGAGAACTCGATCGAAGTCTCCGGCGTCGACCCGAGCCCGCCACGCCGCATTGATTCCGGAGTGCTCGGGGCCGAGAACCTGGTAGTGGTAGGCGTGGGCGAGTTCGTGCAGGACCATCCACGGCTGCGTACGGGTCCATTCGAGGAAGGCCTCCGCGTTGCCGACCTCCACGGTTCCCGCCTTGGCCGGGTTGTAGCCGTTGGCGGTCAGCCACGCCGGAGAGATGTGGTAGCACATGCACTGGGTCCAAGGCGTATCCTTTTCGACCCAGATTTCGACGCCACGAAGATCCTCCAGGGCGGGGGACGGAATCACACGACCGATTCGGTACAGATGATCGTCGAGCAGCGCCAGGGTCCGGCGTTCGAGCTCAGGATCGGAAATGAGATCCGGACTGACGAGCACGGTCCATCCATGCATCGATTGGGACCGGTAGGAACTCTTCTCGTGAATGCGTCCCCGGGGCTCCTCGACGGAGGCGGGCACCTCGTCTCCGACGGGATCGAGCTGCCCGGGGGTCGTCACACATCCGGTGCACAGCACCGGGGCGAGCGCGACCGCCACGAAGGATGCGTAGTTCCTCATGAACATCATCATGCACCGAATACCCGCTGGAGTCCACGACGACCCGTGAGCCGGCCCGCTTCCCGCTTCAGCACGGCCCATTTAACATAATATGCATTATCGGCGATGCAGCCTGTGGTTCATGCAGAGGGTCTGAATGCCTCGCGGATGGACATCCGGTCATCCGGACGATTTGAACGCGTCGCGGATGACCTCCTCCATCCTCCGGACCGCACACTCCGCACGGCACGGGATCAGATGCCGTCGGACCGCTTCCGTCACCTTCCGTGGATCCGGTGGCTGCTCGAACGGCGACAGCCCCGTCATTCCCTCGGGTACCAGCTCCGGATAGCTCAGTCGATCCGGCAGCCACGGCAGGCATCCCATCCACATGGCCTCGACCACGGCCATCCCGAAGAACTCGTGGGCAGCCGTCGAAAGGACCCAGTCGCACGAGGCAAGCATTTCCAGGTATCCATCCCGATCCCGGATGCGACCGCAATGCAGGATGTCGTCCTCAAACTCCTTCATGAAGATCCGCAGCGGTTCCGGGACCTCTCTGAACTGTTCGCCCAGGAGCACCCACTTCAGCGGTGAACGATCCCTGGCATCCCTGGCCACCCGCAGCAGTTCCCCGGGCCCCTTGTCGTGCTCCCAACGATGTGGCCAGACGACCACCGGAGCGTTATGTAAAACTCTCGTCCGCCCCGGTGTCGGCACGTCAGTCGCCTCAGGCAGTTCCACCGGTGGCCAGATCACCGTGCAACGTTCGCGAAGGTCTCTCCCCACGTGTTTCAGGGCTGACTCCGGCGACCGACCGGCTACTTGCCCGATGCCATCCAGAAACGAATCACGGTTCCATCGGCTGTTGAACATGACCACATCCGCAGCCAGCATGCTCATCAGATTGGTGACCGGATACTGGAGGTCCCGATCCGCCGGGGCGTCCACACCCTGCACCGGGTACACCAGCTGATTCTCATGCATGTACAGAACCGTCACCGCCGATCTCCACGACCGGGGAAGCTGGGCCACGACGTCGCCGAGACTCACCAGCGAGGTCGCGAAGATCACGTCGGGACTCCAGTCCCCCCACTTCCCCTCGTCGACCTGCGATCGAACCCGGCCGGCAAGTTCCGCAGCCCCCGTTCGCATACGCCACTTCCAACCCCGGCCGGGCAGCGTGATCCACTTCCAATCCAACTGACAATGGTTCTCAATAGCGACTCTGGTCTGCCGGTGCGAACCCGCATCGAACGACTCGAGGGCAAGCACCCGCAGACGGCCTCGATCATGTTTCATTTGTGTACCATGATCCATGATGATGAATGCTAACGGCTCCCCGCAAGATGTACCTCCCGACGGTTCCCTTCAGATGGCTCCGCTGTGCGCGATCTTCCGCCGCCATCTCAAGGAACAGAATCTGAAGTACACCCCCGAACGCGCCGACATCCTGAATGCGATCCTGGAGGCCGATGACGTGTTCGAGGCCGATTCACTGATGCAACGCATGCAGGATCAGGGCCAGCGGGTCTCGAAGGCGACGGTGTACCGGACCCTCAAGCTGCTCCAGGAAGCGGGAATCATCAACCAGGCCCTCTTCGATGCCAAGCAGTCGCATTACCAGCTGGTCTACGGAAGACAGCCTTCGGACTACATGGTGTGCGTCCAGACCGGAAAGTACATCCGCATCAGCAGCGATGAACTGATGGAGATCCGGAACCGCATCTGCCGCGAATACGGATGGGAGCCCGTCGGCCACCGATTCCAGGTGTACGGCATCGCACCCAACGATCCGGCCGACGACTGACTCAGCCCCTCAGCACCGCTTCGAACCGATCGGAATCATCATCGGACGATCGGACTTCGATGTCGCGCTGCTGCGGACCGACGTGTCGCAACAGCATCCGAATCGTTCCGTCGCCAACCGCCGCGGCGATGCGCTGCGGCCACTCGCAGACCACGATGCCCTGTGGATCGTCGACGATCGCATCCCACGCAATCGTCTCGAGCTCCTCCACCCCGCTCAGGCGATAGGCGTCGATGTGATACAGCGTGCCACCGGGAAACTCGTGCTCATGCACAATGGTGAAGGTCGGACTGGATATTTCACGGTGGTCGATACCGAGACCGGATGCCAGTCCACGCACCAATGACGTCTTTCCGGCGCCCAGCTCGCCCTCCAGAAGCACCACGTCTCCGGACGCGAGGGCACGGGCCAGTCGTTCGCCCAGCTCGAACGTCGCCCGTTCGGAATCGGATTCGAGAATGTGATTCATCCCCGGTGCTCCCAGCCCAGTGAAGCGATGTCATGCCGAACGCCCTCCGCGACCACCACCACCGCCGCCGAGGATTCGTGATCCGGACGGGGCACCACCCGGCCGACGGGTGTGAATCGACAGTCGAGCAACTGCTCGGGGAGGTCCGACCCGTCGACCAGGCACAGCAGCTCGTGATCCTCTCCGTCCGAGACCGCGGCACGCCAGTCAACCCCGTCGTGCTTCGGAATGCATTCCGCATCGACCTCGATTTGCAGCGATGGATCCGGCTCGAGCATTCGGGCCGCATCGATCCCGAGCCCGTCGCTCAGATCGATCATGGCGTGCAGACGCTCGCCCAGGACCGCGCGGAGCATGATCGACTCGCCGATTCTCGGTTGAAAGGTCAGATGGCGACCGGAAGCGAGCGATCCGCCGAGCTGTCCGGTCACACAGACCAGATCACCTTCCTTTGCGCCGAAGCGGGAGACCACACCAAGTCCCGTTGCTTCGGCCATGACGGTGACGGAACACGTCAGCGGGTGCGATTCGTTCCTGTGAACGGAGAGATCACCACCGACGATCGGCGCGTGAAATCGATCGCCGGTCGCACGCATCGCTTCGAACAGGTCCATGGCCTCGTCCTCCGACATGCCCGGGGGAAGGACCGCGGAGACGAGACTGGCGACGGGACGTCCCGCCATCGCCGCAACATCGCTGAGACATCGTGCCATCGCCTTGTAGCCGATTGCAACCAGTTCGGCGGTGGAACGATCGAAGTGGACCCCTTCCACGACCTGATCAACCGCCAGCAGGACCCCCCCACCACCACCGGATCGATCCGACGGGAACTTCCACCCCTCGGGGCGAAGCAGTGCCATGTCGTCACCGGGACCGATGACCACGCCCGGTCCCATTCCGGTGGAGCCCTTGAATATCCGCTGAAGGACGGCCTGCTCGTTCATCGTGGCGAGAGTCTACCCCGGCTCATGCACGTTTTTGGAGCATGAACCCCTCTCCGATGTCCAGAACCCGTATTCATCATTCAAAAAACCATGCAATCCCTGGCTTCACCGGAACCCCGGCCGCGGTGCGGACGTATCTGAATGGTGGATCGAGGGGTCCTCTCCTCCCCCCTCCTTCCCGGAACACCCTCCTCCGACCGGGTACGAGCACGTCCCGGTCGCATGAACCATCTGTTTCTTTTCTCCCCCAACACTCCGGCTCCACCCGAGCCGGAGTGTTGTTTTTCCCCGACCTCAGGTCCGGTCATCGAGAAGTCGGCTGGCGTACGCGGACGTCGCGCCCTGATGAGCAAGGATCACGGCGCGACCGTTTCGGGCCAGATCGCGCCGCTGGCCCTCGTTCTCGAGCAGGTCGGAGAGCACGCCCGCCAACTCGGAAGGCTGGACGACCAGCAGACCGCCCCCCCGGACCAGGGGCCCGACCATCCGGCGGAAGTCACCGAAGTCGGGACCCACCACGGTGGCCGCTCCGAGTGCAATCGGTTGCGTGACATCCGAACCGTGCAGCCCGACGAAACTTCGTCCCACGACCGCGACGTCCGCGAGGTCGTAGGCCTGGGCGAGTTCACCGATCGTATCCAGCAGGAAGAGATCCGAATTGCCGCCACGGTGTCCCGTCGAACGTCTGGTGCAACCGTCCAGCACCGCAGCCGCTCCCTCGAACCACTCCGGCTTGCGCGGCGCGCACAGCAACTGACATCCGGGTGGGACGGCCTCGAGAAGCAGCTCGTGTTCTCCGGGGGCCGTCGACCCTGCCACCACCAACGGTCGATGGGGATCGATGCCCAGATCGGAGGCCAGACGTTCGCTCCCATCCACGCCCTCGCTGCAGCGGGCGTTGTCCCATTTCATGTTGCCGACCACCTCGATCCGATCCGGCAGCACTCCCAGATCTCGGAAGCGATCGGCATACTCCTCGTCCTGCACGCCCACCCAGGCGAGGCGGGAGAACATCGTTCGCACCAGTGGCCTCACCATTGCGTACCGCCGATGACTCCGCGACGTCAGACGCCCGTTGATGACCATCACGGGAATGCCGCGGCGGGCGCACAACCGGGTCAGGTTCGGCCAGNCCTCGAGTTCGACGAGCACGACGGCATCGGGTTCGAGACGGGAGACGAAACGCGACATCATCCAGGAGANGTCGAACGGAAAGCGGACCACATGATGNCTCGAACCGAAGAGCGATCGGGCCCGGGCCGACCCGGTATCGGTGGTGGTTGCGACCACCACCTCGCAGCCACCGGCATCGAGGGTGGCCACCAACTCCCGGATCGCATTGACTTCACCGACCGAAACGGCGTGGATCACGACGCGGCGGCGCTCATGCGATCCACGAGATGCATCCGCTGGTGTGAAGCCGAAACGACCACGCCAGTCGGTGCGNATCTTGCCGGTCCGAATCATGCGGACAAGCCAGACCGGCATGGTCAGCAGTACTACGAGGAGGTACACCCCGTCCACAAGCCATCGCATGGGGGCACAGTGTATCCATGGTTGAATCCGACGGAGCCACCCCCGTTTGCAGGCCCGGCAACGGCCTTTCGGCGGCTTGCCCTTGAATCCCCAACCAAAGGCGGCACAATGGNTCGCAGACGTCCGATCACGGCGGACAGCACCCTTCGTTCANCGGAACGCATCCACGTGAACGACACGGAAACCATCCATGCTTGAACTGCAGGTCCTTCATTCCCGAACACGCGACATGATCAAGGCATTCGTGCTCGGNGACACCGACGAGCTGATCGTCGGCCGCGACGAGGAGTGCGACATCTGCATCAAGTCGAGAAGCGTTTCCAGGGAACACTGCGCCATCGAGCGGAACGGCCAGGACACCTGGATCCGTGACCTCGAATCGACCGGCGGAACCTTCCTCGACGGGGANCGCGTCGAGGAGATGCGCATCGTCGACGGAATGGAGTTCAGCGTCGGGCCCGCGATCCTCAAGTTCATCGAAAGCGGAATCTGATNCGACTCAGCCCCGGCCACCGCTCAACTGCAGCTTGAGCTGCTCGATCATGGCTTCCAGCTGCTCGACACTCGGTGCCCCCAGGGATCGCATCTTGTTGGGGGCCCGCTTCCACCATCGAATCCAACCCTTGTAGATGTTGATCCGCTTCCGGATGGCGATCACCNGTGCGTACGAACCCAGCAGTTCGAGATCGACATTCGACTTTCGCCAGTGGACCTCACACTGCTTGACGGCCTTCATCCAGTCGTCGTGAAGCTTCTGACCGGTACCCAGCTCCCGCCAGCCCGGCAGATCCAGGGCCTTGGCAAGCTCCTCCTTGGAGTCGGCGACGTCGTAGGCCAGGCAGCAGTCGACCGCCGCCTGGACGTTGAGCACCACGTTTTCGCCCATGTTCGAAAGGACGACCTCCTCGCTCATGCCCTGCGGTGTTCCGTACCACTTGCAGTCGCCGCTGACCGGATCCTTGGTGTAGGAGATCCAGCTGTCGTTGCGGACCATCGGACGTGCCCAGTGCTCGGAATGGCCGCTCTCCCGGAGGATGGCCTTGAGCATGGTGATCCAGCGTTCCTCGGTGGCATCCGGAACCGGCCGACCACCACTGTGCATGGTGATGGCACCCAGAGCGCCGTGGGACTTCCAGATGAGGCGGTCGCAGCAGAGTGCGGTACCCGCCGCCGCGGAGATCGAATGGCCGACCCAGGCGACGAAGCTGTGCCGCTTCTTCGCATCACGAATGACTTCGGCCAGCACGATGAACTCCCAGACGCTGCCACCACCGGATTCGATGTCCAGGATGATCGTCTGCCCCGGCCCGGCCTCGTCCGCCTGCTCGATGATGGCCTCGATCTCCTCGGGGCGAAACTCGAGACCGACCTGTTCCTTCAGCGGCAAGTAGAAGACACCCTTGTCCACGGGGATCTCCTCTTCGGCCACCGGCTGCGGGGCACCACCGGACGACGGCATTGGCTCGGACGGGGAACCGTCGCCCCCTGCACCGTCGCCGGACGGCGCATCGGACGTCGGGCGCGAATCCATGGATTCCATGCCGACCAGGTACTCGAGGAAGATCGGTACGTCCCCGGTTCCGTCGGACTTCTTGATCACGAGGTAGCGGTCGGTCGACTGCATCAACTCGCCTTCGACCGTCGACTGCACGCCGCCGGCGTTGTACTCGATCTTCACCAGATCCCCCGTCTCCCCTCTCCAGGTGCTGCCGTTGGGCAGCAGGACGCTGACGCTTCCGGCCAATGCCGATGCGGCGACCACGAGGGTGAACAGGAATGATGCGAACAATGCTTGATTCTTCATGTGTGTTACTCGTGTTTCTTCGTTGATCAGGGACGACCGCCGATGCCGCCGCCGCCTCGTCCACCACCACCGCCGCCGCCGCGTCCACCGCGTGCCAACTGGCGGATCTGGGCCTCGAGACGCTTCATCATTCCGTCAAGAGCGATGAGATCCTGTCCGGTCATGCTCTTGAATCGAACTGCGACCGACTCGTTGGTCCGGACCGAACCGATGACTCGAGCCAGGGCCTTCTTGGCCTTCTGCAGGTTCTGCAGGGCGTATCCGCCCCCGGCTCGCTCCATGTACTTGTAGTACTCCCTGAAGGCGTCGAGACAGCGGTCCCAACGGGCTCTCCAGTCCTCCTTGTACTCGGCGACGTCCTGCAGCACTTCGGTCTCCATGACCTCGTACTGACGCTCGTCGAGCAGCAGGGCGAGATCCTCGAGCGTCTCCGCGGTCCCGTCGCTGATCAGCAGATCCTCGCAGACGGATGCATCGAACTCGAGACCGNGGTTGACGCCGTCCTTGATGACGTAGCGGATCTTGGCGCCGTAGGCGGTGCCCTCGGGAAGGATCGGAATGTCGCCGTTGTAGTTGAGGTTCCAGACCGGCTTGCGTCCGACGCAACTGAAGCTCAGCTGCTCATTGGGACGCANAATCCCTTCGAGGAACGTGTCGGAATGACCACCCTTGACCATGATGCCCTTGGCGGTACCGAACCAGGCCTTCTCCATCTTGCTGCGCACGTCGAGGTCGGGAAACTGGGTGTACGACCAGATCTCGCCGAGGCTTCCGAAGTCGGCGTCGGGGGTCATGTACATGTCGGGCCAGGCCAGAGCCAGCATGGCGGCGGGGCCGGTCGCATCGTGGACCCACAGGACCTGCCGGACATCGTCCGGGATGCCGAAATGGAACCCCTGGACCAGCACCTGGACATCGTCCATCACCTGCTGCGTCGATTCCTGCCGCTTGTACTGGTCGTCCTGGTAGGTGTCGCCGTCGTAATTNCCACCCGTCCAGTAGTCGAGCATGCTGTCACCCAGCATTGCACTGTCGAGCTTGTAGATGACCACGTCCGGCTTTTCGGACTTGATCTCATCGACGACGTCCTTGTAGATCGAGGAGCGGATGTCCGTTCCGACCTGACCGCTCATCTCGACGATGTAGAAGCGCGAGGCGCCTTCGGACGGCGTGGAGGTCCGAGACCGGGTCGGCATCTCGTCCGGATTACCCTCTTCGGCCGGAGNCGTCGATTGCTGCGGTGCCGCGTCCGGATCGGCGGACGGTTCGGCGGCCACTTCGACGTCGCGTTCGATCTTGAGAATCGCGGCCTTCGGAAGGGTCATGGTGACGGAGATGCCGATGTCCTGGTTCAGGTAGTCGAAGACGATCGACTGGGCGTTCTCCTGCACGATCTGGCCGTGCANCACACGACCGTCCGACATGTGAATGACATCTTCCGTCGCCGCGAGGGAGTCGGCCGAAAGNGACATGGCCAGCACGAGGGCGATCAGTCCGAACGAACGTCGAATCAGCGAAAGCAGGTTCATGGAGAACTCCAGCACAGGGACGAGACGTGTTCCGAAACGCAGGAGGACTGAATCCAGGGCAGCCCCTGCGAACCGGTATTTCCATCAGTATAGGACGTGCCTGAAGATCGGTTGTTTCAATCAGGAATCGTGTTTTTTGCCTGAATCGGACGCTCGATAGAGCTTTTGAGCAATCCCCAGAGCCTCCTCAGGGGTGGAGATACGACCTTCAAGTTGGGCGTCGTAGACCGTATCCAACAGGCCTGCAAACCGGGGGCCGGGCTGCATTCCCGCCTGTATGAGCGAATCACCGTTGATCAGAGGAGTTGGTCGAAGCCCTGAAACGGCCAGAATCTGCACGTCAGACGCGATTCCCCCGGCCCTCTCGCCTTCGGTTGCCCCCAGCAGCAGGACCGCCCATGGGAACCCGGGACTGCTGGCCAGCCTCTTCCGGGCCGCAACGGCCAGGCGTTCCCACTGGGCGAGTTCGCCCAGACAGCGGGCAATGGAACGGATCGCTTCCCGCTCCTGATTCGAACTCACGAGCCGATCACCCACCTCGTCCAGGCGACTGNAATCGGGCGCCGACGGATCGAGATCTCCACGATCGATCAGCCACGCCACGAGAGCCGCGGGATGACGATCGACCTCACGCTCTGATTCGCTTTCGAGATGTCGACAGTGCAGCCACTCGCCGCTGGAGTGCGATCCGCCCAACACGCTGACTTCCAGATCCAGATCCCGCATGAGGTCGACGGCGGCATGCCAGTCACCTTCCGCCGCCATGCGACGGATTTCCCCGCCCACCCGCTCGCGGGAGACACCGGCCAGATTGCCCGACTGACTCCGGACGGCATCGGCCGTGGCCGATTCGATCTCGAAACCGAAGCGAGCCGCGAAGCGAACCGCCCTCAGCATGCGAAGATGGTCTTCCTCGAATCGCTCCACCGGATTCCCGATTGCCCGCAGGATNCCCCGCTGCAGATCGGACTTGCCGTCGAACCGGTCGTACTCCGTTCCCGCCACCGGATCGTGGAAGATGCCGTTGACGGTGAAGTCGCGACGACGGACGTCGCCCGACCGGTCGCAGAACATGACGGTGTCCGGACGCCGATGATCCGAGTACGCCCCCTCGCTGCGGAACGTCGCCACTTCGATGGTGTGCCCGTGACGTCGGACCAGAACGACGCCGAACGAAGCGCCGACCAGATGCGATCCGGGAAAGAGTTCCTGGATTCGATCCGGCCCGGCATCCGTGGCGATGTCGTACTCCGCGGGTTCCAATCCCAGAAGCTGATCACGGACGCACCCACCCACGAAATAGGCTTCGTGCCCGGACTGCTGGAGATGACGCACCAGATCGGTGGCCACGTCCCGGATCGGACGNGTGCCGCTCACGCCGACTGCTCCCGGCTGTANAAGAGTACGGAGTGCTGCTTTCGATAGGCCCGAACCTCCGGCCCCACCAGCCCCGCGATGGCATGGTCGACACGGGGATGCTTGAGCGGNGTCCTGAGAATGATGAACCCCTGCGGGTCGACCAAATCGGCCAGACGCTGGATCTGCTCGAGCACTCTGGGCCGGGTCCGGTCGTCCTCCATCATGGCAAAGGGCGGATCCACGAAGACCACGTGCAACGGCCGGGGCGAGCGAAGGATGGGCAGCGTCGAAAGCGCGTCACCCTGCAGGGCGACGGCCACGTCGTCCACGCCCAGTCGATCGATGTTTCGCTCCAGGGCTGCGTAGACCCGGCGGTCCCGCTCGACCATCAGCACCGACGCCGCCCCGCGACTGACCGCCTCGAGTCCCATGGTTCCGATGCCGGCGAAGAGGTCGAGGACGTTCGCGCCCTCGATATGTCCCTGGAGAATGTTGAAAACAGACTCCTTGACCCGATCGGTGTAGGGACGCGTCGACATACCCTCGATCGTTTCGAGGGCGCGTGACCGATGAGTTCCTGCGATGATCCGCGGCATCCGGTCAGGATACCTTGACACGCCCGGCCGGAACGGAAGTACCCGAGATGCCCCCTCCCACCGATGAACCGAAGCCCGTGACTCCCCGGTTGCCGCAGGATCTCCAGCGTCGCATGCACCGGTGTCTCGTCGGGGATTCGGTCCCGAGCCTTCTGATCGAGGCCGAAGGCTGTGATCCCGCCCCCCCATTGGTGATCTGGCTGCACGGGCGAACCGCCACCAAGGAACTGGATCCGGGGCGATACCTGCGTCTCATGCGGCACGGAATCTCGATCTGCGCCCTGGATCTGCCGGGACACGGGGAGCGTTTTGATGCGGATCTTCAGCGTCCCGAACGGGTCCTCGACGTCATCCTTCAGATGGTCGACGAACTCGACGCCGCGGTCGCCGATGCCCAGAACCGGCTGCACGCCGACCCCAGCCGCCTGGGGATCGGAGGCATGTCGGCCGGGGGCATGGTCATCGCCTCCCGACTCACCAGAACGCATCCGTACCGATGCTGTGTGCTGGAAGCCACGACCGGTTCGTGGCGCGACCAGCGGTCGCGACCCATGTTCTCGAACCGTCCGGACGAGGAACTNCGTGCCCTGGATCCCATGAACAATCTGGATTCCTGGCGTCCCATTCCGATTCTTGCTGCACACTGTCGAGCCGACGAATGGGTNCCCTGGATCGGTCAGGAACGGTTCCTCGACACCGTGGAGGCCCTGGCCCCCCACCCCGGAACCGTGGAACGCGTGCTCTACGATCGGACCGGTGCCCCGCACGAACACGTCGGATTCGGGACGCACAGCGCCGATGTGAAGGAACGGGAACTGGACTTCTTCGTACGCAACCTCCTGGGTGGCCTATCCTGATGGGTATGAACGAGCAACGTCAGTCCGATGGATGGTTCGGAGAGTTCGGTGGTCGGTACGTCCCCGAGACCCTGGTTGCCGCTCTGGATCAACTGGACGAAGCCTGGGCCGATGCCCGGAGCGACCCCGATTTCGAACGGGNATTCCGGGNCCTGCTTCGTCACTACGTCGGCCGTGCGACCCCGCTGACCTACGCACCGCGGCTCACCGAGCACGCCGGCGGCGCGTCGATCTGGCTCAAGCGGGAGGACCTG
The DNA here is from genome assembly GCA_002591705.1 of Phycisphaerae bacterium. The sequence continues at coordinate 15,135 of PAAB01000009.1, forward strand.
GCCCACACCGGGGCCCACAAGATCAACAACACCATCGGACAGGCCCTGCTGACCCGCCGCATGGGCAAGCAGCGGGTGATCGCCGAGACCGGCGCCGGACAGCANGGTGTCGCAACCGCCACCGCCTGCGCGCGCTTCGGACTGGACTGCGAGGTCTACATGGGGGCCGAGGACGTCCGACGACAGTCGCTGAACGTCTTCCGGATGAAACTGCTGGGCGCCAAGGTCAACGTCGTCGAGGACGGCTCNCGNACCCTCAAGGACGCCACCAACGCCGCCATGCGCGACTGGATGGANNCCGTCGACCACACCCACTACATCATCGGATCCGTGGTGGGACCGCATCCCTTCCCGTCCGTGGTCCGAAGCTTCCAGTCCGTCATCGGACGCGAAACCAGGGACCAGTGCATGGAGGTGCTCGGCCGACTGCCGGACCGCATCGTCGCCTGCGTCGGCGGCGGCTCCAACGCCGCGGGAATCTTCACCGAGTTCATCGACGATCCCGAAGTCGCGCTGGTGGGCATCGAAGCCGGCGGCCGTGGTACATCGGCCGGCGATCATGCATCCACCCTCGTCCATGGCGAACCGGGCGTCCTGCATGGTTCCNGAAGCATCGTGCTGCAGGACCACGACGGNCAGACGGCGGACGTGCATTCGTGCAGCGCGGGCCTCGACTACCCGGGCGTGGGGCCCGAGCACGCCCACTGGCACGCCAGCGGNCGNGTCGAGTACCGGGGCATCCCGGACTCCCGGGCCATCGACGCCTTCTGCCTGCTGTCCGAACTCGAAGGATGCATACCCGCCCTGGAAACCGCCCACGCGATTGCGGGTGCCATCGACGATGCCGCCGCCATGGACGCCGACCAGCATCTGGTCATCAATCTGTCCGGACGTGGCGACAAGGACGCCGAAGAAGCGCGGCGTCTGCTCGGCGATCTGGATTGATCGACGGGCTCAGGTCCGGTCGCGGGCCACGAGATCGGCCGACACCGCACGGTGATCCGACGGACACTCGTCCGGTCGAGGATCGGTCCGCCAGTTGTAGTCCTTCGGAGGCGCCTGCGAATCGTGCACCTCGACGGTTCCCGGAATCAGTTCCCGGTGGGTGGCGCTGTTGACCAGGATGCAGTCGAGAATGCGGTCCGACTCGTGGGTCACCGGACGTTCCACCCGGGGGTCCGCTCCGATGTCGATGAAGCCCGCCTCCTTGTAGACGTCCATCGACCGGTCCCACGGCGCCGCGTTGAAGTCGCCGAGGATGACGATGTTGCGCCCGGGCGTCTCGGACTCNACGCGATCGACGAGCTCGACCAGCTTCAATGCCTCGCTCTCGCGACGGTACTTGTGACGACCGGACTTGTGGTGCACCACGAACATGGTCAGCTCGTAGCCGTCGGGTCCNGTGACATCGACCCGCAGGGGTGTGCGTTGGAACACGATGGNCCCGTCATCGTCGCCGGGCTCCGCCCAGCCCCCGCCCCGTCGGACCACGTCCTGCAGCGGAAGATTCGGCTCGGCCTCCGCGTTCGAAAGCGGATACCGGCTCAGCACCGCGTTCTCGACGCCGCGGTAGTAGCCGACGTCGAGCGAGACCAGATGGTCGTAGCCCATGTCGGAGAGGTACGTGTCACGGAACCACCGAAGTGCGGCCTCGGACTCGACCTCCTGCAATGCGAGCACGTCGGCATCGACCCGGCGGATGACTTCGGCAAGGGAGCGGCACCGCCCGTCGGGGGTGGCCATCTCCAGGTCGTCGTGCTCACCCTCGAGCGACGGATCGTCCTCGTGATCGAAGAGATTGAGGACGTTGTAGCTGGCGATGCGGATCGTCGGCTGGGCGTCCTCGACGACCTCGAGCTCCGAGGCGACGACCGACATGCAGAACATCAGTGGCAACAACAGCTGGGGTATGCGGTGCATGCCCAGAGTGTAGCCGTCGCACCACGAACCGTGGTTCAGGGATCGAGCAGGGCCCGCTGGGAGCCATCCTCACCGTCGGCCAATGCTCTGGCCTGCAGGATGAGGAGCGCCAGCTCCAGCTGCGGATCGAGACCACGATCGATGAGCTCGTCGATGTCGGGCGGGGTGGACTCCAGTTCCGACTCCTCCGCTGCACCGTCCGGGTTCGGGGGCCGCGGATCGCCGGGCAGCCGGTCGGCCTCGAGCCGCAGGGTGAGCGCCTCCTCGATCTGATCGGCGTTCATCGCCACTTCGAGATCGGGAACCACCCCCCAGTCGCTGCTGTCGAACTCCTTGGCAACCTCCTTGTCGACCAGGCGGCCCGGGCCACCGGTCAGTCCGGAGGGCAGCCGGTAGTACTGCGTGGTGCACTTGAGCTTCGCCTCGGCCTGACTGCGGACGGGGTGGACCGTCTGCACGCTGCCCTTGCCGAAGCTTCGTTCACCGATGACCAACCCCGCTTCGTGGGCCTGCAGGCAACCGGAGACGATCTCGCTCGCGCTCGCCGANCCCTGATTGATGAGGACCACCGTGGGAAGATCACCCAGCAGGGTCGTGTGCCGCTTGGCCGGAAGATCGAAGGACTGCGCACCGTTCTTGTCCTCGCCGGACACGATGGTGCCGCCCTCGACGAACAGATCGCTGATCTGGTACGCACTGGTGAGCAGTCCGNCCGGGTTGTNGCGAAGGTCGAGAATGAGGCCGCGCGGAACCGCCACCGAGTGCATGCTCTCGAGCGCCCGCCCGAGGTCCATGTAGGTGTCCTCGTTGAACTGCGTCAGCTTCACGTAGGCGATGCCGCTGTCCCGATCGATGTACCAGTCCCAGACGTCGTCCCCCTGCTCGTCGCGGGCTTCCCGTCGCCATCCCTTGACCGAATGCATCTTGATCAGATCACGCTGGATCCGGATGCGGATCGGCTCATCCGCCCCTTCACGCTCGACGCCCAGCGTGACCCACGTGGACCGGGGCCCGGTGATGTGATGCACCGCGTCCTGCACCGTCCAGCCGGCGGTCGACTGGCCGTTTACGTCCACGATGATGTCGTCGGGCTGCACCCCGGCGGCCTGGGCCGGCTTGCCTTCCAGCGGATAGACGACCTTGATGTCGCCGACCTCGTCCTCGGAGATCATGATGCCGACCCCGATGAACTTGCCTTCCATCTGCCGGTTGAACTGCTCGATGTCGTAGGGCCAGATGATCTGCGTATAGGGGTCGAGACCGGCCATGGCGCCGTCACCGAACTCCCGCCAGAGGACCGAGTCGGGAATGTCCAGGGTGCGGTCGTTGATGCGATCGAGGGCGTCGAAGACGAACGTGGCCACCCGACGGGGCGACTGCCCCTCGCTGAAGCGGACCAGGGTCTCGCGTTCCAGCGCGTCGAGCGCCTCGTCCCAGGCCCGCATGCGGTCGGCATCGGCCATGTTCGGGAAGGTCATCGACATGGCGGGAATGCTCCCGAACACCTCGAGGGATTCGAACCCACCCTCGTAGAGCGGCGGCCATCCTTCCGACGAGATGTGCTCCGCGGCGGACGTGCCGAAGGCATCGCGGACCATGGCCCGGTCGATGGACTCGACCTCGTTGCGCCACCGTTCGGCCAGCTGCGGATTGAACGGATCGGGGGGATCTTCGCCCAGCCGCTCGTTTCGCTTCACGTAGAGATCGTAGAGGCGTTCCCGTGCGTAGCGACGGAGCAGTCCGAGCCGCTTGGTGTTGGCTTCGATGCGCTGATCGTATTCGTCCCACATCCCGCGGTAGCTGGTGTCCTCGTAGAGCGTCCGCAGCCGGAACAGGATCTCCTGGGCGTAGAGCCAGTCGTGATCGGCCAGCACCGACGGCAGCGTGGCGCCGGACCAGTCGATGACCTTGTTGACCATCGGATCGGCCAGCACGGAATCGTAGTCGTCCGAAAGGGTCTGGTACTCCACCGCGCTGCGCAGTGCATCCAGCAGACGATCCTCGTCGATGGCCTTCTGCATTTCCTGCTTCGTCTCGGCCCGACGCTCCGCCATGGCGGCTCGGGAATCCGCCTGATGCTTCATCCACTCGTCGTAGCGGTTCCGGAAGGCCTGCACATCACGGGACGATGCCGAACCGGTCGGCCCCGCACGAAGCAGTTCGTCGACCGTGGACCGATCACCATCGATGGCCGCGTTCCAGACCCGATCCGACCAACCCCCCTTCGACGTCTCCGCCTGAGCGATGGTGAGCACCGACAGGATCGTGACAGCGAGGCAGGCGTGCAGACTCTTCATGCGATGTTCCTTCCGTGGTCGGGAGCTGCCCGACGTGGCCATGGGAGGCACGGGCAGCATACTGGCCGCGCCGCGGGGACACCCGGTCCCCAGAAGAGGATCGACCACCCGGGGACGTTCCTTCATCGTTTCGACCATGAATCGGCGTATTTCGGCTTCTACACACCATCAGGGCCGTTCTCAGATACGAAATGGAAGGCGAATGGGTTCATCTATACTTGCCGGCAATGCACCATTTGCCGCATGTGCTTCTCGCTTCCGACCAACCCGGCGGATCCGGCCCCCCCCCGATTCCGACCGACCAGCTGTATCTGCTGGGCGGAATCTTCCTGGGTGCGGCGATGCTTCTGGTGATCCTGGTGGTCATCACCGGCATACGGCGGAGCAGCCTGCGACGCCCCGGACGCCCACCTTCCCCCCCGAAAGCACACCCTCTGCACTCCCACGAGATCGATCCCTGGCGGGAATCCGCACGGCGTCTCGATACGGACTCGTCCGAGGACTATCGAGCAAGCCGATCCCGAAGGGACTGCGTACGCTCCGCATCGATGCCCGCCAGTTCGGCACGCTCGATCCAGGCCAAGGCCTCCTCCGGACGGTCGGCCGCCAACCAGGCCTCGGCGGCGTTGATCGAGAGGAGGCCCGAACGCGGCCCCCGCATGCCGTCGCAGCGCTCCCAGGCGACCGCCGCCTCCTCGGGACGTCCCAACGCCGTCCAGCACGAGGCGATCTCCTCGGTGACGGATTCACCGGCCCGACTGGACTCCGGAAGCGCCAACAGCAGTTCGAGTCCACGTTCGGGATCGCCACTGAGGCGATGGATGCGTGACTGGATGGTCCGGATGCCCAGGTCATCCGCCAGCTCGGCCCGTGCGCGGGCGATGGTGTCCTTGGCCGCCGTCCAGTTGCCCTGCTCCATCTCGATGACCGCCAGTGTGGCCAGCGCGTGCGGCTGATCGGACTCGATGGCCAGCACCCGTGCGACGGCGGCGCGGGCCTCTGCGAACTGTCGGTCGGTCAGAAGCAGTTGGGATTCGTACAGGGCGGGACGCGGATCGGCCGGATCGAGTTCACCCGCCCGACGGTAGAGCTCGATGGCCAGACCGGTTCGGCCCGCCATTTGGGCCACTTCACCGGCGCTCTGATGCAGCCCCGCAGACTCGGGGGCGAGCCGGACGACTCGTTCGTACTGCTGGCTGGCGCGCTTCCACTGTTCGCGGGCCGCTTCGAGTTGCCCTGCGTCCCGTAGACCGATGGCCCTGGCGATGAGGATCCGTCCCAGCAGCTCGTGGGACTCCATCGACTTGGGCGCCGCTTCGACCATGCGACGACCGATGGCTTCGGCTTCGTTGAGATTGCCGCCGACGAGATACTGCTCAGCGGCCTCGAGCGAGATCTTGAGGGAATCCGGATCGAGGGCCGCCACCTCGTCGCGGTCCTGGTCGCCCGCCGAGCCGTCGCACCCCGCGACGACCGTGGCAGCGAGCAGCAGCGTGCCGCCGAGCAGCAATGAGCAACGCGCCTGTATGATGCCGGACATGGCTTCCTCCGCGACCCAGGATCAACTCCCCAAATCATACTCCCCCTCGGAGTCGGAACCGGCGATCCGATTGCGCTGGGAATCGGCCGGCCTGGGCCACGTCGAACCCGGCGACGGCTCGGCTTTCTCCATTCTCATCCCCCCGCCCAACGTCACCGCGGCCCTGCATCTGGGCCACGCCCTGAACAACACGCTCCAGGACATCCTGATCCGGTACCACCGCCTGCGTGGCGATCGGACCCTGTGGATGCCCGGCACGGACCACGCGGGCATCGCCACGCAATCGGTGGTCGAGAAGCGACTGGCTCTGGAGGGCACCCGCCGGGTCGACATGGAGCGGGAGGCGTTCGTCGAACGAACCCAGGCCTGGAAGGACGAATACGAAGCCACCATCATCGAGCAGCTGCGGCAGATGGGCGCTTCCTGCGACTGGGACCGCGTCCGCTTCACCATGGACCCCGTCTGCACCGCCGCGGTCCGGACCGCATTCTTCACCTTGTTCGAGGACGGCCTCGTCGACCGCGGCAAGCGGTTGGTCAACTGGGACCCCGTCACCATGACCGCCCTGGCCGACGACGAGGTCGAGATGGAGACCGTNGCGGGNCACATGTACGAGCTNAANTACCCGCTCTCCGACGGNAGNGGACACGTGACGGTGGCGACGACCCGNCCCGAGACGATGCTCGGCGACACCGCGGTGGCGATCAATCCCGCCGACCCCCGCGCCGAAGCGCTGCGNGGCAAGTCCATCCGGCTGCCGATCGTGGANCGGGAGATCCCCATCGTCGAGGACGACTACGTGATCATGCCCGGAGTGGGTGATGACCCCAAGGCCGCCTTCGCCACCGGCTTCCTCAAGGTCACGCCGGCCCACGACCCCAACGACTGGGACATCGGCCAGCGTCACGANCTCGANGTCATCAACGTGATGGCCCCCGACGGCAGCATCTCGGATCGCCACGGTTGGGACGATGCCAACGAAGCCTCCGCGCCGTTCATCGGCCTCAGCCGGGAGGACGCACGCACCGCGATCGTCGAATGGTTCCGGNCCAACGACCTGCTGGAACGCATTCGCGACTACGAGCACGCCGTGGGGCACAGCTATCGCTCGCACGTTCCCATCGAGCCCTACCTCAGTGACCAGTGGTACGTCCGGGTGACCGACGACCGGCTGGGTGGCGAGGCCCTGCGGGCCATGGACCCCAACCAGCACGAGGGGACGCCCCCCGCCCGATCCGACGGCACGGTCCACGAGCAGGACGGCGGTCTCCGGTTCACTCCGGATCGCTACGCCCGCACCTTCCAGAACTGGCACGAGCAGCTGCGNGACTGGTGCNTCAGCCGNCAGCTCTGGTGGGGCCATCGCATCCCGGTCTGGTCCCGGACGTTCCCGCTATCCGAAGCCGGAGCGATCGAGGGCGACGGACTGGTCCACGACACCGACGGATGCACGCTGCCCNGTGCCGACGGNGCCGTCGAGGGACGGGCCACCATGCTCCGCATCGACCGGGCCAACGACGAAGTCNNNGTNTTCGCCTGCGTCGACCACGACCANNNCGAACTGGAGTCCGAACTCGAGGCCGCCGGCTACGTCCAGGACGAAGACGTGCTGGACACCTGGTTCTCCTCCGCCCTCTGGCCCCTGTCCACGATGGGATGGCCGGATCCTTCGGCATTCGAAGGCATGGAGGGAATGCTGGACACCTTCAACCCCACCTCGGTGCTCACCACCGCCCGCGAGATCATCACGCTGTGGGTCAGCCGCATGGTGATGTTCAANCGCTACTTCCGCGGCGGAGTCCTGCCCTTCACCGACGTCGCCATCCACCCCATGATCCAGGACGGGCACGGGCAGAAGATGAGCAAGTCGCTGGGCAACGGCGTCGACCCCCGGGACATCATCCGCACGCACAGCGCCGATGCCCTGCGATTCGTGATGGCGTCCATCGCGACCGCGACGCAGGACGTGCGGCTGCCGCTGGATCTGATCTGCCCCCACACCGGCAAGACGTTCACTCCGGAGTTCATCACCACCTCCGCCGGCCACGTGGTGACCGCGCCGGTGCAGTCGTGCCCCGACGGNTCCGGCCGCGAGATGGCNACCGTCTACGGCGTGCTTTCGGGCGAGACGGAGGTCACCGACGAGCGGCCCATGGGGATCAACTCCTCCTCGAAGTTCGACCTCGGTCGCAACTTCGCCACCAAGCTCTTCAACGCCACCCGCTTCGCCCTGAGTCGCGTCGAATCCCCCGCCGCCGCCGTCGATCCGTCCGGGCTCGGACTGGTGGACCGCTGGATGCTGCATCGACTCCGGACCGTCACCGCCCAGATCGAGGAGGCGATCGCCGAGTTCCAGGTGCATCGCTACGCCGAATCGATCTACGACCTGGTGTGGCGCGACTTCTGCGACTGGTACCTGGAGTCGATCAAGCCGACCGTGGCCGACGATCCCGCCCAGCAGCAGGTGCTCCGCTCCGTCCTCGACGCGATCCTCCGGCTGGTGCATCCGCTGTGTCCCTTCGTGACCGAGACTCTTNATCCCCACGTGCGGGACGACGGCCAAGGCGGGGTCACCGGCCTCGAACTGACCGCGTCGGAACTCNTGGCCGACGGACATTGGCCCCGCATCGATGCCGGCCTGGCCGATCCCGACGCCGACGCNACCTTCGAACGTCTGCAGGCACTGGTCAACGAAGTCCGGCGGGCCCGTGCCGAACAGGGGCTGGGACCGCGTGACAAGATCGATCTGTTCGCCCCCGCTCCCGTGCGCGATCTCATCGACCTGGCCTCCGAAGCCGTGCACACCATGCTGGTCGCGGACTCCGTGGCCGATGCCCAGGACGCACCGGACGGNGGCTGGTCGGTGGTGTTCGAAGGCCACACCATCCGCGGCGCGTCGAGTCTGGGGGCCGTCGATCTGGAGGCCGAGGCCGCCCGCCTGACCGCGAAGGTCACCGAGTGCGCCCGGGCCGTCGAGGGATTCCAGAAGCGTCTGGCCAATCCGAGCTACGTGGAACGCGCCCCGGAACACGTCGTGAACGAGACCCGCCAGAAGCTGGCCGAGGCCGAAGGCGACCTCGAGGCCGCCAACGCGGCCCTGCTTCGCGTGCAGGAAGCCATGCCGTGATTCGACGACCGCTCATGCTCCTCGCCCTCCTNCTGACCGGCTGCGCGCAGACCTATGTGCACACCAGGCATACGGATGGCGTCCGCAGCGAACCGGCCAACCGCAGCTGGTCGATGAGCGAGGAGGGCAACTGGTCCTCCCTGCAGCCGTGGACCTTCATGGGGGTCGAGGGCACGCTGGTCGAGACCCCCAACTGGGAGATCTACACCACGATCGACAACGAGCGGTTCGTGAACTTCCTGCCCGACTTCTACGAAGCCGCCCTCGAACACTACCGCACGGCGTTCGGCGAGCTTCCGGCCCCGCCCCGGCCCATGGAGACCTATCTGTTCGGCGACCGGCGGCAGTGGAAGAACAAGACCCGGATGATGCTGCCCGAACTGGCCTCCTCCTTCGAAGGCCTGGGACGGGGTGGTTTCACCGCCGACGGCGTCGCGGTCCTCTACGACATCGACAACAGCATGTGGGACCGGGACACCCTCGCCCTCTCGTCCCACGAAGGCTGGCACCAGTACGCCCAGACCACCTTCCAGCAGCAGCTGCCACCGTGGCTGGACGAGGGCATCGCCACCCTGATGGAGGGCTTCCGCGTCCGTCGGGGACGCATCACCTTCAGCATGGACTCGAATCGGGAACGCAGCTACCGGTTGCGGATCGCCCGTCGCTCGAACGCGATGATTCCGCTGCGGGAGCTGCTCGACGGCGACCCGCATGTGTTCCTGGAACAAGGCAAGTCCGATCTGCTGACCTACTACGCCCAAGTCTGGGCCTTGGCCCGCTTCATCGCCGAGGGCGAGGACGGCCGCTACCTTCCGGCCCTGCAGAACGTGCTGAACCTGGCGCTCGATGGCGACCTCTACCGCCGACTGCTGCAATCGGACGCCGCGGCCCGGAGCAGCGCCCCGTCGAAGGACACCACCGGCGTGGTGTTCATCGAAGCCTTCTTCAACGAGAACTTCGACGAGTTCGCCGCCGGCTTCGAGGCCTGGGTCGAGCAGCTCGCCAGCCGCCGGATGTGGTGGCGCTGACCGGTCATGCGCATCGGCATCCTCTCCGATTCCCACGGGCGAAGCGACCGCGTCGAAGCGGCGATGTCGCTGCTGCACGACGCCGGCGCCGAACTGTTCCTGCATCTCGGCGATCTCATGGACACGGCATCGATCGATGCGATGCACGGCTACCACGCGCGGTTCGTCCTGGGCAACTGCGACTGGGACGAGGCGGGAATGCGCCGGCACGCCGAACAGTGCGGCGTGGTGTGCGACCATCCGATCGGACGCATCGACGTCGGGGGACGCACGCTGGCCTACACCCACGGGCATCGCAACGAACTGATGCAGGTCGCCCTCGCCGACCGGGTGGACTGGCTGCTGCACGGCCACACGCACGAACCCCGCGACGAACGCATCGACGGCACGCGGGTGATCAACCCCGGGGCCCTGCAGCGGGCGTCCCGATATACTGTGGGGCTGCTGGATACCGGCGACGACCGCCTGGAACTCCTGGAACTTCCGGCTTCGCACCAGCCTTCCCGTTGACCCCCCTCCCCGTTGCCCCCCCGGAGACCACCGTGTCGAACGCCGTCATCCGTCCCGCCACGCTCGACGATCTGCCGTCCATCCGTCGGCTGTTCGAGGCCAGCGTGTACGAGGGACAGACGCGGATCAACGACACCGGGGCGGACATCGACAACTTCCGCGAGGCCTACCTCGACGAATCCGAGACCAGCGGGTTCTGGGTGGCCGAAGTCGGCGACCACGTGGTGGGCATGATCGGGATGCAGGAGATCCGCACCGACGTGGCGGAGGTCCGCCGGCTGCGGATCGAGGAGCAGTATCGTCGCCGGGGCCTGGGCACCGCGTTGATGGAGCAGGCGATCGGCTTCTGCCGCGACCACGGGTACGTGAAGATCGTGCTGGATGTCCGGGTGGAGCGGGGACCGGCGATCGAGCTGGTGAAGAAATTCGGCTTCTTCCACTCCAAGACCCGCGAGACCGAGGGGCACAAGCTCCTGGACTTCTACGTGGATCTCTACAACGAACCACGGGCGTAACGGCCTCACNGGNGAAAACAAGGCACGCTTTCGGGCCCATCCGGCCGGACCGGACGCGATACCCCCTCTGCGGCTTGACGAATCCCCCCCCGGGCGATGTATCATCGTGCCCACGCGGAAGTTGGAGCAGTTCCGGGGGCTCTCTTCTGCGGCGGTCGTGACGGAGAACACGGCCGGTTCNCTGGAAGAGAAACGGAGCCCCCGGATGTCAACNCGCCTGAAGACCGTCGTCGCGGCNGCTGCCGCATTCCTGTTCACCGCCCCGGCCCTGGCCGAGACGTACGTCGTGCCGACCGGCAAGACCCCGACCATTCAGTCGGCGATCGAACTGGCCAACCAGAACGGAGACGAGATCTCCGTGCAGCCGGGCGTCTACTTCGAGCAGATCGACTTCCTGGGCAAGTCGGTCCACATCTACTCCCAGGCCGGTGCCATCGCCACCTACATCGACGGCCAAAGCACCAGTGGCCCTCTGGTCAGGTTTGAAACTGCCGAGAACGAGAATGCGATCCTCGAGGGCTTCACGGTCCGCAACGCGCCCAACGGCGCCGGCCTGAGTTTCAANGGCTCGGCCCCCACCATCCTCTCGTGCAAGATCATCGGCAACTCCGCCACCAATGGCGGCGGCGTGGTCGCGGTCAACTCCGATCCGCTGTTCGATGACTGCGAGATCAAGAACAACTCNGCNNNNGACGGCGCCGGCATGCACCTCACCGGCGGCACGCTGACGATGTCCAATACACTGCTTCGAGGCAACGTAGCCAGCAGAAACGGTGGCGCGATTCATTGCTCCGGCGGGGCCGCATTGGGCATCGACTCGTGCGACTTCGAGGACAATCGCACCAGCACCTCGGCAGACACGAAGGGCGGCGCCATGTACATGAGCGACTCCTCCCTGTCGATGGCTGGCTGCAACTTCACCAACAACGAGTCGTACACATCCCTCAATGCTGGTAACCCCGGCAGTCGCCGGTCTGAAGGCGGAGCCATCTACTCAAACAGTTCGACGGCCACAGTCACAAACTGCACATTTACTAGCAACAGAGCCTATGCCAACACCAGAGACACCAGTGCATGTGACGATCAACAGAATCACGATAACTATGCCGCTGGAGGAGACCTATGCCTCCTTAACTTCTCAAACTGGCAGGTCACAAACTGCGAGTTCATTGACTCAAACACATTCGCTCAAGGAGATGGTGCTAATTGCGGCGACTCTCGGGATGACTACACCTATATGTATTCCAGAGGCGGCTCGATTTACATCGAGGGCGCTGCAGTCCAAATGAATAGGTGTGATTTCACCGGTTGCTCCGCAACCCGATCTCAAGAAAGCAAAACTCGCGGTCCAGCCGCAGGCGGGGGAAGCATTTACTCCGCAGCAAACGGCAACCCTTTCATGCAGAACTGCTCGATCGTCGGCTGCTCAGCAGGAGAAGGCGGAGCGATCTACACATCTGGGACCGCGTCGCCCTTCATGCTCAGCGTGAACCTGTCGGCGAACACGGCTTCCAGTCGTGGCGGAGCCATCTACTCCGACAGCAGTTTCCCGGTGATCACC
>PAAB01000010.1 GCA_002591705.1 Phycisphaerae bacterium
GGCGGTGGCGACCCCTGCGATCCGGCCTGCGGCGGAGACCCCTGCGATCCGGCCTGCGGCGGAGACCCCTGCGATCCGGCCTGCGGCGGAGACTGCGGCGACGACGAAGGCGCCTGCTGTGCCTTCGACACGTGCAACCAGCTGACCCAGAAGACCTGCACCCTGCTGGGCGGCACCTTCTACGGTGCGGGCACCTTCTGTGCCGACATCACGTGCGTCACCTGCGATGCGAACGAACTGATCGACTGCAACGGCAACTGCTTCCCGGCCAATTGGGTGAACGACGGGTACTGCGACGACGGAACCTACGTGTACGAAGGCAATCCGATCGATCTGACCTGCGAAACCTACAACTGCGACGGGGGCGACTGTCCCGCGGAAAGCTGCCCCTGAGCCCGGCCGTCAGTTCCGGTTCCGCATGAAATCGGCCACGTGCGCGAAGCGTGCGTCGAGAAACGACCGGATCTCCCCCTCGATCCCGCACGAATCCATGGCTTCCGCCATGCAGGCCAGCCACTGATCCCGCATCGACTCGTCGATCGGAAAGGGAGCGTGCCGCATGCGCAACCGGGGATGGCCGCGCTTCTGGACGTACAACTGGGGGCCTCCCAGCCAGCCCGTCAGAAACTCGAAGAACGTCTCCTCGACCTCCTCGAGTTCCGGAGCATGCAGGGCACGCAACCCCGCGTAGTCTGGATTGGAGTCCATGTAGGCATAGAACGCCTTGGCCAGAGCACGTACCGGCGCTTCACCGCCGATGGCGTCGTAGGGCGTGTGCTGTGGTCCGTATTCGGGCGGAGAAGGCTGGCTCATCTGATACTCACGGAAGAATAGGAACGAAGTGTATCGGGCACCGCAAAAGTCTGTTTGAACCACGATTCGATTGACGAGGCTGCATTTGGTTCCAAGGTTGAGGGTTCAAGGACGACCACCAAGGGCCATGCCCTCCATCCCGGAGTACCCGACCATGACCATTTCATTTCGATTCCTCGCCGCCGGCTGCCTGGCCCTCGCGGCATCCGTGCACAGCTCCCTGGCGTGTCCCGGTGATGTGGACGACGACCAGCGGGTCAATGTGAACGATCTTCTGGAGGTCATCGGAGGCTGGGGAGCGTGTCCCCCGTCCCCGACGGCGTGCCCCGCCGACATCGACGCCTCCGGTGCCGTGGGCGTGGACGATCTGCTGGTGGTGCTGTCGGGATGGGGCGACTGCCCCGACGCCGGCGACGCACCACAACGGATCGTCGCCTACTACATCGAATGGGGCATCTACGGCCGTGATTACCAGCCGATGGACATTCCTGCCGACAAGATCACCCACATCAACTACGCCTTCGCAAACATCGGAACGGACGGACGCATCGCGCTGGGCGACCCGTACGCCGCGATCGACAAGTACTACCCGGGAGATTCATGGGATCAGCCGTACCGGGGCACCTACCACCAGATAAACAACGTGCTGCGCGGGCAGTACCCGCATCTGAAGACGCTGATCTCGGTCGGTGGATGGACCTGGTCGGGACGCTTCTCGGACATCGCCCTGACCACCACGTCGCGGGAGACGTTCGCCGAGTCGTGCGTCGAGTTCATCCGCACCTACAACTTCGACGGCGTGGACATCGACTGGGAGTATCCGGTCTGCTGCGGCCTGGCGGGCAACACCTACCGGCCGGAGGACAAGCAGAACTACACGCTGCTTCTGCAGGAGCTGCGGCGGCAGCTCGACTCCGCAGCCGACGAGGATGATCGTGAATACCTGCTGACCATCGCCGCACCGGCGGGGTACGACAAGATCGCCAATCTCGAACCGGACGGCATCGCCGAAGCCTGCGACTGGATCAACGTGATGACCTACGACTACCACGGCGCGTGGGACATGACCGCCACCAACCACCACAGCAAGCTCTTCCCCAACCCCGACGATCCCGGAGCCGAGGAGGTGGCCGAACGATACAACGCCCGGTCCGCGATCCAGACCTTCATGGAGGCGGGCGTTCCCGCATCCGAGCTGGTTCTCGGTGTTCCCTTTTACGGTCGCGCCTGGGGCGGAGTCGCGGCGGACAACGACGGCTTGTTCCAGCCGGGCTCGATCGTGCCGCCGGGGACCTGGGACGACTGGTCCAGCGGTTCCACGGGGGTCAACGACTGGTTCGAGATCGAGACGTTCATCGCCAGCGGCGAGTACACCCGCCACTGGGACGAGCACAGCAAGGTCCCGTGGCTCTACAGCCCCACCCGGCACGGCGGACACTTCGTGTCCTACGACGACGAGGAGTCGATGCAGTACAAGGTCGATTTCGCCCGCGAACTGGGACTGGGGGGATTCATGTTCTGGGAGATCACCGCGGATCGGAACGAGACGCTGCTGGACATCCTCCAGTCGGCCCGGACACCGTGACCCCGTCGGGTTCAGTCGCGTGAACCGAGATCGCGGATCCGGATGTCCCGGAAGGACACCACGTCGCCGTGGTCCTGCAGTGCGATGTGCCCGGACGACCGCTGTCCGTAGTCGGGCATGGAGGCGAACTTGCTACCGGCCACGAGGGCCTTCCAGTCCGCCGAATGCAGCACGTAGGAGACGACCTCGACGCCGTTGAGCCAGTAGGTGACCTCGTTGCCGCAGACCAGTATTCGAGCGGTGTTCCACTCCCCCGCCGGACGAACGACGTCGCCGACCGGCGCGTGCAGGGCGTAGTTCGCCCCCGCCGAGGTCAGTTCGTTCTTTCCGTCGTAGTGCCGTTCGTCGTCGAGCACCTGCATCTCGGGTCCGGTCTCCCAGACGTGGTCGCAATCCTCGGTGACGTTGTAGAANATGCCGCTGTTGCCCGCTTCGGTGACCCGCCACTGAAGCTCCAGTTCGAAATCGTCGTACTGCTTCCGCGTGACGATGTCGCCGCCCGAGCCGGTCAGGGTGAGGGCGCCGTCGACGATCTCCCAACCGTCCGGCATGTCGCGTTGCTTGAATCCACGAAAGTGTTCCATGGACGTGCCGTCGAAGAGTGTCGTCCAACCCGGCCCCGACCATTCCGACCGGTCCACGGAGCCCGATGTTCCCAGCGGAACCGTGGAGGCGAACCGGGCCAGTCGACGCTGCAGGGCCGCGGCATCCGAGAGGTCCATCGTCACCGTGGCCGAGAGCGACCCTTGCCCGACGAGCGGGCGGGCGGTCATGCTGATCGACGGCCGGGACAGGTCCCCTCCCGGATGTGGATCGACCGTCCAGAGCACGACGGCATCCGCCTCGGTGGCGTGCGCGGCGTCATCGGACGGCGCAGTGATCTCCAGAGCCATCGGGAACCCGGCCTCGTGCAGGCACGCCAACTCGTTCCATGCCGTAAGCGTCGAACGCAATCGTTCGGAAAGCTCCAGTGCCGATCGACCGCTGATGCGTGTGGCCACCAACCAGGTGGCGGCATCGGGTGATTGCACCGCGAGGGTCAGGCGGTGATCGACGCTGTCGGCGTTCCCGTCCGCTCCCGAATTGTACGAAGGGGCGGTGACGATCCATTGCAGGTCGTCATGGGGGCCTCCTTCCGACCACGCATCGGCCGCGAGGGTCATCGAGGGCCCCGGCTTGCTCTGCATCCCCTGCGGTCCCTGCTGACAGGATGCGGTGATCAGCAGGATCGGTGTCAGCCAGGCGGATGCTCGAGACGTCATGGTTCGTCTCCCCGAGAAGCGAACGGGTCCGGTCATGAGCCCTGCTCGTCTGGAATCGGCTGCCCCAGTCCGGGCACCAATGCGATCTGCTGGTCGGTGAGAATCAGCTCCAGCATGATCCGGGTCTGATCGTTGAGTTGCCGTCGACGGTACCGGACCTGCTCCATCTTCATGGAACGCTTCATGCTCTCACTGCTGGGCGGCCAGGAACGCTGCACGTTCTGTCGATTCTTGGCATCATCCAGGATCGCCATCGTCAGGTCCCGGTACTCGCTGCGGTAGTCCAGAGCCAGGTCGCTGATTCGCTCGCGCTGATCCGCGGTCAGGTCCTCGAGGGCAAGCGTGGACTCGATCTGCTCGTCCGCCACCGAGGAATCCTTGAACACGTCCGGGTACGCCTTGCGCTCGTACATGTCCTGCAGCACCATGACCCGATCCTGCGGTAGCGTGCGAATGATCGCCTCNTAGGTCGACCGGTTGGTTTCGGACATCTTCGCCGCAATGCCGCTCATCGTCGAACGACCGGTCTCCCATCGGCTGTAGAGTCGGGAACGGAGATCCTCGTCCAGATCATCGCGGCCGTTGCCCCACAACTGCTCCTCCAACCCCCGCACCCGGTCGTACTGCTTCTCGAGATCGTCGATGTCCTCCATCGACACCGCGTTGTACTCCACCAGCACGTCGATCATGAACTCCCGCCCCTCGTCATCGAACGACGCCGGATCGATCGCCATCACGATCTCCCCGATGTCGATGGTCCCTTCCGTCGATCCGCGCAGCGACCAGTTGCCGTTCCAGATCTTCTGGCGACGACGGGCCCGATCGNGGGAGATCCTGATCTGATCCAGCAGATCGGGGCGGGTGTCGGCCGGAAGCACCAGNGCCATGTCGGCGAAGAAGGCATCCTCCGCTTCCTTGAGCCTCGGCAGCAGCTCGCCCTGCAGTTCACGTCGGACCTTCCTGCGTTCGCGCCAGTTCCGCCCGGATTCGATGCCGCTGTAGCCCTCGGTCAAGCGGCGGTCGTACTCGGCCGAGAGTGCTTCGTACGANGCCGTGTACTGGTCGTAGAGCGATTCGAGCANNTTGGCATCCACGTCCTCAAGTCCGAGCCAGGCCGAGAACTGATCGACGCTCGCCGGCTGCATCGCTGCCATCGGAAGGCTGTAGGTGCGACCGCCGGAGGACTGGCTTCCCTCGCCGGACCCGCGGGAGCGGCTTCGACTCCACCGCGAGCGTCGGCCGCTGTCCTGCTTGTCCCCATCCATGAGCTTCATCTGCTCGTCGGTGAGGATGCCGGCCAGACTGGTCTCGCCGCTCTGAACGACGTCGTCCACCCGCTCCTCCATCTTGATGGCGCGTTCAGCCTTGGGATGGGACTCCTCGTCCTCCCACTGGTCGGCGGTGCGGTAGGCACGTACGTCCTCCATCGCGTCGGCCATCTGGGAGAAGACCCCGAGCCANCGGACCCGGTAGTCCTGCCGTGCCGCCTNNAGGAGGGCGACCTGGTCTTCGGTGACGGTCTCCAGCTTCATCGCGCGTTCGAACCGGCGATCGGCCCGCTTGGCGCTGCCGGCGGAATACGAGTCGTCCGCGTAGTCCAGCGTCATCTCCGACCAGCGGTCGTCGCCGATGATCTCGCGGAGCTGCGTCGCCGTCTGGAGATTGAGCCGACTCATCTTCTCGACCGTCTTCTGGATGGCCTCTGACTTCTCGTTGAAGAAGGTCTTGAGACGATCCTCGAGTCCCTGGCCCATGAGGGACATCATCTGCTGCATGTCCATGTCCCGAAGACCGAGTTCGTCGATCAGGTCGAGCACGTCGACGAGGGCCTGCTCGAGATCACTCTGGAATTGCACGACGAGGTACAGCATCCGGTTTTCGAACGAATCCGTCACGGTCCGGACGGCAAGCAGTTCGTCGGGACTCAGTTCCGTGCGATCGACCCAGTCGATCAGATTGAATCGGATGCCCTCGTTCATCCGACTCGCCATCAGGAAGTGCGGCATCCGGTAGTTGTACAGCTTGCGATGGCGACGAGCCCGCTCCAATGCCGGCAGCTGCTGCTCGATGACCAGGGTGTTGATGCTGTCGAAGTATTCCTGATCGATCCGGTTGAACCGGTCGTAGATCTCCAGAGCCGTCTTCACGATGCCCTCGACGTCCTTGCGGGGAGGGATGTTCACCTCACCGCCCCACCAGCTGCCCATCGACTGACCCATCGCAAGTCCGTCGTCCACGAGATCGCTGACGTCGCGCTCCTGGAGCTGCTCGTACTCCAGCTGGTAGCGGTTGTAGAGCTGCATCATCTGGGCCTGCTGCTCACGGGAGAGCTCCAGCTCCAGTGCCAGCTCCCGGAGATTCTCGATGCTGATCGGCTGGATCAGAAACGGGAACCGCTGGGCCTGAGCCGGAGACACCAGCCCCGGCATCACCCAGCCGATCACGGCCACGACGAGGAGCAGGACGGTACGGGAGGCAGGATGAAATCGCTTCTTCATGGGGCTGATTCCTGTATTGGAACGGGTCCCGATCATTCTACAGAATCAACTCCAACCGCCCTTCCAAGTTTGTCATTTGAGAATCGAATGCAACGAGGCCCCGTTTCCGGGGCCTCGTGTCGTGTCGATTCCACTGGTACGCCGCGGCTCAGGCTGCGTTGGCTCGCTGCTGACCCACCGTGCGCTGCTCGGGCGTGGCCCGTCGTTCCGGCTCCTGATCCAGCTTGGTGATCAGTTCCGTGGGCGTGGTGGCCCAGAGATCGGCACCGATCTCCTCGGCCAGTCCCTGGGCCCGGTTGAAGATTCCACCCCCGACCACGATCTGCATGTCCGGGCAGGCCCCGATCTCTCGGATGGTGTCGATGAGGACCCGGATGTGCGGGGCATCCCGACCCGACGAGGAGAAGAGCAGCAGCACGTCGGGCTTCTGTTCGGTCGCTTCCTGCATCACTTCGTCCCAGGCGACGCCACCGCCACCGAAGAAGACCTCGTAGCCGTCGGCTTCGACGAGATCGGCCACGATCTGGGCCGCCAGATCGTCCGCTTCCGTCTCGGCGCAGAAGAGCATCACGCGGCGGTTGCGTCGGTTGGTCTGTGTGTAGAGAGCCTGCGCCTGATCAACCATGCTTCGAAGCAGTCGTGTCGCATAGTGATGCGCGAGACTGGTCAGTTGATCGTTCCTGTACAGCGTGTTGATCATCTCNAGCAGAGGCCAGTATGCCTCGTGCGTCAGTGTCTCGGGCGTCACGCCGGACGACATGATCTGCTGTGCGGTCGCGCGGGCCGAGGCACGGTTGCCTGTGATCAGGTACGGAAAGAGCTGTTCCACCATCATTTCGCTGTCCACCGGTCATCTCCTTGTCTTGGCCGGACTGTGTTTCCCTCCAGCCGGCACCCTTGGTTCAAGTCCCAGGGAATCGACGATCCCTGCACGTGTTCAATCCACGCTCCGACCCGGGACATCGAACGACGACCGGTTGCAACTCAACTGTTCGATCGATGGACGATGCGTGGGGGTTACCGGACCGGGTTCTGCGCAAATCCTGCGCGNATCCGGACATGGGATGGCCCTGCAAAGTGAATCCGTGAACCGGCCCATCCCTTTCGGGGAATGACCGCGAACCCACGAATCAGAGGCAGAGCCCCCACGAACTGATGATCAGCAGCAGATCCGCGACGTCGACGGCGCCGTCTCCATCCACATCGCCTTCGGCCCCGCTGCCTCCCCAGGACGCGATGACCAGGAGCAGATCCTGGATGTTGACCTGTCCGTCGGGAGAGACGTCCGCGGGACAGCTGACCGGTTCGGGGACCGGCACCCAGTTCACCACCGTCAGGACCAGACTCTTTCGCACATCGACATCCAGCACGGCTTCGAGGGGGAAGGCCCAGAAGACGGTCCGCCATCCCTCCCCTTCGACGGTGACGCCGGCGCCACCCTGATCGCCNATGAAGGCGAGCTCTGCATCCGGGGTGACCTGGATCGAATCCGTGTAGTTGTTGAACGGACACGTCAAGGTCATCGTGCCGTAGCCGCCGAAGACCGGTCCGGTACCGGTCACCACTTCCTGCCCGACGTCGCTGTCGTAGGCGGACACGCCGAGGTAGGCGCCGCCGAATGCGTTCAGACCACGGTCGTAGAGGTAGTCCTGACTGCTCAGCCAGAGGACGCCGCCTTCAAGCAGCCACTGTTCCAACGCGAGTTCCGCATCGGCACCGGGTCCGGCGAAGCCACCCCACTCCGCGCCACTGAACCACACCACGAGATCGTAGTTTCGAAGGGTTTCGATCCNCGGTTCGTCGTCCGTGTTGCCGGTATCCCANACGTCGAACTGCAGCCCCAGCGAGGACATGGTGTTCGTGTAGTACGGACGGACATCGGGCTCGTTGTCATCGTCGTCGACCAGCAGCACGGTGATGCTTTCGGACGTCGTGAAGCTGGAGGTCCACGACCAGCCGCCGTCTCCGCAGGCACTGGACGGACGCACCCGCCAGTAGTATTCCTCACCGTAGGAGAGATCCGCGTCGGCCACGATGCTCTGCTCGGACGTGCTTGCGCTGAAGAGTACGTCGCTGAACAACGGATCCGAGGCGACCTCGACCCGGAAGCCGGACGCGCCGTCCATGGCCCACGTCAAGGTGGGAATGGTGGGCTGGCCGGTGGCTCCGTCCGGCGGATCCAGCAGGTCCGGCACGGTGGAGAACGGCGAGACGACGACCAGCTGGCCGACGACCTCGACCTGTTCGCCCGCCGACGTTCCGATCACGCTGAACTCCTTGGTGCCGCTCATTCCGATGGGAACGGTCACGGTCAGGGTCGTCTTCTCCGGAGGAGTGACGACGGCGTCCGCCAGGTCCAGCGTGATGCCCGGGGGCCCCAGGGCGTTGAGCGTGACGGAATCGGCGCCGCCGGAGACGGAGAGGACCTCGATGGTGTATTCGGCGGTTGCCGGAGCACAGACCTCGACGGCCGGCGGATCGAGGGTCAGGCTGAACGAATCCGCCTTGCAGTTCATGCAGATCAGCGCGAAGTCCTGATCGGACGCGTCCCCGAAGCCGGGTACGCCATCGGAGTTGATGTCGGATGCGACGACGCGGATCGTCGCGGTCGACGGGGCGACCGGACCGAGCAGGACCGCCTCGGTGTTGTTCTTGTAGTCGGCGGCCCCTCCGATCTGGGACCATCCGGTGGATGGATCGATGGCGTTGCCCACGTAGGTCCCGTCGGACGTCTCCACCACGAGATCGAGGTCGTTCGTCCAGGCGGGCGTGGTTCCCCCGAGACCATGACCGGGTGCGGTGGTCCAGGCCAGCATGATGCGCATCGGCTGGGAGGGATCCTCGGGCTCCACCTGCACCGACCACTCGTCGCCGGTTTCACCGAACACGGTCGTCTGGTCGTAGTAGCGGACCCCCGCGGCATCGGGGTTGATCAGCGGATCGATGGCGAGGCGGCCCCACCCCTGTCGGGAATCGGGCGGATGTCCCATCAATGCTCCATCGGCGTCCTCGCCTCCTTCGAGCGATCGGGCGGCCACGAGCACTGCAGCCTTGGTCATGGCCGGCGACGGGTCGCGACCGAGCCCGATCCGATCACGGTAGTACTCGCAGAAGAGCCCCACGGCGCCGGTGACCTGGGGACTGGCGAGACTGGTACCGCACGAATACGCCCAGTTGAACTCGTCGAAGATCGACAGCACGTAGCACCCCGGTGCGACGAGGTCCGGCAGCATGCGACCGTCGAGGCAGGGACCGTGCGCCGACACTGCGGCCAGATCCTCCACGTGGTTCTGCAGGGTGCCGCCACTGGATCGGAGCCGGGTCGCGCCCACNCGAATGACGTTCATCGCCTCATCGGGAGTCCCCTGGGACGAGGTGCCTCCGTTGCCGTTCATGATCGAAAGCACGTAGGTGAGACTCTGGTTGCCGGCCTGATCGGCGATCGCGTCACGCACTCCCACATCCACCTGCCGCGTATCGATGTCGTATCCCAGCGGGCTCGGCGAGGGCCCCCAGCTGTTGTTGGAGGCGCTGGCTCCGTTGCTGCGGGAGTCACGCATGAGGCGAAGCATCCCGTCGGGCTCGGTGNAGATNGGATCGTACAGCTGCTCGAGCATCCTGGCTCGAGGTGCGGTCCCCTGACCGGCCAGAAAGTCCCAGGGATCCACGATGCCGCTGGCCGCATCGCCGACCATCGCGCCGGCGCTCAGGGTTCCGTGGCTCGACTGGGTGGTGTCGTCTCCGCAACTCTCACCGGTGCAGTCGATCACGCGGTTCACCAGATCGGGAGCCTGCTCGGACACGCCTGTGTCGACGCAGGCCAACGTGACCCCCGAGCCGGTGAATCCGATGGACGTCAGCCACTCGTAGTAGCCCGGCACGAGGTTGTTGTTCTCGTACAGACCGGTGTTCAACTGGTTTGCCAGCTCGCCGCGATTTCCCCCGTTCCGGGCCATGGGCTGCAGGGTGTACACCCCCGGGATCGCCGCGATCTGTTCCAGCAGACTTCCGCGTACGGAACAGCCTACGACCTCNAAGGTCGAATCCATCCGGCGGCGCTTCACGGTTGTGATCCCCAGATCGTGCAGTGCACGAACCGCCGCTTCGACGTCCGCACCGCGGTAGATCAGGATGCGGACCTGGAGTTCGGCTTCACCACGTCCCCGAAGATGAGGAAGCACCCGAAACGCCGGAGCGAAATCTCCACCCCAGCGCACGGTGGACATCGACGCCACCGAACGCATCTGATCAGGATCGGCCCAGGTGATGTACGTATCGGGATGGATGTACTGAACAAGTTCGACTCCACGCGACCGCAGTTGAGCCCGGTCCGCATCGCGAACCGGACCGTGAAACTGGACCAGCCGCAGATCCGACTTGGAAGCCGAGGCCTTGGCAAGGTGGTGCGGCAGGACCGAGGGCTCCCGGAGGGGATCGAAGGTGATCCCTCCCAATCGAAGCGTCTTGGCATCCNATTGGTGGTTGGATGCGTGCGGATCCGTCGTCTGGGCGCCTCCGACAGAGCTCGCGAACAGGGCCGCGATGACCAGAGACCAGATTGAGCCGCGAGATGACATGAAACTTCCGAATGCCCACATCTGAGAAACGAGTGGAGCCCCCCACCAAAAAGGGCACACCGATACCTCTCATGAGGGCAAAAAGCCCATTTTGAGTCTACATCACGAAATCGCCCGAGGTCGGATTTGAGTCAATCTAACGCGATTGAAACCATCAAAAGTGTCTGATAAATACCCGTAAATGGGCCTCTGACAGCAGACTGCCACGCAGGGNCCCGGAATCAGAATGTGGCTGTATTCGGGGTACGGGGGAAGGGAATGAGATCCCGGACGTTGGCCATCCCCGTGGCGTACGCCATGGTTCGCTCGAAACCGAGCCCGAATCCCGCGTGCGGCACGGTGCCGTAGCGACGGAGATCACGATACCACCAGTAGTCCTCCGCCTCGAGGCCCATCTCACCGATGCGACGGTCGAGCACGTCCAGACGGTCCTCACGCTGGGCACCACCGATGATCTCGCCGATGCCCGGGGCGAGTACGTCCATCGCCGCGACCGTCCGCTCGTCGTCGTTGAGACGCATGTAGAACGCCTTGATGTCCTTGGGATAGTTCATCACCACGATGGGCCGACCCACGTGCTCTTCGGTCAGCCATCGCTCGTGCTCTGACTGGAGATCGATGCCCCAGGACACCGGATACTCGAACTTGTGACCTCCCGCGACAGCCCCTTCGAGGGCGGTGATCGCGTCGGTGTACTCCATACGTTCAAAGCTGGCGTTGACGAACTGCTCAAGCCGATCGATGCACCCCTTGTCGATGCGATCGCGGAAGAAACCCATGTCGTCGGGTCGCTCCGAAAGCAGGGTTTCGAAGATTCCCTTCAGGAACGATTCGGCCAGATCCGCATTGTCCGCCAGATCCGCGAAGGCGATCTCCGGCTCGATCATCCAGAACTCCGCCAGGTGTCGGGACGTGTTGGAGTTCTCCGCCCGGAAGGTCGGCCCGAAGGTGTAGACCTTCGACAGGGCCAGGCAGTAGGACTCGACGTTCAGCTGGCCCGAGACGGTGAGATTCGTCTCCTTGCCGAAGAAGTCCTGACTGAAATCGACGGCTCCGTCCTCTCCCCGGGGTACGTTCGCCAGATCCAGGGTCGAGACCCGGAACATCTCGCCGGCCCCTTCGCAGTCGCTTCCGGTGATGATCGGCGTGTGCACCCAGAAGAACCCCTGATCGTGGAACCAGCGGTGAATGGCCTGGGAAAGACAGTGCCGGACCCGGGCGACCGCGCTGAAGGTGTTGGTGCGTGGACGCAGGTGGGCAACCTCCCGGAGGTATTCGAACGTGTGTCTTTTCGCGGGGACCGGGTAGGTCTCGGGATCGTCGACCCAACCCACGACCCGGACGGTTTCGGCCTGGATTTCGAGGGACTGGCCCTTTCCCTGCGATTCGGCGACCGAGCCGACGATGTCGACGGAGCACCCGGTGGTGAGTCGCTGGATCTCCTCGGTGTAGTTCGGCAGGGTCGACTGAGCCACGACCTGCACCGGATCGAAACAAGAGCCGTCGTGCACCTGGAGGAAGGAAAGTCCCGCCTTGGAATCCCGGCGGGTTCGAATCCACCCCCGGATGCGAACCCGGTCCCCATCCCCGATCCCCTTCGTCGCGCCGGGGCCGCCGATCACTTCGCACACCGAGACCGTGGGGGTCGCCTGAGTCATGGCACTTGCTCTCCTGGGGTTGCAACTCGAAGTCGTGAGGGCGAAGTATGCCGCGTGCACCCGAACCGATCAAGTACCCACGCAACGCATCGGAATGCCAATATGGCAGGAAATAGACGGACATTCGCCGCAATCCCGTCTTCGCCCCACGCACGACCGCCCACAACCCCCCGCCACAGCCCTGAAATCGGGTCCGGGACTGAGTCTGATCGGCACAAGGCTTGCCTATGGTTGGGCAGGACGACTTGATCCGTGTACCAGATGCCCGACAACCAGAACGCCCCGCGGCTGAATCTCCTGCTCACCTACGGTGGCTGGCGTGAACGTCCTGCGGTCGAGCAGCTTCCGAGCCTGCTGAATCCCCTGGGGATCCGGGCGATGCAGGCGGATTCGGGTGAGGAGGCCGCCCAGCTGATCCAGTCCAATCCCGTCCACATCGCCGTGGTGGATCTGGAGATCCCCGTCCAACCCCGTTCAACCGGGTCCGCCGATCGGCCGTCCCTCAACTCCGAAGGTGGCCTCAGGATTCTGAAACTGCTTCGCAGGCTGGATCCCGCCCCTCCCACGATCGTCGTCCGACCACGTCAGGCCACGGAACGCGAACGTGTTCGGGGCCTGTCCCACTCCCTCCGGGACGGCGCCTTTGCCGTGCTGGACCGACCATTGCATGTTGAAGCACTGTTGGAAGTGCTTCGCCGAGTACTGAAACGTCACTACGAAAACCTGTGGCCAGAGCCACGAGAGAACCACGGGCGCCCTGTTCGGGAACGCCATTGAGGAGACAGGAACCATGAACGTCAAGCCACTGGGCGACAAGTTGATCGTGAAGCGGGCCGATCCGCAGGAGATGACCGAATCCGGCATCTACCTTCCAGAATCCGCCAAGGACAAGCCCCGAGAGGGCGAGATCATCGCAACCGGCAAGGGAATCCTGAACCGCGAAAGCGGTGAGTACCTCCCCTTCACCGTCAAGGCCGGTGACAAGGTCATCTTCACGTCCTACGCCGGAACCGAGATCAAGGTCGACAACGCCGAGTACCTGATCATGACCGAGGACGACATCCTCGGCATCATCGAGTAAACACCACCGGTTGCGACCGGAACGAAGGAAGCATTGCCATGGAACGTGGACCGATTCTCACCATCCTTCAGGAAATGATGGGCACTGAAAAGGAGCTCGACATGATCCTCTGGGGTGAAGACAACCCGATCGAAATCCGCAACGTCATCGATGTCCAGACGCTCCGCAGCGCCAACGGAATCCATGTGACGACCCGGCAGAACAACATCTGGTTCGACGCCAGCCACGTGTCCGCCATGTGGCAGGCCCGTGACGACGAGGCCCTCNCNNCCACGCCGATCGCNGATCGAGCCGACTCAACCCGAAAAACCACCACGCTCTGAACNNCGAGCAGCAGGAAGGAAGAANCATGCCAGCCAAACAGATCGCCTACGACATCGANGCCCGCGAGCGGATGCTNCGCGGCATCCAGAAACTCGCCAAGGCCGTCAAGACNACCCTGGGCCCCTCGGGACGGGTCGTCGTCCTNGAGAAGTCCTTCGGNGCCCCCTCCGTCACCAAGGACGGCGTGACNGTCGCCAAGGAGATCGAANTGGAGGANCCCTACGAGAACATGGGNGCCCAGATGGTCAAGGAAGTCGCNTCCAAGTGCTCGAAGGATGCCGGCGATGGGACCACCACCGCCACGGTGTACGCCGAATCCATCTTCACCGAAGGCCTCAAGAACATCACGTCCGGCGCCAACGCCACCCAGGTCAAGCGGGGCATCGACAAGGCCGTCGAGGCCATGTGCAGCGAACTCGCCGGCATGTCCAAGCATGTCGATTCGTCGAACGAGATCGCCCAGGTCGGAACCTGCGCGGCCAATCAGGACTCGACCATCGGCGACATCATCGCCCAGGCGATGGACAAGGTCGGCAAGGACGGAGTGATCACCGTCGAGGAGGGATCCAGCCTCGATACGACCGTCGAACTCGTCGAAGGGATGCAGTTCGACAAGGGCTACCTCAGCCCGCACTTCGTGACCGATCCCGCGACGATGGAGTGCGTTCTCGAGGACTGCGCCGTTCTGATCCACGAGAAGAAGATCAGTGCGGCAAAGGATCTCATTCCGATCCTCGGCAAGGTGGCCGAATCGGGTCGCAGCCTTCTGATCGTGGCCGAGGACATCGACGGCGAGGCCCTTGCGACACTGGTCGTCAACCGTCTCCGAGGCGTGCTGAAGGTCGCCGCCGTCAAGGCTCCGGGCTTCGGCGATCGCCGCAAGGCCATGCTCCAGGACATCGCCGTCCTGACCGGTGGTTCACCGGTGATGGAGGAGCTCGGCATGCAGCTGGAGACGTTGACGCTCAATGACCTGGGACGGGCCAAGAAGGTCACCGTCACCAAGGACGCCACCACGGTCATCGAAGGTGGAGGCGAGACCAGCGAGATCACCGGGCGGATCGAGCAGATCCGTGCCCAGGTCGAACAGTCCACCTCCGACTACGACACGGAGAAGCTTCAGGAACGTCTGGCCAAGCTCGCCGGCGGAGTCGCCCAGATCAACGTCGGAGCGGCGACCGAGGTCGAGATGCAGGAGAAGAAGGCACGCGTCGAGGACGCGCTGCACGCCTGCCGTGCCGCCGTCGAGGAAGGCGTACTGCCCGGAGGCGGGGTGGCCGTGCTCAAGGCCCGTCGGTGCCTCGAGGCCCTCAAGGAGTCCTGCCACGGCGACGAGGCGGTCGGCGTCTCCATCGTCCACCGGGCCGTGGCGGCACCGATCCGTCAGATCTCGGAAAACTGCGGCGTCGACGGTTCGATCGTCGCCCAGAAGATCATCGAGTCCGATCACGATCAGTTCGGATTCAACGCCCTGAACCGCAACTACGAGAACCTCGTGGAAGCCGGCGTGATCGTCCCGACCAAGGTGGAGCGCGTGGCCCTCAGCAATGCCGCCAGCATCAGCGGACTGCTTCTGACGACCGACTGTGCGATCACCGAACTCAAGGAGAAGAAGGACAAGGCTCCCCCCATGGGTGACATGGACTTCTGATTCGACGAGCACCATCGCTCCTCCCTGCGCGGGGGCACGCTTCGGCGTGCCCCCGCGTTTCATTCGCGAAGACCGGTCCGGCCGGGTAGCCTGTTGACCCATGAGCACACGACGAGGTCGACGCAGCCGCCGGGACCGCCATCACGAGGCCTCCCACTCGGGAGCGCAGACCCCTCCACCCCCGATTGCCGATCACCCGGCCGTACCGGGCGATTCGACGGCGTTCGTCACCTCCGCGACCGAACTCGAGGAGGTGGTCCGACACATCCGCGAGGCCGGGGCATTCGCCTACGACACCGAGTTCATCGGCGAGGAAACCTACGTGCCCCATCTGTGCCTCGTGCAGCTGGCGACGCGCGAGCGACTCTTTCTCATCGACCCGATCGAAATCGACGACCTCGAACCGCTCTGGGCGATGATCGCGGACCCGGAGCTGGAGACCCTCGTGCATGCGGGTGACCAGGATCTCGAGCCCGTCCAGCGATGCATCGGGCGTTGCCCCGCGAACATCATCGACACGCAGATCGCCGCCGGCTTCGTCGGGCAGTCCTATCCGCTCTCGCTGGCCAGGACGGTGGACGTCATGACCGGCTACCAGGTCACCAAGGGCATGACGTTCACGAAATGGGACGATCGCCCGCTGTCCGACATGCAGAAGCGCTACGCCGCGGATGATGTCCGGTACCTGCCACTGGTGTGGGAGCGCATGAAGGCGCTGCTCGAGTCCAACGGCCATCTGGACAAATGCCTGGAGGAATGCCAGCGAGGATGCCGGCCCGGTGCCTTCGACATCAAACTGGCCAATGTGTGCCGCAAGTTCCACCGAAGGAATCCGCTGCGGCGAAACCAGTGGTACCGTCTCTGCAGTCTCGTGCTGCTTCGGGACGAACTCGCCCACGCCGCGAACGTGCCGCCCCGAACCCTGATCCCGGACGGAAGCCTGAGTGACCTCGCCCGCCGCCGCATCGACTCCGTGGATGCCATGGCTTCCATCAAGGGCCTGCCCCGGCCGACGATCCAACGCTACGGACAGGACCTCCTTTCCTCCTTGGAAGATGGACACCCGGAGGAGTCGCTCCCCGAACTGCCCCCCAAGCTGCGGGAGGAATCCGCCACCGATCGAATCCGGATCGACTCCATCTGGACCGCGCTGAGCTGCTGGTGCCTTGCCCAGCAGATCGCCCCCTCGCTGGTGAGCACCCGTTCGGAACTGGCGGAATGGATCCTGTCCGGTGCGTCGGAGCAGGGCTCCCGGTCCCTGTGGACACCGGGCTGGCGTCTGGACTTCGCGGGGGGTTTCCTGGATCCTTTTCTCAATGGCGACGTCGAACTGTCGATGGAATGGAAGGAGGATCGTCTTCGACCCGTGCCCCACGGCCACGGCGGGTGACTCGAAGGACGAACGAAAACCATGGCGAAGGATCGCATCGTTTCAGCCCAGCAGCAGACGGAGGACAGGCCGGTCGAATCGGCGGAGACGCCCCGTTCCCTGCGACCGACCAGGCTGGAGGGATTCACGGGCCAGACGGATCTTCGCCAACGACTTCGCATTGCCCTGGACGCCGCCCAGCAGCGTGAGGAGCCGATGGAGCACCTTCTGCTGCACGGGCCTCCGGGACTCGGCAAGACGACCCTGGCCCACGTGGTGGCCAACGAAATGGACTCGAGGGTGTTCGTCACCTCCGGCCCGGCCCTGACCCGCGGCAGTGATCTGGTCGGCACCCTGACCCGGATGCAGCCGCGAGACATTTTGTTCATCGACGAGATCCACCGCCTTCCCGTCTCGGTCGAGGAGTACATCTACCCGGCCATGGAGGATTTCAAGATCGACTTCACGCTGGACTCCGGCATGCACGCCAAGGTCGTGACCTACCAGTTGAAGCCGTTCACCCTCATCGGTGCGACCACCCGCGCCGGACTGCTGACGTCGGCGTTGCGAAGTCGGTTCGGCATCAGCCATCGACTCGAGTACTACAACGTCGAGGAACTGGAGGCGATTCTCGAACGGGCGATGGATCGGTTGCGACTGAAGGAGATCACGGCCGATGCCAGACTTCGAATCGCCGAACGCAGCCGCGGCACGCCACGGATCTGCCTTCGTCTGCTCCGCCGGGTACGCGACTTCGCGCAAGTGCGGAATCAGGGCCACATCGATACCGACGTCGTGACCGATGCCCTGGCGCTCGAAGGGGTGGACGAAATCGGTCTGGATGCCCTGGACCGCACCTACCTCCAGACCATCCAGAAGGTCTACGCAGGTGGTCCGGTCGGCCTGGAGGCGGTGGCCGCGACCATGGGCGAGGACGCCGGCACCCTCGAGGATCTGGTTGAGCCCTACCTGCTGCAGATAGGCCATCTGGCCAGAACCAGACAGGGACGGCAACTGACCGATGCCGCCAAGGAATGGCTGGCGACCTCGGCCAAGTAGGCATCGTCCGTTTCACATGAGATGCGTCCAAACGGGATTCCGGGGTCCAACCGGCAAGTTGGCCCCATTTCGTCACCATTGGGTTTTCATCATTGACAAGAACGCGAAAATCCAACATTCTGGGCATGGCGGGCCGGCCCCACATCTCATCGCCCGCCATCGAAATGTTCGACCGTCCACGCGACCGGCCATCGCCACGACCTACGAATCGAACTTCAGCATCGGACCCCCACCGAGGTCCTGAGAGGAGCTACTGAATGGTACGTATACGAAACCGAGGATTCACTCTGGTGGAACTGCTGGTGGTGATCTCCATCATCGCCCTGCTCGTCGGCATTCTGCTGCCGGCCATCAGCCGCGCCCGGGACAATGCCCAGATCGGACAGGCCAAGAGCAACATCCGAAACGTGCACACGGCCCACAACATGTACTCCAACGACAACAACAACGTGCTCTGGACCGGCACCCCCAGCAACCTGGCCTCGGGCCCCGACGGCTCCTGGACCGGACTTCAGGCATCAACGGCGATGCAACGATGGCGTGCGCGGTACTGGAGCGGCGGGGGAAACTCCGGTTCCTACACCGTCCTGCCCGGCGTGCTCGCCTGTGAACTCGGGGACAGTACGCACTACTTCGGCCTCGACTGGCCCTGCCACCAGGTGCCCTACTGCTTCCCGCAGGGACTGACCACATCCATCTGGAACTTCCCGCGAGTGGGAACCTTCCGTTTCACCAACACCCGGCACATCGCCGAGTACATGGAGGACAAGTGCTATCACAAGGCGTTCTGGTCCCCCAAGGACCGGGTGATCACCCGGGAACTGCAGCAGTGCTGGGATGACGACGGCACCATGTGCGAGACGACGTTCATCGGCGGACAGAACGCGCCGCTGGAGCTTCCGTTCCTGCTTCAGCCGTCTTCGTACGCTCTCTCACCCCCCAACATGGTGAACTGCCACGTCTACCGCATCCCGGATGAAGGCGGCAATCCGGCGGACTTCTTCTCCGACCCCATGTCCATTCCCGGCGGCTTCATTCCTCCGGCCCAGGGCACCTCGAAGTTCTCCAGTCAGAAGACCTTCCTGATGGAGATCCATTGGTTGCAGAATCTCACCACCGGTGAGTGCGGAGCCAACTGGGGAGACTCCCTGGCCACCTACCATGTCCCCGCCGGCGACGCCAACGAGGACACCTGGTCCTACGACGGGTGCTATCCGCATTACTTCAATGCTTCATGG
Organism: Phycisphaerae bacterium; assembly: GCA_002591705.1. Next base: position 19,116 of record PAAB01000010.1, read on the forward strand.
CGATCCAGCCCCGTGGCAAGCATGTGCGACGGCAGCGTGACCCAGGTCTCGGCCGAAACGGCCGAAAAGCACGACTACGTGGTTGCCGGGCAGCGAGGCAGCACCGGTGATGTCGCGCAATACAACGGCCTGTGGCACCGCGGCGTCCCCGGTGACAACGAGAATGGATTCTTCATCGAATGCCGTTCCGACTGGGCCCAGTGGTCCGGCCACACCCACACCGCAGGGGGATATTGCGAAGGCCGGGATCTCCTCGCCGAAAACTGAACCC
>PAAB01000011.1 GCA_002591705.1 Phycisphaerae bacterium
GAAAGCCGATCCATGGATTTCCGGGTCCAAGCGACCCCGAAGATCCGAAGGAATGGCCAGACGCTGCTTGGCGTCGATCGAGTGTTCGTATTCCCCTGTAAACAGCACTCATCAAGTCCTCATGTGTTTCAGTTTGGGAAATTAGCCCACTTCGCCCCACATTTCAACACTTTTCCTCAAGAACCTGCCCCGATTCCCACATTCGTCGACTGTCGTGGTCCGGAAATAAACCCATTCCCCTGTCACAAAGAGACTTAGCGAGTGAATGGCTTTTTTTAGCCATTCCAGGGGCATCCCCAATCTCACGTTTCGAACGAAAGCCGTGATCACAACGGCCGCGTGTCGATTTTGGGGCCAGACTTACTTGGCTCCTTCTGGGGGGGAGCACGTTCAGAACGACCTGATTTCGGGGATTCATGATGGTCAGTCGCAACGTGATCGCAGATGTCATCAACCGGATACCGAGCGGCGGATTTCTCGTGACCGCAGCGCATGAAGACACCCGAACCGGGGTCATGACCTGTCGAGTTCAGATCTGCAGCGAAGATCCGCTGATCCTCATGATCTCCATTCCGCGTGGAACCCCCATCGAACCACTCCTGCGGGACAGCAGATGCTTCGGCATGTGCCGCCTGCTGGATGACGATCGACTCCTCCAGCGGAGATTCAACCCACCCCCCCAGCGGGGCGACGATCCGTACGTCGCGATACCGACGTCGCAACTGGTCACCGGCGCTCCCATCCTCCATCGCTGTGAATACTTCATGGACTGCGAACTGGTGGGCCATCTGGCACCGGATGCCGACTGCCGGATCTACCTCGGTCTGGTCAAGGCCCTGGGCACCGTCAAGGATCCGGAGAAGCCCCTGAAGTACAAGGTGCTCGAGCCCCACGACGAAACGCCCACTCGCAAGAAATTGCCCGTGCACTGATCCGCCACCCCCCTTCGGCCACGCCCTATCATCTTCACGATGAGCAGCGAGCACCCACCACATCCAGCCAATCTTCTGGGCATCGATTTCCGGCAAGCCGCCATCGAGATGGGACCACCCCCCACACCGATCGTCGACGTGCATCTCCACGTGGGCGGCACCCGTGCCGCGAAGCTGTACCGCGAGATCGCCATGGCCTGGGGCATTCGCCACTGTCTCTCAATGACCCAGCTGGAGCAGGTCGAAAGCGTGTCCGAGGCGCTGGGCGACATGGTGCAGTTCATCGCCATCCCGTCCTTCTCGAATCCGGACCGGCGCATCGCCCACGGCCCCGATTTCATGGACCGCATCCGTAGCTTCCGTGCACTGGGCGCAAAGATCGTGAAGTTCTGGTGTGCACCGCGCGGCGTCGAATACGGCGAGGAAGTCGGCGACCCCGATCTGCTGCGCCTGGGCAGCCCGGTCCGACGCGACGCAATGGATCTTGCCGCGTCCCTCGACATGAAGTTCATGGTGCACATCGCCGATCCGGACACCTGGTTCGCCACCCGCTACAACGATGCCGATCGATTCGGAACCAAGGCCTCGCAGTACGAACCACTCGAGGAACTCCTTGATCTCTACCCCGTCCCCTGGATCGCGGCCCACTTCGGCGGATGGCCCGAGGACCTCGATTTCCTCGACGGCATGCTTTCCCGCCATCCGAACCTTCACCTCGATACCTCGGCGACCAAATGGATGGTGCGGGAACTGAGTCGGCACGACAGCATCCGCTTCACCGAATTCCTCACCCGCTGGTCCGGACGCATCCTGTTCGGATCGGACATCCTCACGTCCGACGATCACCTCGAGGCGGCCCCCGACGGAAACGAAATGACCGCCAAGGCATCCTCGCTCGAGGAGGCCTACGACCTGTACGCCAGTCGGTACTGGGCCCTCAGAACCCTGTTCGAATCCGACTACGACGGCCCCTCGCCCATCGCGGATCCCGATCTGCACATGGTCGATCCCGAGACGTACGGACCGCTGGATTCACCGACGTTGCGTGGCCATCGCCTGTCCGATGAACTGCTTCGGACGATCTACTTCGAAGCCGCCCGCAACCTCGGACTGCTGGAACCCGATCACTCCGCCAGCACGGCGTAGCGGCCGGCCAGCGACCCGCACCAGGTCGACACATCGCTGAGAAGACCACTCGCATCGACGCGTTGGTCTCCGCTGCGACTGAGCAGCCATCGGGCCGCATCGGTCTCCGCGTGGTCCATGCCGGAGAAGACGGCGTCGCATTCGGACAGCTCGCGGCAGGCGGGATGTCCGTGCCCGAGCAGAACCGGCCGCGACGCGTCGAGTGATTCCAGGATCGCCAGCAGGCCCGTGACCTCACCGCAGCGTCCCGTGGTGCCCTGGGCCAGTGCGAAGTCCACCGAGCTTCCTGCTGCCTGCGTCATGTCGTCGGCCACCAGCAGCCCCTTCCGATCCATGTCGTGCAGCCAGCGACGGCAATCGGCAAATCCACCGGTCTCCTCCGAGGCGATGATGCGAACGTCGCGTCCGGACGCGGCCAGGCGGACCGGCACTCCGACCAGGGATCCCAGCGATGCCTTGCCAATCCGGTCTCCGACCACGCCGAAGACCATGGTGCCGTCGTCGACACCCCAGGAATCACGCCGGACGGGATCCGCGGAGGACCGATCCACGTCGAGACCGAACGGAACGACCGCCACCTCCAGCTCCAATCCGGCCTCGTGCAGCGCGTCGACCATGCCGACGCTTCCGACCTGGATCTCCAGTGGAACGATGCCCGACAGATCGTGCACATCGATCATCATGGATGCATCGAGCACCATCGAATCGAGAGTGCAGTAGGTGGGAGGTCCACCGGCGCACGCCGCCCGAAGGCGAAGCGAGGCGTCACCCCAGCAATGAACGAGATCGAAGGGTCGCCCCGCGTTCGCCCAGACTTCCAGAACCCGCCAGAGGGGCTCTCCGGACACGCCGCCTCCCACCAGCATGCGCGACGGCCCCAGCCGCCCCGACGTACGGGGCAGATACGGCTGTCGCCGCTCCCCGCCCCCGACTTCCAGCACCACGTGCTCCCCGCAGCCCTGCAGGCCTTCGACGGTACGACGCACCAGCCGGTGCAGGCACCGACCATCGGTTCCGGGCTGGATGTCGACAAGGTGGAGTACACGCACGGGGGTCACCGTGGCTCGATGCGACCGCCGAGTTCGGACACCGTGTAGGTGAAGAACAGCTTGGCGATCTCGTCCCCCGTCGCGACGGCCAGCCGATCGTTCAGATCGTTGCGGATCGAAATGGTATGGAATCCGTGCGGATCCACGTTCGGCAGATCCACGACCAGCTGGTAGTACCCGTAGCTGTTGTCCGAAGCCGGATCGGGAAAGAGACGCTCTTCGTCCTTGACGTCGATGACGCGGACCCGACAGATCGACTTGGGTTCCGGAGTCTGACCGTCGCGGGTCAGGGCGAACTCGTCGACGCTCACATAGATGATCTGCTCGGCACCCACGGCTTCGCCGATCGCATGCACCGAGAGCAACTTCCCGGCTCGATCATGCCGGCTCGAGACCCGAATGGCGTCGCGGGCGGGCACCATGTTCTGCCTGGACACGACTCCCTCCTCCATGAGGACGGTGGTCGCCTCCTCGGCGATCACCCGACGCAGACGGGTCGGGCTGATCCGATTGCGACGATCGTCGAGAAAGACCACGGTCGGGACATCCTGCAGGTCGTACTTGGCCTCGACCTCCGGCTCCGGCCGGGCCACGAAGCTCACTGCGGACACGATGTTGCACCCACCGAGTTCAAGTAGGCACAGAGCTGCCGTCGCCCATGCACCCAGGAGCGTTGCCGTTCGAAGTCTCATTGCGTCTGATCCAGTTCGGGCTTGTAGCGATCGGGGTACTTGGGTTCCAGATGGGGATAGAACAGCCAGGCGGTCTGCTTCATGAACTCCGTGACCAGCCCGGTCTCGATGACCTCCGGAGAGGCCGAGTCGCGATCGAGCTGCTTGATCGTCGGAAACCGCGCCGTGATGTGGTAGGCGTCCGCAAACTCGTCCGGATTGTGTCCGTCGTCCTCGATGACTCCGATGGTCGCGGCACATTCCCCTTCCCAGATCCACCGGTTGCCGGGAGGATTCAGTCGGAAGGTGTGGATGTCGATCAGGATGATCCGCTCGACCTGCAGCGCCTTGAGCATGTCGCTGTAGGGCAGTGCGTTCCAACGTGGCGTCGTGAACTGCCACTCACGTACTGCTCCGGAGGTCAACACCCGGGCTCCGGACACTTCACGTGCAATGAGGCCACCCACTCCCGAACTGATCACTTCCGGCAGAAGCTGATACTGATGCAGCGTGCCGAGGTCGGCATCGACGATTACCGCCACGGTCTTGTGCTCGAGCCCCTCGTAGCGAGGAAGCACTTCGACCAGCTTCTGGTACTCGAAGCTCTGGGCCATTCCCCCGGCCAGGTAGAAGGCACCACAGCCCCAGCCGCCCAGCAGCGGGAGCACGAACAGAATGACCAGTAGGAGTCGTCGCGTCATATGTGGCCTCGGAAACGAAGCATGGTATAGCCCCAGCTCAGAATCAACATGGCCAGGACCACCCAAGTGACCTTGATGGTCCAGAAACGGCACAACACCCCTCCCAGAGGGGCTCCGGTGATCAGAACGACCAGTCCCCCCACGAAAAACACCGCCGTTGCACAGGCCAGCACCGCCCCGAACGGCTGACCGGCGAACGCCGAGACGAAGTCCCCGTGCACGACGTTGGTGAAGGCGGTCGTGAAGCCGCAGGTGGGGCACGGAAGATCCAGACGTACGATCCATCCGCAGGGCGGCAGCCCCAACTGCGTATGGGTACCGATCCCGCCCGAAGCCGGCTCCAACGTGGTGGCCACGGCCAGCACCGCACCGCACCCCAGCACCACGAAAAAGGCCACCGCTCTCGGAGCAAACAGCAGATCCAACCACCCGGTACGGATGTCTGCTGATTCGATCTGTGATTTCACACGGACCATTTCGTCAAGGCTACCCCCTCGCATCCGACACGGCAATGCAGGGGAGGCCCGCCGCTCCCCCGCACTTCGAAATCAGGAGAGAGGACAGGAATACCAGGTCGATTCGGAACCGACCTCGACCCGGGTCAGCAGGTGCAGCTGCAGATCGCTGCCGTGCAGATCCGCCAATTCCGGGGGATGCGGCGTGAACAGATGACATGACGGCTCCTGGGCGGATCCGGACAGCAGCCCCGGGCATGCCAACGCGAGCAGCTCGTGATGGTCCGTCACCCATCGGGACGCGACCTGCAACTGCCGCAACGCCGACGTACGCCCCAGACAGTGAACACGCCCTTCGGTATCCACTGCGAGTTCAACCTCCGGGCACGCAGGACAACCGACCGGCAGGGCCACGAGGCCCGGCACATGCCCGGTCAACTCGTCGCCGTCGACCTCCGCTTCGACATCCGGTTGCTCGATCGGTGGCTCGAGATCCAGCGGCTGAAGCAGCTCGTCGGCCACCACGAGGGGGGGCGGCGGCACGTCGATCATCGGTTCGGGAACCGAATCCTCCAGCAAGGCCGGCGATGGCTCCGGTTCGACCGCCGCGCACGCGGGACGCTCGGCCGACGCGGCCGCCAGGCCCCGATGCAGGTCCGCGACGACTCCGTCGATGCCATGGGGATGATTTGGAAAGCGACAGGCCTGCACCTGTGCCGCCGATGCGTCGATGTGATGAAGACTCTCGCGAATGGCGATCTCGAATCCAAGCTGGTCATGCACGGTGTCCGCCAGCCGCGATCCCGTTTCGGCCGCGACCGACGGAGTCGAACCCGCGAAGCAGACGCCCAGATCGAGTTGGACCGCATCCGGCAGCGCCGCGAACGACTTGCACAGCTGGTACGCCGCGACCACCGCAGCCTGGTCGGTCCCGCTCAGGATCGTGATGCGGTCGAATCCCGCCGTGGCCAGGTGCACCACGTCCCAGTCGGCCGTCGGTACGACGGCCCAGCGGCGACATCGTGCGGCCATCAGTTCGATCGCCGCTCCCAGAGCCTGCTCCCGATCCGGCCGGGGAAGCACGGTGTCGGCCATGCAGTGCAGGCCGATCGAGTCCTCCTCGATGCGAAGCAGGCCCGCCGCACCGGCATCCGCATTGAGTGCCCACGCACACGGTCCGAACCACACTGCGGCTCGCACCGGAAGATGACCGGGAAGCAGGCATTCGATGCGCGGCTCGATCTCGCACGCCACGGGCGCTTCGGGGAAATCCGACACCGCTGCGGGGGTGGTGAAGAGATCCGTCAGGGTTGCAAAGGGATCGGGCTGCGAAGTCATGTCGTGGGGGCCAGCGTGAAACAGTTCGTGCTCGATCCCGTTTCACCGGTGACCGTCGCCTCGTTGTACGGATCGATCCGGCTTCGACCGTCGATGACCACCTGATACCGGTACTGACCCGGGGGCAGCGGCACGATGGCCTCGAAGCATCCCCGTGCCCGGTCGAACCGCATCGGGGTTGCCGATGCGGACCACCCATTGAAATCGGCGGAAATGGACATGCTCTGTTCGGGAAGACCGGGCTGTCGGAAGCAGATCCCCTGATCCGTGATGACCACCCCGTAGTCGGGCGCGTCCACCGGGTCGGGGCCCGGGGATGAGGCATCGGACGACCTGAACTCCGCACTCGTCTCGGAGGTCGCGGGCGGTGCGGGCGGTGCGGGCGTGGCATCGAACCCCGCCTGCATCCGCAGCGCCAGTTCCCCGACCCGGGTCGAAGGCTGGACTTGCGGCGGAGGCACCGACGCGGCCGACCGACGATCGAGCAGTTCGGGCTGCACCTGGGGAGGATGCTCGATGATCCAGCGGGCCAGCGCGACGTAGTCCTGCTCGGCTTCACTGCCCGGAGCAAACTCGGTGATCGGCTGACCGAAGGATGCCGCTTCGCGAAGCGGCTCGTGCTCGCGGATCATCATCGGAAGCAGATGCTCCGGGAAGTGCTGGTGAAGCGCCTCGAGAATCCTCGTAGCGAGCCGAGACTCCGGATTGAAGAGGGTCGGCAGCATGTTGCATTGAATCGGTCGGGCAATCCGCTCGATCAGCGACTGGATGGTCCCCCACTGCCGTCGGGCACCGCGAAGAGAGAAGTATCCGGTTTCAACGGGAATCAACGCCTGGGTGGACGCACGCAATGCGTTGTAGGTGAGCAGGCCGATGGACGGCGAGCAGTCGATGAGACAGATGTCGTACCGCACGGAGCATTCCTGCAGGACCCGGGCGAGCCGACGATCTCGATCCGGCAGCGCGTAGAGTCCGCCATCGGGCGATTCCAGACCGGCCAGCATCATGGTGCTGGGCAGCAGATCCAACCCGTGCGTGACTTCCCACAGCATCGGTCCGGGATCGAATCCATGATCCAGATCCGAAAGCATGGCCTCGGCAATGCCGGTTTCAATTCTCGATTCGGGTACTCCGAGTCCGGCCGCGCAGTGGGACTGGGGATCCATGTCCACCAGCAGCGTCCGGACCCCCTGCTTGGCGAGCACTGCGGCAAGGTTGATGGCGGTCGTGGTCTTGCCGCATCCACCCTTCTGATTGACGATGGCGATGGTTCGCACGAAGTGACCCTCCCTGGCCGGTTTCGGCGCGGATCGCGCCCGGGAGCAACCGAATGCTCCCCGAACATCATCGGCGGGCATGAAAAGCGGCCTTGAATATGGGACCCTGGTCAGTCCGCTCCGACGGCATGCCACGAGGTCTCGATGGCCTTCTCGGGGACCTCCGGCACGATCGAGACCCGACCGGGAGCCTCCGGCACGATCAGCGTGAGGGAGCCACCCTGGGCCTTCTTGTCGTACCCCATGCGAAGCAGCAGTTCGCCGGCCGCAACCGGGCGGGGCAGCCGGATGGGCAATCCAATCCGCTCGAGGCGGGCAATGAATCCATCCGCCCAATCTCCCTCGAGCCGGCCCAGAGTGCCCGCCAGGGAAATGGCCGCAACCAGCCCGATCGATACGGCCTCACCGTGCAGCAGATCGAGCGACTCGATCGGCTCGATGGCGTGGGCGAAGGTATGACCGAGATTCAGGACCGCCCGGCGGCCATGCTCCCGTTCATCCTCCTCGACGACCTTGGCCTTGATTCGAACCGCCTCGTCGACCAGCCAGGCCACCGAAGCGGCATCGACGGCCAGAATCCCGTCGAGCCTCGCATCGATCCCCTGCAGGAGCGACTGCGAGTCGATGAGCCCGTGCTTGACGCATTCAGCCAATCCGCACCGACGATGCCGAGCGTCCAGGGATACCAGCAACTCCGGATCCGCAAGGACCAGCCGAGGCTGCCAGAAGGCACCCGCAAGATTCTTGCCGAGACGGGAGACGGTGCCGTCACCGGGCAGCGGCAGATTGACACCGGTCTTTCCTCCCACCGACGCATCGACCATCGCCAGCAGGGTGGTCGGAACATTGATGAAGTCGATGCCCCGCAGGTAGGACGCCGCGAGGAATCCAGCGACATCCCCCACCAAACCACCGCCGACGGAAACCACCGCATCGTCCCGTCCCAGCCCGGCCTGCAGAGCCGACTGGTAGAGCGACTCCACGGTCTCCATGTTCTTGCGATGCTCATCGGCCACGATACTGCACCGATGCACTTCGAATCCCGACTCGACCAGGCGGGCCGCCGCGGCGTCGGCGTGCGTTGTCGCCACGGCCGAATCGGCCACCAGGAGGATCCGTCGACCACGGACCACATCGAGGGCCCGGGAACCGAGCGTACGNATGGCTCCGGGGTCGACGATGACCTCGTAGTCTCCTCCAGCACATCGAACGGAGATGGAACTCATGAATCCTCGTTGTTGCGTCGCATCAACTCCGCCATGGCTTCGGCGGGGTCTTCCGGAAGTGAAGGCATCGGCGGCTCCGGATCCACCTCGCCAAAGATTCCCGGCCTCCTCGATTTCCGTTTGGAGCGGCGGATGAACACCATCAGCCCCACCATCACCAGCACCAGCCCCACCAGGCCGGCAATCACCATCACCATTCTGGAGGTATNGGCACGGGCGTCACGAAGTGCAGCCTCCACTTCCTGACTTTCCAACATCACCACGCGGGGCTGGCCACCGATGAAGACCGGATAGGCACGCAGGACCCCCTGGCGATCCTCGATCTGAAGCCGCTTGTAGAAGTAGCCTCCGAGCGTCACGTCGTCGCCCGGACGCACAAGCGGCTTCCCGGGAGACGGGACGTAGACCATGACCGGACGACCACCGGGCGGACGGACGAACCACTCCTGCACCTTTTCGAGTGGACGGGCGAGCTGCTTCACCTGCTCCAGACGACCTGTAATCATCACCAACACGCCACGATGGGAGGCCGGCGACGATACGAATTCGTCGTGGTCCAGTTCCATCGCACCGTCGACCGGACTTGCCTCCGGCGGCCAGGTCCGCACCTGCTTCAAGAGAGCGAGAAATCCTGCATCGGGTGCATCACGATCGTCCTCGACCTCCTCAAGTGATTCCATGACCGCCCCGGAAAGCGGCGGAAGTGGTTCCAGGAGAGCCAGAAGAAGGACCAGTACGACCATGGGACCCCAGCACTGTAAATCAGGAAACCCGCGGAGCTCCGCGGGTTTCCGATCAACGACCCCAAGGGGATTCGAACCCCTGTTTTCAGGATGAAAACCTGACGTCCTGGACCTGACTAGACGATGGGGTCAGTCAAGAGTGTCATCATACGGTATCACTTGCCGCCGGGAAAGATACCCGTGCACTCCCGCCTTGCTCCGCAGGCCACCGATGGATCCGGGGCCAGGAACACCTTCGGCCCGAAAGCGGTGGGCGAAGACGTGCCCGATCCAACGGCAGCATCCTGCCCACCACCAGCCGACATCCGGATCCCACCGTGGCCATGTCCGGATCACCGACCTCATCCACCCGAGTCGTCAGGCAGGTGCTTTATTTCGTAAGTACATGTCCTGCAAGTGCTTATGCTCATTTGGCGGGAATCCAGTCAACCCCCCGTTGCCGTCATGCCTCGAGCCGGCTACCGTGGCCATGTCCTGCCGGGGGCGACCAAGGCCCCCAGCATCGTGACAACAGCCTACGAACGCGGCATTTAGCCGCGTCATCCCGTCGCCTGGAGAGTCGGAGCTTCCAGGCGGCGGTTCTTTTTGGCCTCAAGCCACCTATCGCACCCCCATACGTTCACCCGCCTTGTACTCGAGACAGCGTGGATTTAGCCTATGACCATACTTTCGCCCCTCAAGAAAGGACCTTCCATGCTGCTTTCCACCACGCTCCTCATCGCGTCCGCACTGCCCGGATCCACCGCGTTCTCCTTGACTGAACCGGCGCCGACCTTCGAGGAACAGAATCTCGCCCAGCGTGCAGAAGCCATGGCCAACCTCGAAGCGACCCTGGAGTCCGAAGCGAAGATTCGAATCGCTCCCGCGATGTTCCATGACGACACCAGCCCCACCGAGGCCGCTTCGGTACCTGCGTTCGGTTCCGAGGGATCCATGCGATGGGGCGTGCTCGGCGGCTGGGGCGTCGACGTCAAGGGCGACAGCAACAACGAACTCGGCATCGGCGTAACCTGGGAATACTTCATGGTGGACGGCTTCGCCTTCGCACCCGAACTCAAACTCTGGGGCTTCTTCCAGGACGGAGGCGATGCCTTCGGCGTCGGCCTCGACCTCCTCTTCCAATGGCACTTCATCCAGCGGGACACCTGGTCCATCTACGCCGACGGCGGAGTGGGACTGCTTGGAACGTCCAAGAACGTCCCGATCGGCGGCTCGGAGTTCAACTTCACGCCGCAGGCCGGCATCGGAGCCACCTTCGACGTCGGCAACAACAACCGTTGGATCGTCGGCGTGCGATGGCACCACATCTCCAACGCCGGACTGTACTCGGACAATCCGGGACGCGACAGCGTCTACGTCTACACGGGCATCACGCTTCCGTTCTGATGATCACCGCCCGCAGCGGGAGAATCAGTCTTCGTAGCGAGCGAAGACCAGGGACACATTGTGTCCACCGAACCCGAACGAGTTGTTCAGGGCGTACCGGACGGGACGCTCCTGGGCCTCGTTGGCGACGAAGTCCAGATCGAATCCTTCATCGGGATTGTCCAGGTTGATCGTCGGTGGCAGCACGCCTTCTCGGATGGCGTTGACCACGGCCACGGACTCGATGCCGCCGGCCGCCCCGAGGGCGTGACCGGTCATGGACTTCGTCGAGGACATCGCCAGCGACTTGGCATGATCGCCGAAGAGTTCCTTGACCGCCGCAACCTCCGCCGCGTCTCCGAGGGGGGTCGAGGTACCGTGGGCGTTGATGTAGTCGATGTCGGTGGTGGCCAGGCCGGCGTCGGCCAGAGCATGCTCCATGGCCACCCGGGCACCGGTTCCCACCGGGTCCGGAGCGGCGATGTGATGGGCATCACCGGTGATTCCGAAACCGAGCACCTCACCGAAGATCTCCGCCCCACGCGCCTTGGCGTGAGACTCCTCCTCGAGAACCAGCGCTGCGGCCCCTTCGGACAGCACGAACCCGTCACGGTCCCGATCGAAGGGACGAGAGGCCTTCGTCGGCTCATCGTTCCGGGTCGACAGGGCCTTCATGGCGGAGAAGGAGCCGATGCAGAGGGTCGAGACAGCCGCTTCGCCGCCACCGCAGACCATCACGTCGGCGTTGCCACGCTGAATGAATTGGAACCCCTCGGCAATGGCGTGCCCGCCGGAGGCGCAGGCCGTGGCCGGCGAAGAGTTCACACCCTTGAGGTCCAGGGCAAGCGAAATGTTTCCGGCCCCGGCGTTGGCCATCAGCTTGGGCACGTTGAACGGGCTCAGACGCTTGGGGCCCTTGTTGATGAGCTTGAGATGCCCCATCTCGATGGTGATGATGCCACCGATGCCGCTGCCGAAGACCACTCCACGGCGATACGGGTCACCGGCGTGGAAGTCGATGCCGCAATGCTCCGCCGCCTCCATGGCCGCGTAGACGCCGAGCAGCGAGTAGCGGTCCATCCGCTTGTGATCGCCCGCGGGAATCCGCTTGGCGGGATCCCAATCGGGGGAGACCTCGCCGGCGATCTGAGTCAGCCATTCGTCACTGAGCGGAAACGCGGTGATCGGCCCCAATGCGGAGCGACCGTTCTTGAGACCGTCCCAGAGGGACGGCGCGTCATCTCCGAGACCGGTGATGGCACCGAATCCGGTGATGACAACACGACGCCGACCATTGGATGCCATGCTGCAAATGCCTCCCGTCGGGAACGGTCTGTTTCTTGAATCGTGTCCCGATCAGGCGGAGGAGGAGCTGACCGACATGATGTAGTCGATCGCCTGTCCGACCGTCTGAATCTTCTCGGCTTCGTCGTCCGGAATGGACGTCTCGAACTCGTCCTCGAACTCCATGACCAGCTCGACGGTATCGAGGCTGTCNGCGTTCAGGTCGTTCGCGAAGCTGGTTTCGCGGGTGATTTCACCACGATCGACACCCATCTGCTCCGACACNATTTCGATGACCTTGGCTTCGACTTCACTTTCGATCACGGTGAATCTCCTGAGTAGATCTGTACCCCACTGCGGGGGCCTGCATTGTACCCGTATCGGGTCTGAGGGGGCAATTCCGCCACCCGGGTGGGAAAGAGCCTCAGCAGACCATGCCGCCGTCGACGGTCAGGACCTGCCCGGTCACGTACCCCGCCCCTTCGGACGCCAGATAGGAAACCGCATGAGCGATGTCGTCCCCCTGGCCGAGGCGCTTCAGGGGAATCCGCTTGGCGGCCTCCTCCAGCACCGCCGAGCCGAGGGCCTCGGTCATTTCGGTCTCGATGAAGCCTGGCGCCACCACGTTGGCGGTCACGCCCTTGGACGCGAATTCCTTGGCGATGGTCTTGGTCATTCCGATGATGCCCGCCTTGGCGGCGGCGTAATTCGCCTGTCCCGGATTGCCGATGAGGCCGGTCACCGAACTGATGTTGATCATGCGACCGAACCGACCCCGCATCATGGGGCGGGCCGCAGCCCGGCACGCGATGAAGATGGAACGCAGATTCACGTTCAGCACCTCGTCGAAATCCTCGTCGGTCATCCGCAGCATCAACCCGTCACGGGTGATCCCGGCGTTGTTGACGAGGACGTCGAGTCGTNCATGATCGGAGGCCACGCTCTCCACCATCGCGGTGACCGCTTCACCGTCGGACAGATCGCACGGCGAGGCGCACGCNTTNCNNCCGGCCGCTTCGATTTCGGCCGCAAGCGACGCAAGCGGATCGGCGGAACGGGCCACGAGCACCACATGGTGCCCGTCGGCGGCAAGACGAGTGGCGATGGAACGACCGATGCCGCGACTGGCACCCGNCACGATGGCGACCCGAGATTCCGTCGCATCAGCAGGAGGAGTCATGTTCGGGCTCCAATTTTCAAGGTGAAGATGATTGGGAGGACGTGTCCGTGGTGAATACCNATTCTACCGAAGTGAACCGTCACCTACCGGGTTGCACTCAGGGGGTTCGGGGACCACCCGGCGTACGCGGTCCGGAGGGACCCCGTGGTGCAGCAGGTCCACCAGGACTCGACGGGGATCGGCTCGGTGGAACCATGTTGCCGCCGGAAGTGCCGCCTCCCGAGCCGCTGGTGCTCTGGGCGGGTTGGCCGAGATCATCCAGCATGTCGTCGTACTCGCTGCCNCGATCCCGCTCCTCCTGGAGCAGTNCGAACCATGACTCGACCATGTNGTTGCCNCTGAGCCGGTCGACGACGTTCGGAGGCTGGGGGGCACTGGAGAACGAGGAACCGCCCAGCGGATCCTTGAAGTACCACATCTGCGCCTGGTAGCCGTCGTCGAGCAGGTACAACGCCAGCACGCAGGGACGACCTTCCGGACTGATGCCGGTCTCGAGCGTGACCTCGCGAATACGCGTCGTCACCGAAGCCAACTGCTCCGCATTGAGCATGGCTTCCAACTGCATGCTGTCCTGGATATCCATCATCTCGCGCAGGGTGTCGGCCTGGCCGTTCACGAAGGCATCGAAGAAGACCAGCAGATTCCTGCGGTCATCGCAGTTGGGCGGCGCTTCGGCTTCACTGAGCCTGACCTTGCTGCTGACCTGCAGTTCTTCGCGAAGATCGCCCAGAGCGCACTTTGGACGGGGCGGAGGAGGAGGCGGTGGAGGTGCCACGGCGACCTCCTGCTTCTCTTCTTCATCACCACCACAGCCGGCCAGACCCATCGGAAGCAGGGCGACCAGTGCGGCGATGAGCAGCCCGCCCGCGGGCCGGCTCGTCTCAATCCATCGTGACCGTCTTCGGTTCATCGTGTGTCTCCACCTTGGCCCCTCGATCGACTCGTCGCATGAGGCCCTTCAGGACCTTTCCGGGAGCCAGTTCATCGAACTGCTGAACGCCTTCTCCGATCATCGCGGCACAGGACTGGGCCCATCGTACCGGCTCGGTTATCTGTTGGACGAGCCGCGACTTGATTTGTTCCGGGTCGGCNGAATCATGGGNTTCNGCCGTCNCNTTGCTCCAGACCCGCATCGTCGGGNGGCTGAAATCGACCTCGGACAGGCGATCGGACATCGCATCGGCCGCGGGCTGCATGAGCGAGGAATGGAACGCACCGGCCACCACCAGCTCCTTCGCCTTGAAACCGGCGTCCCCGGCCCGGTCGATGGCCGCTGCACAGGCGGTGACGTCACCGGACAGCACGATCTGCCCCGGCGCGTTGAAGTTGGCGGGCACGAGCACATGCCCCGCACCGCATTCCTCGACCACCGCACGGCACAGCGACTCCGCCTGGGATTCGTCCGCACCCATCAGGGCCACCATNGATCCACGCGACGCTTCGGCCGCTTCCTGCATCAATCGCCCCCGTTCCGCCACCAGACGAAGGCCGTCCTCGAATCCGAAGACGCCCGCCAGATGCAATGCGGTGTACTCACCCAGGGACAGGCCGGCGCATGCCCCGGCATCCAGCTCTCCCGCCTGCTCCACGAGACCCGCGTGGGACGCGACGGAGCAGGTGTAGATCGCCGGCTGACTGGCGTCGGTCTTGTTGAGTCGCTCGGATGGCCCTTCGAAGCACAGGCTGCTCAGGGTGGCGCCAAGGGAGTCGCCCAGCACCTCGTCCGCTCGGGTGAATATCTCGCGGGACGACGTGCAGGATTCGGCCCAGGCCCTGCCCATGCCGACGGCCTGGGCGCCCTGTCCGGGACAGATGACTGCGTGTGAAGTGTTCATGGGAGCATGATAGCAGGGGTGGAATCAGACCTGCCAGACGCTGCTCGACCAGGTCATGCCCGCACCGAAGGCCACGAAGACGACCTTGTCGCCGGGATTGATCCGTCCCGAACGAGTCAACTCGTCGAGGCACAGGGCCACCGAACCAGCCGATGAGTTGCCGTACTTGTCGATGTTGATGTGGACCTTGTCGTCCGGCAGACCGATCTTCTCCTTGGCCGATTCGATGATGCGGATGTTCGACTGATGGCAGACGAACTGTGCAATGTCGTCGACCTGCAGACCGGTCTGCTCAAGCGCGTCCTCGATCACGTACTGGAACTTCGAAACCGCGAACTTGTAGACCTCGCGTCCGTTCATCCGGAGGTAGCCCATGCGGACCTCGGACTCCGGTGCATTGGCAGGCACATCCTCCTCGCGGCGGGGCATGTACAGGCTTTCCCAGCCCCGACCGTCCGCCTCGATCTTCTGGTAGATGCAGCCACGCTCGGGATGCTCGTCGTCCCGCACGAGGATCGCGGAACCGGCCGCATCCCCGAAGAGGATCGAAACCGTCCGTTCGGTGTAGTCGATGTGCCGACTGAGCGTGTCGCACCCGACGATCCCGATCGCGCGATGCCGGCCGGAACGGATGAGCGAATCGGCCAGATTGAGGGAGTAGACGAAGCCGCAGCAGGCTGCATTGAGATCGAAGGAGCCCGCGGGGTACGCCCCGATCGCCTCGTTGAGCCGGCACGCATTGGAGGGGCAGGCCATCTCGGACGTGAGGGATGCGACGATCAGCAGATCCAGGTCCGACGCCTGCATCCCGGCGGCGTCCAGCGCCCCGGTGATCGCGCGGCGCTCGATTTCGAGCGTGGTCTCACCCTTGGACTCGTCGAGGAGGTGCCGCTTGTGGATTCCGGTCCGCTTGATGATCCACTCGTCGGAGGTGTCGATCATCTTTTCGAGATCGGCATTGGTCAGCACCCGCGAGGGGACGGCGGATCCGGTGCCGGCGATGCGAACCCCGAACGGGGTCTGGATGGACATCAGGCTTCTACCTCGACACTGCCGACGTGCTCGGTAATCGATTCGTTGACACCCGCGGCAAGGTACATGTGTGAACGTCGGATCGCATTGGTGATCGTCCGCGCCTTGCTGGAGCCGTGGCAGATCATGCAGAGGCCGTTGACGCCCAGCAGCGGTGCTCCGCCGTACTCGTGGTAGTCGTAGGCGGAATAGAGCTTGTGGACGATCGGCTCGAACTGACCGGCCATGGATGGATCGACACCATCGATCTCACGGCGGATCATCCGGAAGATGCCGCTGGACAACCCTTCACTGAGCTTGATGACGACGTTGCCGGTCACCCCATCGGTGATGACCACGTCGGCGGCACCGTCGAAGACGGCCCGACCCTCGACGTACCCGATGAAGTTGATGCCCTCGGTCTCCCGCAACATGTCGCGGGCGGCCTTGAGCTGTTCGGTGCCCTTGGCCTCTTCGCCACCGACGTTCATCAGCGCCACCCGAGGCGATTCGATGCCCAGCAGATCGCGGGCGTAGATGGATCCCATCACGCCGTACTGGTGCAGGTGGGACGGCTTCGGATCGATGTTCGCTCCGACGTCCATGAAGACGACCGGACCACCGAAGGTCGGCATCACGGCGGCAATACCCGGTCGTGCGACGTTCGGGAGCCGACGCATGTGCATCTGGGCTGCGGCAACGAAGGCACCGGTGTTGCCGGCGGAGATCACCGCATCCAGACGCTGGTCACCGGCCTTCTTCGAAGCCATCCGACACAGCCGGACCATGGAGCTGTCCTGCTTGGTGCGCACCGCTTCGACCGGCGACTCGTCCATCGCGACGGTCTCGGTGGTCGGGACGTACTCGATGCGAATATCGTCGATGCCGGCCGACTGGGCCGCCGCACGCATGGCGCCCTCGTCGCCGAAGAACACGAGGCGATCGCCCTCGTCAAGCAGCGGCAACGCATCGAACCCACCCTGAAGGATGGGATCAGGTGCCAGGTCGCCACCCATGACGTCCAGACCGATTCGCATGGATTACTCGATTCCAGACGCGCGGATCGAAAGTCCCGGCCGCACGTACCCACACTCGCGGCAGGCGCGGTGGGGATGCTTCTTGCTCCCGCAGGACGGGCAGCTCGACATGAGCGACCGCTGCAGGGCGTGGTGTGAACGACGCTTTCGCTTGCGGCTCGGTGATGTCCTGAATGCTGGTACAGCCATTGATTCGTTTCCTACGTTGGGACTCCAAAGCCCCCACCCGGGGGATCAGGAGGACACGACAATCTACGTGGTCGCCATCCCGCTGTCAATGCTTCCTTCGGGCCAAACAGCCCTGGCGCTGTCGCCAGGGCCGATCAAAGGTCGTCACATGAGGTGAAGCCAGTCCTTGAACAGGAAGTCGAACCGCTCCGTGAGCAGCGTGATCCGCCCCATCACGGTCAGGCCGAACGCCGCACCGAACGTGATCATGAGGACGAAGATGCCGCCCCGAGCCGCCTTGCCGACGACACCCTTGTGCTCCATCGAGAAGAAGAAGTACACGAGGCACAGCAGCACGCCGACCAGAATGACCACAGCGCCCATCGAGGGCCAGAACAGGAAGTCTCCCGTGGCGTTCTCGACCCACAGCGTGGTGATCGTCTGCTTGATCTGCAGCAGGAAGTCCGATTCGAGGTGCGACGTCAGACGGAAGCCGGCCGTCGCCCCGATGATAAACGCCAACGGCCACCGCGCGATCCAGCCACCCTTGGGCAGCAGTCGACACACGAGCATGACGCCGAGCACCGCGGGAATGAGGTAGACCCAGTCCCAGGTGAACGACCACGGAAGGCCCGGCGACGTCCAGTCGCGAACCAGATCCGGGAAGAGGTTCACCATCAGCTGGTCGACGATGCCGGTGTAGAAGGCGTACGCCATTGCGTAGCCGGCGGACGATCCGACCAGAATGGCCTCGGCCGTCTTGTAGAACACGTTGTCTCCGAAGAGGAACGACATGATCGCCAGGGTGAGGATGGCCGACAGCCAGATCCCGACGGTCCGGCTCGCGGAGAGCGTCGCTCCCTCGGGCCGCTGGTCGGCGGGCAGGTTGTAAGGCAGGCTCGACGTGACGTCCCAGGTGGACACGGTTCCCGTGGCCTGCCAGGTGAAGTCGCTCATTGGACGTCCCATGAGGCTGGGAGCCACCGCGCCGGCGGGCTCCTGCCCGGTGGGCAGCCAACCGGTGAAGGTGACGGAACCGGTCATGCGGACCATCTCGACGGAGGTCCCACGATCGATGGACGCCGAGACGCTGCCCCGGGCCTCCTCCGAGAAGGCGACTCCCGCTTCCTTCACCAATGCGGTGACATCGGCCTGGGAGGACAGCATCCGGGCCTCGGAGACCGACGCACCGTAGTGAGCCAGCTCGCGCTCTCCCCGGCTGCCGGCCGGAAGCCAGAAGTCGACGTCGGACAGACTGGACTCGTATTCGGTCCAGCTCTGCTCCTGGGAGACGACATACACCTTGCCGGCGTCAAGCAGGAAGCCGGCGGCGAACATGCCCACGATGATCAGGGCCACGACGACGATCCAGCCCACCTTGCTGGAACTGGCGTCGGGTACCGGGGTAGTGGTGTGATCGGTCATCGGGTCCCCCCTCGCCTGCGATCGAGCAGGAAGATGAAGTTGCCCAGCAGGATCAACGCCAGCATCAGCAGGTGGGCCACGAACTGCGGACCCATCCGCTGGAAGGCCGCCGTCGACGAGAAGCGGGCACTCTTGAGTTCCTCGAGCGAGGGATACTCCTCGAGCATGATCTGCTCGTATCCCGCCGCCCCCTTGATGGCGGCCAGCAGGCCGGCCATCGGATCGGGAATGTACGGATACAGCAGCGGAGCCTGGACGCCGGTGCACCCGGCGACCATGGGCAGTCCCGCGGGGGTGGCCGCGTACTGCACCCACTGCTTCGCCCCCGGATCGCCGGCACAGACGTTGACGATCAGGTCCATCGACTTCGCGGACTTGATGTTCGCGGTCATCGGAATGTTGTCCAGCGACTGCTTGCGGGAGTCGGTGATGAACAGCTGCTTCCAGTCGACGATGATGTTCTTGATGACCGCCTCGCCGCCGGGCTTGTAGCCGAACGACATGAAGTCGGTGCCGTATTCAAGCCCCTCGAACTCGGTCTCGAGGATCTTCATGGCGTCCTCGATGAAGGGTTCGCCCAGGGGCCACAGGCACATGAAGTAGACCTTGTGCCGCTTGAACCCGCAATGGCGAGCGAAGGACATGGCCATGGGCAGCAGCTCGCCCTGCGACCCCGGGTCGAAGTCGAAGGAGACGAGGATGCGTGAACCGTCGGGGAGATCCTCGATGGCGTCGAAGACGCTGCGGTCCATCAGCGTGGCGCTGTTGGGCGGCAGGAACCGAAGCAGCAGCGGCACGGCGACCGCCAGCCCCATCAGCAGGAAGATCCATCGTCGGTCAAGGGTACGGAGGAAGTTCAACATGGGTCAGTCCTCCGATCCGAGGTAGGAACGATCGATGCCCAGGAGCACCTTCAGCGACGTGGACACGATCCCCAGGGCGATGCCGATCATGATGGCTCGATTGCCCGCCTTCTGGGGCACGTCGAGAATGGTCTGCGTCAGGTTCTCCAGCCGCAGACCGTTGACGAGCTGGTACCACCATCCGGTCAGATGGTTGTTCACCTCGGTGGCCATCGCCTGCTGCTCGGCGGTCATCTGGGCGAAGGTCGCCCCCTCCCAGACCATGGCGGCGACCGGGGTGCCGTTCTGCACCTGGATGCCGATGGCCTGCACGAACGACTGACTCGCCTCGGGGAACGAGGCGACGTAGGACGTCAGGTCGGGCAGGAATCCGGTGAGCCATTCGCCGGCGTAGATCTGACCGAGCAGCACGATGAATGCCGTGCCCAGCAGCAGCGACGCCTCGATGTTCTTGGCCCGGAAGGCCCGGAACGCGGCGGAGGCGATGTAGAACGCGAGCATCGCGAACATCGTCGCCGTCAGCGGCTTGTAGACGTAGGAGTAGATCCACCAGAAGGGAACCCCCTCCTGCGAGACCAGCGGAGCCGTCCAGGGGTTGTCGGGGGATGTCGCGGTCGGCAGAGCGCCGACCTTGAAGACGCCGATCAGCAGCGTGATGAAGAACGCCAGCAGCGTGATGGCCCCGTAGGCCCAGCCGGGCCGGCGGTTGGAGATCTTCGCCAGGTTGAGCATGATGAGGTTGCCCGCACCCAGCACCATCGCCGCGGCGGCGAGGATGATGAACATCTCCATCGCACTGGCGCCCCACTGTTCCGTCTTCGGAATGAAGTAGGTCGCGATCAGCAGAAAGCCGATCAACGCCGCGATGAAAAGGGGAATCGTCCGTTTGGCAAGCATCAGTTTCCTCCCCCGTCGCCGGCGGGCTGAGCGGACTGCTCAGCCTCCTGAGTCTGGTCAAGGCCGTCCTGTTCCGCCGCGAGCATCCACTCGGGCACGAGGCCGTCCTCACCCAGCACGTTGTTGGAGATGTAGCCGTCCACGTTCTGCAGCGTCGAGTTGTCCTTGAAGATCCCCGAGAGCGTCGCGAACAGACAACCGAGGACGAGCAGCAAGGCCGCGATGACCTTCCCGATGTCCTGTCCCTTGAGCGACCCCAACTGCTCGGGATCGTTGGACAGGTAGGCGGACGCCGCGAAGAACTCCTCGCCGATGAGGGTGTAGTCGCAGGCGGCCACGAAGAACGGCAGCTGCGAGGGCATGGCCGTTCCGGCGACCTGAATGGCCCCGATCGAGTTCGCCGTCTCGGCGAGAATCAGGGATTCGGCGTAGAAGGCGCCCATGTAGAAGCAGGCCGCCGGCTTCTCGCGGACCATCGCCCCCTGGACACCGGCGGTGTAGCCGAACTGCTCGTCGGTCAGGTAGTAGATGTTGTCCTCGTTGTAGGCATCGGGTCGACCTTCCCCGAGGTAGGCGGCTTCGACCGTCTCGCGGGCCGTGGTCATCACCAGCGAGCGGGCCGTGGGCACCTTCAGTTCGGCGTCGTACTGGGCCGCGGTGCGGGCCACGTTGGA
Organism: Phycisphaerae bacterium; assembly: GCA_002591705.1. The sequence continues at coordinate 21,278 of PAAB01000011.1, forward strand.
CAGCACGGTGATGCCGGCGACGGTCTGGATGTCGTTGATGTCGAGGATGCCCGGAACGAAGAGCACCGGCTTGCCCATCTCGGTCGATCGACCGACGGCTTCGGTCACGGCTTCGAGTCCCGCGATGGGGCGAACCTTGATCTGACCGCCCCGCTTGGCGTAGAAGACGAAGTAGATGATGACCACGCTGATGAACAGCATGATGATCAGGAACCAGATCTTGCCCTGGTTGATGTACTCCATCGTCGGCACGACGGGCATCGCGGTGACCGCGAGCGTCGAGAAGGTGCCGCCGGGCCCGGTGGCCGCCACCGCGTACATGTACGACACACCGCCCTCGACGTTCTCGTCGAGGAACGAGGTGACGGAGTACGGCACGGTGCCCACGGGCTGGTTGGCCTCGTAGTCGAAGTCGTCGGCGAAGGCCATGACGCCGGAGCCGGACGGGGTCTCCGCCCCGCTCTCGAGTCCGTCACCGGTCTGCACGACGCGACGGTAGATCACGTAGCCGGTCACCGAACGGGTGCCATCGGCATCCGCACGGTCTTCGGGCGACAGGTCCCACTCCAGGGCGACCTGGTTCCCCACATCATCCGGCACGTCCTTGGCCGTCACATTGGACGGGGCCGCGAGCGTGACCGTCTGCCCATGTGCGACCACCGGCAGGCAGGCCAGCAGCAGCAGGGCGACAAGGACTCGTTTCATGCCGTTCACTCCTCGATCAGTTCCACGTTCGCACGTGGGACGACGGCTTTCTCGCCGGAGGGGAACGTCACCTCCAGCACGCGGGCCTTTGAACCGGACCCGAGCACGTGCGGCTCGGCCGGCAATCCGGAGACCTCTCCGATCATCCCGAACCAGGGATCACGGATCACCCGCAGCATGCGGCCGATCTCCAACTGCCCTTCCTCGAACTTGCCTTCGGCCGCCGCGGCGGGCGGGGCATCGAGGGGGACGATGATCTCGGGACGCATCACGCCGGCCCGGATCTGGGTGGCTCCGTTGACGGACGCCTCCCGGCCTTCGAATTCCTTGAGCATCGCGTAGGTCCGCTCGGCCATGGAGATCTCGCCGAAGCCTTCGGTGACGATCACGGTGATGCCGAGATTCTCGCGGCCGGTGATGGCGACCCCGAGGTCGTAGCCGAGCAGTTCCTTGAGGTCCTGGTCGTCGATGCCGCCGGAGATGATGGCCGCCGCCTTGACCTCCAACGCCCGCCGGATCGCGTCGACGGTCATGCGGGCACCGCCGATGATGATGCAGCCCTCCATGTCGTCGGTGATCTGATCCTTGGTGAGTTCCTGGTCGTGGCTCGTGCAGGCCAGCCTGATGCAGCCCTGCGTTTCGCCACCGACGCCGAAGATCCCCTGCACGTAGGCCACGTCCGCCTCGACTTCGCAGCCCTCGTGCTCCCGCACGTCGACCACGGTGCCGCTCATGTAGGCACGGACCTGCACCGGAAGCGGTGCGCCGCGGATGATCACCTGCCCGGTGACCGGGGAGACCGTCTCGATGGTGCCCTCGTACCGGGAGTTGACCGTGTTCTTGAACATCCCGAACAGCCCCTTGGTCTGGGCGAGCGGCTCGTTCAGTGCGATCGCATCGCCTTCGGACTTGAGCATGCAGCCCACCACGTCGGCCGGAGGCAGCGACATGCTGTTGGCGAGATTCACGGGATGGACGTCGCCGGGCAGATTCGTCTCGGCGACGATGTCGTCGGCCGCGACCGTGTCGCCGACCTTGACCTGCACGTCACCGGCAATGGGCAGCCGCCGCATGATGCGGTGCTTCTTGTGCCGGGTCACAAGCAATCCTGGGGTATAGGCCTTGGCCACGTTGCTGCTCCTGCTGGACGGTCAGACCGCCATCGGTTCCTTGTCTTCTGCGTAGACATCCAGAGCGTCCAGCCATCCCTGCACCGTGGACTGGCACGCGGCTCGCTCCTCGGGCAGTTCCAGTGGCCGACCTCGTCCGTCGAGGATCAAGCCGACCGTACCACCACGAACGGATCTCTGCACCTTCTTGCCCGGCCCCTCGCCGAGGTCGATGCCCCGCGAAGGCGAGAGGGTGATGGTTCCGCTTTCGCCTTCCGCCAGGGGAAGCAGTTCCATCTGACCGCCGGCGATTTCACCGGAAGCGGTGCGATCACCGGTCAGTTCGTACTTGAAGCAGGTCTTGCCGGGCTTGGGCTGGCCGGCGGCACAGACGCAGGTCCCGAGGTAGACCAGACAGTCGCGATCGAACACCTGCTCCGCCGCCTTCGGATGCACCGACGACAGCACCCCGAGATGGGGCATCATGAAGATGGAGTCCTTCGCCAGCATGGTCACGCCCTCGGGCTCGAAGGCGTCGATGAGCATCATCGCGGTCTGGTGCATGCGGGGTGCGTGCGACAGCACGCCTCCGGAGGCGACCAGCAGATCGAGGGCCATGTTGTCCACGATCGTCTTGCCGCTGGTCTGCTGGCTGAAGGTGTCGCCGACCGTGCGCTGCTGCTGCACGCCCTTGAGGGTGGTCGCGAACTCCTTGTGCTGCTTGTAGGCGAGCCGGAGCGCTTCGCGGGCCACGGCCTGCTCGAACATGAGCGCCTCCCGCGTCTGCGGAATGGTCGTGGGCCGGATCATCTTGTTCTTGACGTGGTTCCGCAGTTCCCGCTCGTTCATGTCGAAGGGAACCCAGCGGAGCACGTTGGGCATGGTCGCTTCGGCGCACACGTTCGAGATGGAGTAGGACATCCCGAGGTTGGCCGACACCGTGCGGTTGAAGGTCTCGTCGAAGACGCTGAAGACGTCCGTGGTCGCTCCGCCGATGTCGACACCGACCACGTTGATCTCCTGCAGACGGGCCACGGTCTGGAGGATGTCCCCCACCGCACCGGGGGTGGGCATGATCGGAGCGCCGGTCCAGCCCATCAGCTTGTCGTAGCCGGGAGCCTGCGCCATGACGTGCTCGAGGAAGATGTCGTGGATCTTGTCGCGGGCCGGGCCCAGGTTCTCCCGCTCGAGGACGGGACGCAGATTGTCCACGATCTGCAGGTCGAAACCGCCTTCACTGAAGACCCCGGAGACGGCGTCGCGGGCGTCCTTGTTGCCGGCGTAGATGATCGGCATGGAGTAGTCGCTGCCGAAGCGGGGCTGTGGCTTGGCGGGTGCGACCAGCTCGGAGATCTGGACGACCTTGTCGGCGGTGCCGCCGTCGGTTCCGCCGGAGATGAGGATCATGTCCGGACGAAGGTCGCGGATCCGCTGGATCTGATCGTGCGGACGACGGCCGTCGTTGGCGGCGATGACATCCATCACGATCGAGCCGGCCCCCAGGGCCGCCCGCTTGGCGCTGGCCGCGGTCATCTCGGCGATCACGCCGGCGACCATCATCTGCAGGCCGCCACCGGCGCTGGAGGTCGAGATGTAGATGTCGCAGCCTTCGGTGTCGGTCGCGGGACTGATGATGCGCCCGTCGTCGCCCACCAGACGGCGGCCGGCGAGTTCGGCGATCTCGGTCACCGAGTTGACGACACCCATGGTGACGTCGGCGAAGGGCTTCTCGACCGTGGTCGGGGCCTCTCCACGATGGGTCTGGCGATACTGCCCATCCACGTACTGGATGAGAATCGCCTTGGTGGTCGTGCTCCCGCAGTCCGTCGCGAGGATGACCTTGATCTTGTCAGGGTCGAGGTTCGTCATCGGGGGTGTGATCCTGGGGTTCTGAAGTGGAATCGGGGTCCTCGGCGTCAGGACCGACCCGGTCCCAGTACTCCAAGCGTTGGCAAAGGTACTCGACCGACCCCCGCTGCTCAAGGAAGGTGGCGAACTCCTCGATGGTGGGGCCGTCGAGGATGACGGAGACGATGGGCCGGAAGAAGTGCATGGCCTGGGCGGCCACGAAGTTCAGCGGTCGCCCCATTTCGAGAGCCATCAGGGCCGGAAGGGTCATTCCGCGGCGAACCACGGCCTTGCAGACGGTGTCGCAGATCTCCCCCTGCCGCTCGGTGGGCTCGGCCGCACCGGGCTTGTCCACCGCGAAGGCGTTCCGGATGCGATCCCGCCAACTCATTCGCCGTCCTCCCCGGCCCGGTCCATGGCGGCCTTGATCCGGGGCACGATCTCCGCACCCCGATCCGCGAAGAGGACGCTGATGCCCCTGGAATCGAACATCCCGCCCCGCTCCCGGGTCGAGAGGTAGCCACCGGACTCGTTGTGGGGGAACCGACGAAGATCGGCCCACCGCAGGCTGCGGGTTCCGATCGGATACCGGACCGCGATTCCCACGGCGTCCATCCGGTAGTAGCTGGGCAGGAAGAAGCGGTTCAGCATGAGGACTAGGAAAAGGATCGCGGCGCCTCCGGCCAGGACGCCACCGGTGGGATCACCGACGGCCACCGAGACCAGCAGACCGCAGGCCAGAATGATCAGACACGTTCCGACCGCTCGCCCCGGCCGCTCCCGAAGCGGGTGAACCGACCACTCCAGAATGTCCTCGTGCGGGGTCGTCATGCAACCGGCCAGTGTAGTGGTTCCCGACGGGAAGCCGTCGATCGCGACCTATTCACCGGTCCAGGCGTGGACCACGGCGGGGAGGACCAGTTCGAGCACCTCGAGGCGATCGCACTGGACCCCGGCCTCGGCCAGACTGATGGCCCGACCTTCGAGTTCCTCGTCCCATTCGACCGGGCCGACATTGATGCCGATGCCGATGACCGCGGCTCCGACCGACTGCTCGATGAGCACCCCGGCGAGCTTCCGACCGTCGACGAGCAGATCGTTCGGAGGCTTCACCTCGATGCGATCGGGCAGCAGGGTCCCCAGTGATTCGGCCAGGGCCCGGGCGAGCACCAACGACCGCTCCGGCTGGTTGGTGGCCGGCAGGCAGATGCTGAAGGCCAGCCCGGACTCGCCGGTATCGGCCCAGCGGTTCCCCCGCTGCCCGCGGCCGGCCCGTTGCCGATCGGTCGTCACGAGCGTTCCGATGCCCGAATCTCGGGCCAGATCCTGCGTGGTGTCGATCTCGGCCATGACCCGCACCCGGTGCAGCGGCGGCAGCGTCGCGCAGAGCGCCTCCAGCCGGTCCGCCCAGCAGTGCAATGGAACGGTTTCAATCACGGGCATCCTCCGGGGAAATGTCCAGACCGATGTCGAGCCAGGTCGCACCGTGGGTCATGGACCCGACCGCGATGCGTTCGACGCCGGTGGTGGCGATGGCGGCGATGGTCTCGAGCGTGACTCCGCCCGAGGCCTCCAACTGGATCCGGCTGCCGCCGGCATCCCGGCGGGACACCGCTTCCCGGAGCGTCTCGACGTCCATGTTGTCCAGCAGCACGAGATCGACGAGTCCGGCATCCAATCCGAGGACCACGTCCAACTGGTCCAGTCGATCGACCTCGACGCAGGTGAACCGCAGCGAACGATCCCCCCGGGCCCGCCGGATCGCGTCCGCCAACTGGGCTCCGAGTTCGTCCGGTGGAACGGCCGCAAGATGGTTGTCCTTGTACATGACCGCGTCGTCGAGCCCGAGCCGGTGCAGGTAGGCGCCGCCGCAGGCCACGGCGTACTTCTCGAATCTTCGCAGCCCGGGTGTCGTCTTGCGGCTGTCGGTCACGAGCACGCCTCCGCCGGCGATCGCCACGAAGCGGGCGGTGCGGGTCGCGACGCCGCAGAGCTGTGACAGGAAGTTCAGCAGCGTGCGCTCCAGCGTCAGCACGTCCCGCCATGCACCGTGCAGCCGTCCGATGGTCTGCCCCGGGGAGATCGGCTGGCCGTCGGCCACGCTGGCCTCGACCCGGACCCGCCCCGCCAGCGGCGGAAGCTGCGAGGCCCGGACCAGCAGCCCCATGCCCCCCAGCACCCCTGCGTCCCGGGTGACGAAGTCCGCCACCACGTCACGTCCGTCGGGCACGATGGAGAGGGACGAGATGTCCCCGCGCGGCACGCCGTCCTCCTCGAGGGCGAGTTCGAGCAGACGGGTCAGTTCCGCGTCGGGCACGAGCACGAGTCCGCGGTCGGAAAGATCCAGTTTGTTCAGGTCGATGGTGTCCATTGGCAGCGTCGGCCCGTCAGCCTATCCTCTTCCTCCATGTCCGTCACCAAGCACGCCAAACTCCATCCGATCGAAGCCTCGCCGATCCATGCCCGCCGCGAGCGGGTCTTCCTGGTGATGTCGGGAGTCTTCCTGGGCACGCTGGTGATGCTGAACATCCTGGGCATCACGCGATTCATCGAGTTCGGCAGGATCGGTGGAGAGGACGGCGGTTCCGGCTGGGTCTTCGCGGTCGCCGTCGGCGTGCTGCCGTATCCGGTCACCTTCCTGTGCACGGACCTGATCAGCGAACTCTTCGGACGGGCCCGGGCCAACGCCGTGGTCTGGGTCGGCCTGCTGCTGAATGCGTGGGTCCTGTTCATCCTGTGGCTGGCGGGCATTCTCCCCGGCATGGATGCCCCGCCGCCCGAAGAGCTTCCCGCACTCCTGGATGCGATGCGAACCGCCGGCGAATCGGGCGGTCTGACCATCGGCGAACGGACCTTCGACGCTTCGACCGTCGCATACATGACCAGCCAGAGCGAACGTCCGACCACCTTCTTCGAGGTGCGGGCCCTGGCCTTCGGCGCGACCCTGGCGTCGATGATCGCCTACCTCGTGGCCCAGTTCACCGACGTGTGGATGTTCCACTTCTGGAAGAAGCTCACGCGGGGTCGGCACCTCTGGCTTCGCAACAACGGATCCACCCTCGTCAGTCAGCTGATCGACACCGTCGCCGTGATCCTGATCACCGCCTGGCTCGGCGTCTTCGACGGAGCCGGCGAATACCAGTCCAGCCCGGTGAACTTCCTCCTGCAGTTGATCGTGACCGGCTACGTGTTCAAGTTCGTCAGCGCGCTGCTGGACACCGCCCCGCTCTACTGGCTGGTCCCCCGGCTCGCCCGGTGGCTGGACATCGATCCCATGGCCGAGCACCGCCATCTCGAGGACCCGGGACCGAGATCTGCACAGTGAGCGACGAGTCGACCATCTTCGACGCCATCCTCGCTGGGGACATCCCCTGCCACAGCGTCTAC
>PAAB01000012.1 GCA_002591705.1 Phycisphaerae bacterium
GTGACGGTGCCCGGAATGATGTTGAAGCCCGAACCACCTTCGATGCTGGTGACGGAAATCACGGCCCCTTCCACCGGGTTCACGTTTCGGGCTACCACCTGCTGCAAGGCGGTCACGATGAGGGATGCTGCGTACACCGGATCCCGGGCGGTGTGCGGCATTGCGGCATGACCACCTCGACCCTCCACCGTGATTTCGAATCGATCCGAGGCGGCAAGCATGGCGCCGGGCCGGGAGCCGACGACGCCCAAAGGCCAGTCCGGCCATCCATGAAGGCCGAACATCGACTTGAAGGCGGGACCGAGAACCCGCCCCTCGAGGCACCCGTCCTCGCACATGCGAAGTGCTCCGGCGCCGCCCTCCTCGGCCGGCTGGAAGAGGAAGCTCACCGGTTGCGGCAGGGGGGAGTCGGCGGCCAGTGCCGACAGGACCCGCGCAGCGCCAGCAAGCATCGTGGTGTGTCCGTCGTGTCCACAGGCGTGCATGATGCCGTCCGTGTTCGAGGACCACGGGCAGCCCGTCTGTTCGGTGATCGGGAGGGCGTCCATGTCGGCGCGAAGGCCCACCGCCCGATCCGCTTTTCCCGGCAGATGGCCCAGCACCCCGGTGCCACCGCCCAGGCCCGCCACGAAGTCGACGCCGGCTGCGGACAACTGGTCCTGCACCACTCCACTGGTGCGTTGCTCTTCGTAGCCGAGTTCCGGGTGGGCGTGCAGATCGTGCCGGAGTTCGACGAGCTCCGGGAGGATCCGTTCGATGTGGGATCGGATGCGCTGCTGCAGTTCGTGGTCGATGGTCGCCATGCCGCCATCCTACCGAAGGCTCATCGACGCAGCGGGGGAAACCCGCGTTCCTCGCGTTGGCGGTTCAGGAGCGTGAAGGCCGGCTTTTCGTGGCGCAGCAGCCGGGTGAGCTGCGACATGCTGATGCCGAGCCGCCCGGCCGACCTGGCCACATCCCAGTTCATCAGGGACAGGACATCCAGGGCCTCCGCCAGCAGGGTGGGGTAGTCCACGTGCTTGGGGTTCACCGACATCGAGCGGCCCTGGCGACGGGACCGCCACAGCATGCTCGGCTCATCGGGTCGTGGGGTGCGTACCTCGATGGCCAGCTTGATCCGAAGTCTGCGGAGGGCCGCGATGCGGTTCTCCTGCTGGCGTCGACGTTCGGTTGCAGTGGCCCGGATCTTCGTCGGTTCGTGGATCAGCGTGACGGCGGTGTCCCGGCGATTCCGGTGCTGTCCACCGGGACCGGTGCTTCGTCCCAGACCGAGATCGCACTGCTTGAGGAGTCGATTGGGTTCCAGCGAGGCGGGATGGGGTGGTTTGCAGTTCATGTGTTTCGTGCCGAGGCGGACAGGGACAGATCCGCATGCACGCCCGCCGCCAGATGGACGGCGCCCAGTCCGGCGATCATGGCGGCGTTGTCCATGCAGAATCGGGTTGCGGGGAGTCGCAGTGTGGTGTCGTGGGCGTCGCACAACTCCTGCAGTTCACGGCGAAGTCGGGAGTTCGCACTGACGCCCCCTCCCACGAGCAGCGTCGGGGCGGGGTGCTGCACGAACGCCCGCTCGATCTTGCGGATGAGGGACGTGATGGCGGCCCGCTGGAAACTGGCGGCGAGATCCCGTCGACGGGTGTCGTCCAGATCGTCGGTGTCGCGGGGAAAGGTCGTTGCGGAGCCGCGACCGGTGGGCTGCCCCCGCACCGCATAGAGCAGGGCCGTCTTCAAGCCGCTGTAGGAGAAGTCCAGACTGTCCCGATCGAGCATCGAGACCGGGAAGTCGACGGCCCGTTCATCGCCGTCGGCGGCCAGTCGATCAAGGATCGGCCCGCCCGGCCACCCCAGGCCCAGCAGCACTGCGGCCTTGTCATAGGCCTCGCCCACGGCATCGTCGATCGTTCGCCCGAGCTCCCGACTCGTCAGTGCGTCCTCGAGACGATAGAGGCTGGTGTGACCGCCGGAGACGACCAGACCGAGAGCGGGATAGGTGATCGGCTCGTCATCGAGAGCGGGTGAATGCAGATGCGCCAGCACGTGGTTGACGGCCAGCAGCGGCCGGTCGAGGGCCCACGCCAGGGCCTTCCCGGCGGAGACACCCACCAGCAGCGAGCCGATCAGGCCGGGTTGATGCCCCACGGCAACACCGTCGAGTTCGCTGACGCCCACGTCCGCTTCCCGCAAGGCTCGCTCGATCACGGGGCCGATTCGTTCCAGATGGGCCCGCGATGCGATCTCCGGCACCACGCCGGCGTACTCGACGTGCAGGTCGTGCTGGGACGCGACGACGTTGGACCGGACGTGTCGATCACCTTCGACGACGGCCGCCGCCGTCTCGTCGCAACTGCTCTCGATGCCAAGCAGCAACGGGCCCATGGACGGATCAGTTCTCCCGCTCGACCGGTTCGAGCCGGACGGAGGAGAGCGAACGCCGCAGTTCCTCGAGTTCCTCGATCCGCCAGGCGCCCAGGACGTTGCCGTCGTCGTCGCGAAGTTCGAGCACGGCCTGGTTCGACTCGAGCCCTTCCGGAAGTTCGAGGCCCCGATCCTCGAGCGAGGTCCGCTGTTCGAGTTCGGCGATCTCCTCCTCGAGCCCGGTCAGTCGTTCGAGGATGCGGTCCCGGGTGTCCAGGGCCAGTTCCAGTTCCGCCCGGCGTGCGACCTCGCCGGAGTCGTCCTGTGCGGGGAGGGTCGGCCAGTCGCCGTCGGCGAGGCGGTCTCCCATGATCTCCAGGGCCCTGGCCAGTGCCGTGTCCCGGATCTGCTCCCGGATCCATGCGGGGTCGTGCGTCCGGGGATCGTCCGGTTCCTCGTTGGTGATCACCGTCCACGGCAGCCGTCGCTCGTAGCGACGATTGAAGTCCTCGATCGATTCGTTGACGATGAATCCCTCGGTGGGATCCACTCCCCATTCGGAGTCGGGATCGCCGGGAATGCGGTGCAGACTGCGTCCGCTGGGCAGGTAGTAGTAGGCGGTCGTGAACTTGAGGATGCCGCCGCCCTGATCCAGTTCACGGACCTCCTGCACCGATCCCTTGCCGTAGGTTCGTTCGCCCAGCACCACGGCGCGGTCGTTGTCCTTGAGCGAGCCGGCGACGATCTCGCTGGCCGAGGCCGAACGGTCGTCGACGAGCACCATGATCGGGATGTCGGTGAAGGTGCCGTTCGCGGTGGCGCTGAAGACCCGCGCCCGTTCCTTTCGCTCCGGCCGGGCGGAACTGATGCTGAGGAGTCGGCCCTCCTGCAGGAAGAGATCCGCTGTTTCCAGGGCCGCGGTGAGGGCGCCGCCGGGATTGCTCCGCACGTCGAGGATCAGCCCGTCGAGATCGTCCTGTTGCTTCAGGCGGTTGAGGATGCCTTCGAGTTCATCGGAGGTTCTCGTGGTGAACTGATCGAGCCCGATGTAGGCGATGTTCCGTTCGGGATCGAGCACGAAGTTCCAGTCTCCGTCGCGTCGGATCAGTCCGAACGTCGATCGCGTCTCGATGGGGGCCCGCACGATCGCGAGTTCCTCCTCCGAACCGTCGCGATGCCGTACGAGGACGTTGACGATGGTGCCGGGCTCGCCCAGCAACCGATCGATGCAGTCGTCGACGGGGGTGTCCTTCGTGCTCTCGCCGTCGATTTCGAGGATCAGGTCGCCCGCCAGGATGCCCGCCTCGAGGGCCGGCGAGTTCTCCATGGGGGTGATGATCGACAGGTATTCGGTGGTGCCGTTGATGCGGGCGCCGATGCCGACGTAGTTGCCGCTGAGGTTCTTGCGGAAGTTGGCCTGGTCCTCGGGACGGACGTATTCGCAGAAGGGATCGTCGAGCGATTCGACCATCGCCTTGATGATCGCCTGCTGCATCTGTTCCTCGTCGGGTTCGCTGACGTAGTCCGACACGATCATGCCCCGGATGTCGACGATGGGATCGAACCATCGGTACCCGTCGTCCCGTACGGCGATGGCGCGGGGGACCGCGATCGCCAGCAGCGACAGCAGCACTCCGATGAGGACCGAAACGATGATTTGGCGAATATTCATGGACGATCTCCGTGAACGGACGGTCCGCATACTACGATTGGGGCATGTCGACCGGTGTCCGGCCGATGATCCATCCTAGCGGCACACCCCCGGCCGGGATGCCCGCTCATGAGCCAAATCCAGCGTGAACAACTGAAGGTCGCACGCGAACGAGCCGTGCTCGTCTCGGTGCGCCTCCCGCGGGATGAAGTGGACCTTGAGACCCGGGTCGGCGAACTGTCGGCCCTGGCCCGGACCGCCGATGCCGAGGTCGTCGGCGTGATGACGCAGGCCCGGCGGCTGCCCAGCGGCAAGACCTTTATCGGCCGGGGCAAGGTGGAGGAACTGGTGGAGTTCATCAAGACCGAGCGGGCGACCGTGGTGCTCTTCGATCACGAACTGACCCCCGGGCAGATCCGCAATCTCGAGCGAGCCACCAGTTGCAAGATCATCGATCGCAGTGAACTGATTCTCGACATCTTCGCCCGTCGTGCGACCACGCACGCGGCGAAGCTTCAGGTCGAGATCGCCCAGCTCCAGTACACCTACCCGCGGCTCCGCGCCATGTGGGACCACCTCGGCCAGGTGACCGGCGGCGCCCCGATCGGCATCGGAACCCGGGGACCGGGCGAGAAGCAGCTCGAGATCGACCGCCGGCTCGTCAAGCGACGGCTTCGCCATCTCCGCAACGATCTGGAGACCATCCAGCAGCGGAAGGTCCGCGAGGTGCACGCCCGCAACGAGGATCACTTCACGGTGGGACTGGTGGGCTACACNAACGTCGGCAAGTCGACGCTCTTCAACAGCCTGACCGAGGGCGGCGCATTCGCCAACGACAAGCTCTTCGCGACCCTGTCCACCCGCGTCGAACGCTGGGACGTCGGGGGGGGGAACACCGTCATGCTGTCGGACACCGTGGGCTTCATCCGCAAGCTGCCGCATCATCTGGTGGCCTCGTTCCGTTCGACGCTGGAGGAGACGGTGCATTGCCAGCTGCTGCTGAACCTCGTGGACGTGTCCGACCCCAATGCACGGGCCCAGGCCCGTTCGGTCGACCGGACCCTCGATCAGATCGGTGCGGTGGACCAGCCGCGCATCGTGCTGCTCAACAAGATCGACCGCCTCGAGCATCCCGACCTGCTTCTGCCGTGGCTACGTGACTACCCCAACGCGATCCCCATCAGCGCCGTCACCCGAGAGGGCCTCGACGTCCTCGGGGAGACGGTCCGCGCNATGTTCGTCGGGCCGTCCGCCACGGTGCGTCTGACCGTCCAGCTCTCCGACGGCGGCATCGTCGACTTCATCGAGAAGCGGACCCGCATCGAGGCCCGCGACTACGGCGACGGAACCGTGACCTACACGACCGAACTGGGTCGCCGGCAGCTTGATCAGCTGCTGGCCCGCTCGACGCGGATTCTGGTGGACGGCCGTGACGGCAGCGAGGTGGCGCGGGAGCTTCGCGGCGGTGGATGGGGCGATCGACCCGACTGCCCGATGCCACCGCATCGCCTGCAGGCGCCCGAGTCGTGATGGATCATCGGCACCGCAGGCCGGATGAGCGGGGGGCCGGGCTCGGTCGGTTCGGGCTCGAGGTGCCACGGGCGCTGCGGGATCGCATCGGTTCGTGGTCGGCGCATCCGGCCCTGCGTCCGCTGCTGGACACCCTCGCGGCGCAGANCACGCTCAAGGGATTTNTCGACTACTGGGCGGAGGCGCGCATCGCNGACCTGCTCCTGCAGCGTGGGTGTCGTCTGGAGTGGGAGGTGCCCACCCCGTCGGGGCGCACCTGCGACTTCCACGTCGTGCACGGCCAGCATCAGTTCTACCTGCACGTGAAGCGGCTGGCCAACGAGGAGCACAGCGCGCGGCAGCTGGGGATCTCCTCCCGGTTGCGATTTCTCGAACGGATCAAGCGTCCCTTCATCGTGCGTGTCCGGTGGGAGGAGGATCTGTCCGAGGAACGGATGCAGGAGTTCGTCGAACGTGCCGCCGCCTTCATCAAGGTGTCGCACGTGGGTGACGAGCTCACGGTCCGCGTCGAGTCCGGTGACGAACTCGGGGGCGTGCGCATCGTCGCCCCCTGGGAGGGGCCGCACGTCTCGCTGGCGATCGGACTGCCCGAGGGGTTCATCGACGAGGTTCCGCGCATGCGTCGGCTGCTGAANAAGGCGCATCGCCAGTTCATGCCCCGGGCGACCAACGTCATCCTGCTTGCGTCGGCCGGGATCAACGATGCCGCCGACGTGGAGACCGCACTGCGGGGTTCGCACGAAGAGCGGTGGGACACGCATCCTCCCCGCGGCCGCCGGGTGGCCTACGGCCGGGCCGCGGACGGGTTCTGGTCCGGGCGGCGACGGCCGATGTCCCGGGCGGGGGTCTGGTGCCAGATCGGACTGGACCGTTCGGAACTGCCGCGAAGGCTCTTCCTGCGGGAGGGAATCGTTCTCCCACCTTCGCTAGAATCCCTGCTTCGCGATCTCTTCGAGGCGGAACGGACGCCGGAGAGTCGCGTCGGACCAGCCGATCCGGGCGCAACCGGATCCGGCGAGTGAGGACACGCGGATGCTCGATCCACGNATGACGAAACTGGCGGAACTTCTTGTCGGCTACTCGACCTCGATCCAGCCGGGAGAGCATCTCCTCATCGAGGCCTTCGACATTCCGGCGGAGATGGTCATCGCGACCGTCCGCGCNTGTCGCGATGCCGGTGGGCATCCGCACGTCGCGCTGCGGAACAACCGCGTGAACCGTGCGTTGATCGAAGCCGCGGACGATGCCCAGCTCGAGACCTGGTGCGGACACGACCTCGAGCGGATGAAGTCGATGCACGCGTACATCGGACTTCGGGGCGGACACAACATCAACGANCTGTCCGGGGTCCCGACCGATCGCATGCAGGCCTACGGACGGCTCTACGGAAAGCCGGTGCACCTCGAGCAGCGGGTCCGCAANACCAAGTGGTGCGTGCTCCGCTGGCCGACGCCCGCGATGGCGCAGCTCGCCCAGACCAACACCGAGGCCTTCGAGGACTTCTACTTCAACGTCTGCACGCTCGACTACCGCCGCATGGGCCGGGCCTGCGAGAAACTGGCCGCGCGGATGAACCGGACCGATCGCGTCCACATCCAGGGGCCCGGCGACACCGATCTCACCTTCTCCATCAAGGACATCCCCGCCGTCCCGTGCTGCGGTGAGAAGAACATCCCCGACGGGGAGTGCTACACCGCGCCGGTCCGCGATTCCATCAACGGCGTCATCCACTACAACACGCCNACGATCTACCAGGGCACCTCGTTCAAGAACATCCGCCTCACCTTCGAGAACGGTCGCATCGTGGATGCCACCAGCGATCAGAACAACGACCGCCTCCAGGAGATCTTCGACACCGACGACGGCTCCCGGTACGTGGGCGAGTTCGCCATCGGGTTCAATCCCTACGTCCTCGAGCCGANGATGGACATCCTNTTCGACGAGAAGATCGCCGGTTCGCTGCACTTCACGCCCGGGCAGGCCTACGAGGAGGCCGACAACGGCAACCGCAGCGACATCCACTGGGACCTCGTGCTCATCCAGCGCGAGGACTACGGTGGAGGCACGATCACCTTCGACGACGAGGTCATCCGTCGCGACGGCATCTTCGTGGTGGACGATCTGCTGGATCTCAATCCCGACGCCCTGAAGGGCTGAAGCGACGCGGACTCCGAAACGTTCGAGCATCGAGGACAGGACACGCTTCGACCCCCGTACGCGGGGGGCCGCCGGCTGATCGTGGCCGTTGGGGGNGGTTTTCGGACCTCCCACCGACCTCGCTCCCGGTGCAGCCCGCACAGACGGAATCGGTCCGCATGTTTGAACCTTCCATCGAGCATCTTCGTACCAGTTGCGGCGGCACCTCGACGACAACTCCTTCACAACGGAGGGCACACCAGATGGAACTCAGACTCGGAACGATTCTCGTGGACAAGGGCATCCTGACCGATGATCAGGTCAAGGCGGTCCTGAACGTGCAGCAGCGGACGGGGCGTCCGTTCGGACTGATCTGCGAACAGATGTACGACATCGCNCCAAANACGATCGANGCGGCGTGGGCNGAGCAGTATTCGGCCCGGGCCACGACGCTCGATCCCCGACTGCTGTCGCCGGAACGGGCCGCNCTGGATGTGGTGAGCCGTCGGCAGGCCTGGCAGTTCAANGTGCTGCCCGTGCAGTGGGACGGCAGGGAACTGATGATGGCGACGACGCCGGCCGGCCTGTGCCGNGCCCTGCGNTTCGCAACCAACGTCCTGGGGGTTCCCGCCTACTTCGTGATGTGCGAGCCGGTGGAACTGCAGGATGCGATGCAGATGCACTATCCGATGCCGGGGACCACGCTCGACGGGCGCCGCAAGGTGGCCTGAACCATCGCCCAGAACAACCGACTCCCAGAACGTGACGACCCCCCCGTGGAAGAGACGGGGGGGTCGGCGTCAATGGCGAGACCCGGACTTGAACCGGGGACACCGGCATTTTCAATGCCGTGCTCTACCAACTGAGCTACCTCGCCCTCGAGGAGGAACGATACGGCACCATCCGCCCGTGTCAAGCCGGATTCGAGCGCACGACCTCGATCGTGCCGAGGAGGGCCTCGTGGACGTCATCGTGGCACCGGAACTCGTTCCGCCAGCCATCGGCGGCGGACGGATCGATGTCGGCCTGAAGCAGGGNGGGGGNGTCGTCGGCTTCGGCCAGCACCGTGCCGGTGGGGTCGATGATCAACGATCCTCCGGCGTAGTCGAGATGTGGATCGGAGCCGCAGCGGTTGCATCCGATGACGAAGGCCTGGTTCTCGATCGCCCGGGCGATCAGCAGCGATCGCCAGTGTTCGTGCCGGACCGCCGGCCAGCTGGCACCGATGGCGAAGGCCTGGGCACCGGCCCGCCGGGCGAGTCGCCACAGTTCGGGAAAGCGGAGGTCGTAGCAGATCATCGGGCAGACCAGGAGATCGCCGACCTCGACCAGCACGAGCCGGTNGCCTCCGGCGTAGTGCTTGCTCTCGAGTCCGTGGGAGAACGGATGGACCTTGGTATAGCGATCGTGCACCCGTCCGGAGGGATCCGCGATCGCGGTGCAGTTCAGGCCGCGTCCGTGCTCGTCGCGATCGGCGAATCCGTACTGGATCCATACCCGGTCCCGGATGGCCCGCTGGCGGGCCCACTCGCCGGTCCGGTCGTCGACGATGGTCTCGAGATTCATGGAGAAACCGACGTCGCAGAGCTCGGGGACCAGCACGAACCCGTGTTCGTGGGGAGGCGAAGCGTCGAGCATGGCATTCATGTACGCCTGCGAGGTGGACTTGTCCTCCCAGGAGATGTCGTACTGGACGATGGAGACCTGCATGGCGACACCCTAGCGGATGGCGGCCGGATCGTGCATCGAACCCGCCCCGGCTTCCCCGAAGGAGAAGCCGGGGCCGGAAGACACGTCACCGCCTTCGCCGTCTTCGTGCGGCACACCCCGCCAGACCGAGCAGAGCAAGAGCGCCGGGGCTGGGCGCGACTTGGTACAGGAAGCCAGGTCCCAACGTGCCCGGTTCCCCGTCGTAGTAGTGCAGGACCGTGTCGAAGATCGAGGGTCCGGTGGTCTCGGAGAAGTTGGTCCATTCGACGTCATCGCTGTACGAGACGGCGTCCCATCCCCAACCGTACCGATCCTGGGTCCAGTTGTCGGCGAGGATGTAGTAGGTCTCGCCTTGCTCGAGCATCGTCAGGCCGACCGCGTCGTAGATCATCGAGCCCAGGTACAGATCTCCGCTGAGACCCGCGCCGAGGGAGGTGGAGACCAGCAGATCCCCCGCTTCGTTGAAGAGTCCGATGGTGTGGCGATCCGAGAGTCCGGGCTCGTCGAGGTCCAGGACCCCCAGATGGGTGACGGTCATGTCGCTCAAGGCGGTGAACTGCCAGCCGATGGCGTTGGAATACGTGCCCTGTTCACCGCCGCCATGCCAGGTGCTGGCTTCGACCGGGGCGGCTTCCGTGGGAGTGGCAAGTCCACTGATGGAAAGGAGGGCGACGGTTGCGAGTGCGTGTGAGATGTGCATGGGAGTTGCTCCAGCTGCGGTTCGGGGTGCATGGTTGCGCGGCGGGAGGGCTGCAATCCGTCCCGCATCACACCCACTGCGTCTCCGTGCGGGGGATCTCACACGAAATCCTGAAATTCGTGCCGATGACCACGAAGCGTCCCGCACGGTTGTGAACCGCCAATCACGTCGCTTTCCGGCGTGGAATTCGTGATCGGCCCCTGAGGTTCGGATCCACACCGGTGATACGGCGTGCGGATTCCGGTTTACTCTCTGAAGCATGCGGCAACGGAGGAGATTGCTTCTGATAGCGGTCTGGATGCTGGTGGTGTCCCTGATCACCTGGGTGCTCGGGACGATCCTCATCGCCGTCGCTGTCACGCCCTGGATGGATGGAGAAGGATTCGATTCGTGCATCGAACTGCTGCGGAGTTGGTGGTACGAACCGAACTACTGGGTACACGTCGGAGTCCTGCTCCTGCTGATGGTGGGCACGCAGGCGGCATTCCTCCTTCCGCTGGTTCCCCTGCGCATCACTCCCGGCACCCCGTCTTCGTTGCGAAGCGGGATCGTGGTGGCCGCATTCGCCGCGGGGTTTCTCACGCTGCTTCTGGCTCTGGCTATCTTCAGCCTCGTGCAGCTGCTGGGGGGCTGGCTCGACAAGGACGGCTTGCAGGTGTTTCCCTTCGTCGCCGTGGATGGGGCGGCATTTCTCGAGCCTGAAGCCTGGATGCACGGGTCCTTTCTCGTGCCGCTGGCCTTTCTGCTGATCAGCTGGATCGTCTGGTCCATCCCCATCGCCAGGTTCCTTCGCCGCGGACAACCGCTGGATCGCTTCAGTCGTCTGACCGGTCTGTTGCTGGCGGGAACGCTGGTGGAACTGCTGGTGCTGGTGCCGCTGGAAGCCCTGATCCGCCGGCGTGCGGATTGCTACTGCTCCATGGGTAGCTTTCAGGGGCTCGTGGGGGGGCTGGTCGCCTGCGTGTGGCTGGTGGGTCCGGGCATTTTTCTGATTCTGGCCAATCGCCGACCTTCATGGTGGAAGCAGCACTGCCAGCGATGCAGCTACCCACGGTCCGGCACCGACGCCCATCGGTGCCCCGAGTGCGGCTGGGTCTGGTCGGATTAAGTCAAAAAAACGCCCCCTCGAGTGTCGAGGAGGCGTTCCTGTACCAAGGGCGACCGACGGGACTCGAACCCGCGACGTCCTGGATCACAACCAGGTGCTCTGCCAACTGAGCTACGGTCGCCGCTGCGTCGCGAAGCGTACCGCCAGCAGGGCGGCTGGGTCAACGCTTTGAACAAGGAAGCCGCGGCTTTTCAAGGGAAAGGTCATGGGCTTCCGACCGATAAGGATGTACACTTCCCCGCTTCAGCCGCGAATGGAGTCGCTGAAGACGGGAAAGTCAGTCCCAGAAATGGACGCCGGCAAGCCCGGCGGGGAGGCGCAGATGGCCATGTCGACCACGACCGACATGCTCGCATTCGAGACCGCGACCGTTCACCGCAATATCGGTACGGCCCGTCTCGTGGAAATGGCTCTTCACCGCGGCGAGGGAGTCCTCGCCGCCAACGGTGCGCTTGCCTGCGATACCGGCAAGCACACCGGGCGGAGTCCCAAAGACAAGTTCCTCGAGGACACGCCGGCAATCCATGATTCGATCGCCTGGGGCAACGTCAACCGACCGGTCTCCTCCGAGACCTTCGCGTTGCTCGAGGAGCGGGCGAAGGCCTATCTCTCCCAGAAGGACGAACTCTTCCGCTTCGACGGATTCGCGGGGGCCGACGATCGATATCGTCTCGGAGTCTCCGTGGTGACCGAGGAGGCATGGCACTGCCTGTTCGCTTCGACGCTCTTCATCCGCAGTACGGCCGAGGAGGCCGCCGGCTTCGATCCGGACTGGCGGATCCTCAATGCCTGCAACCTGAAGATCGACGATTGGGAGGAGCTCGGACTCAATTCCGAGGCCTGCGTGATCCAGTCGATCGAACAGAAGAAGGTGATCATCTTCGGTACCCGCTACGCCGGTGAGATCAAGAAGTCCATCTTCTACGCCATGAACTACGACATGCCGGACTGCGACGTGTTCCCGATGCACTGCTCGGCGAACGTGGATGCCACCGACGAGACGAACGTCGCCCTCTTCTTCGGCCTGTCCGGGACCGGCAAGACCACCCTGTCCGCCGACCCGAATCGTCCCCTCATCGGCGACGATGAGCATGGCTGGTCGGATCAGGGCGTGTTCAACTTCGAAGGGGGTTGCTACGCCAAGTGCATCAAGCTCACCGAAGAGACCGAGCCGCAGATCTGGAATGCGATCCGCTTCGGTTCGGTCCTCGAGAACACGGTGCTCGACGAGCAGACCCGGGTGCCGGACTACGACGACGGATCCAAGACCGAGAACACCCGCGTCACCTATCCCGTGCACTACATCCCCGGCGCCCGGATTCCCTCCGTGGGGGGCCATCCCAAGAACGTCATCTTCCTGGCGGCGGACGCCTTCGGCGTGCTGCCTCCGGTCAGCAAGCTGACCCGCGAGCAGGCGATGTACTACTTCATCAACGGGTACACCTCGAAGCTGGCCGGAACCGAAGCCGGCGTCACCGAGCCGCAGCCGAACTTCAGCCCCTGCTACGGCGGCCCGTTCCTGCCCCGTGAGCCCATGGTCTACGCCGACTGGCTGGCACGACGGTGCGAAGAACACGCGGTCGACGTCTGGTTGCTCAATACCGGTTGGACGGGCGGTCCCTACGGAACGGGGGAGCGGTTCAGCCTGTCGTACACCCGAGCCTTCGTCACGGCCATTCTGGACGGCACGCTCCGCAACGCGGAGTTCATCGAGGATCCGATCTTCGGACTCTGGATGCCCAAGGCGGCTCCGAACGTGCCCAGCGACATCCTGCATCCCCGGGCCACCTGGGATGATCCGGAAGCCTACGACGCTCAGGCCCGCAAACTGGCCGGCCTGTTCCGCGACAACGACGGGACCTACGACCTCACCGACGAGGTCCGGGCGGCCGGTCCGCGGGGCTGATGGTCCGATAAGGATCCGACTCGAACCTTCCGAATCCGCGAGGGTGGCTGTTTCATGGCTGCTTTTGCCCGAGGTCCAATGAAATCGAATACGCGGGTGAAGAGGCCCCCCGTTTGTCCCGATGACCTGTGACGGAGGCAGGCCACGGAAGCGTCTGCCCGGATGTTTGGCCCGTAATGAGGGACCTGGGGATGCATGTCTTCGAGAAAGATGTACTGACGACCGGCGAAGTCGCGAAGCTCTGCAATGTGGCATCGCGAACCGTCAGCAAGTGGTTCGATTCCGGACAGATCAAGGGATACCGGATTCCCGGTTCCAAGGATCGCCGGATTCCCGTCGCCAATCTGGTGACGTTCATGAAGGAACACGGAATACCGATGGACGGCCTGATGTCGGGCAATCCGCGAGTCCTGGTCGTCGACCAGGACCCGGAAGTGCTCACGACCCTCGAGTCGATCCTTCGCAACGAGACCAGCTACGAGGTCCGCACCGCGGATTCGACGTTCTCGGCCGGCATGGAGTGCGAACGATTTCGTCCGCATGTCATGCTCATGGACGTCCACATGGACGAGGCCAACACCCGTCGGTTCTGCAACTGGATCCGTAGCAGCGAGGACCTTGCCGCGACCCGCATCATTGCGATGAGCGGCCGCGTCAACGATGCCCAGGCGGCCCAACTGGCGACCCAGGGCTACGACGCCACGCTCAAGAAGCCCTTCAGCGTGCGTCAGATGATCGACAGCATCGAGCAGGTCAACGCCATCGTCTACTGACCCTTGGTGCCGGAATACTGCTCCCCCGGCATCATGTGACATCCCCACGACCCGCTGTCCCGACCGGGAGAGCGGGTCGTTGCGTTTTCGGGCCGGACACTGCGTACAATCACCTCATGCGGATCGCCCTCGCCCATCTCGACCCGGTCATCGGAGACATCGACGGCAACGTCGAGAAGCTGCTGGAATCACTGTCGCAGGCTCGTGCCGACGGTGCGGACATCCTGCTCGGCCCGGAGCTGGCGGTGTGCGGCTACCCCCCGCGGGATCTCCTGCTTCGGGATGGCTTCGTGGAGGCCTGCGAGCGAGCGGTGCAGCGCATTGCGGCCCAGACCGGCGACTGCTGCACCATCGTGGGGGCTCCGCGGCGACTGGAGCACGGGGGCCTTGCCAACAGCGCCTTCATCTGCCGGGACGGCGTCGTCCAGGCTGTGGCCGACAAGCAGCTGCTGCCGGGCTACGACGTCTTCGACGAGGATCGATACTTCCGACCCGGTCAGCGGGCCTGCGAGTGCCGACTCGACGGCGTGCATCTCGGGGTGCTGTTGTGCGAAGACGCCTGGCAGGCCAGAGACGTGGGGGGGAATCCGGATCGCTATCCGGTCAATCCCGTCGCGGATCTCGCCTCGGCCGGCGTCGATCTGCTCCTGGTTCCCAGCGCCTCGCCGTTCACGGTGGGCAAGCATGCCCGGCATGCAGCGGAGCTCTCCCGGCTCGCCTCCCGGCACGAACTGACCGTGGCGGTCGTCAACCAGCGTGGAGCCAACGACGATCTGATCTTCAACGGCGAGGCATTCGTCGTCGACGCCCAGGGGCGGACCCGTTTCGTGCGCGGGGAGTTCGAGCCGCGGGAGCGGTCCATCGATGTGGTCGATCTCACGAAGGACGAACCGCATGCCCCGCATGTCCCCGACGACCACGGCACCCGGTTCCGGGCGCTGGTCGAGGCCGTCGAGGGCTATGTCCGCAAGACCGGACACCGTGAAGTGGTTCTGGGGCTCAGTGGAGGCATCGACTCGGCCCTGGCCGCCACCGTCGCGGCGGCCGCGGTCGGCGGGGAACGGGTCACCGGCGTGATGATGCCGTCCCGCTACTCTTCCGTGGGTTCGCTCGACGACGCGCGGGCGCTCGGAGCCTCCATCGGCATCGGCGACCTGCTGGAACTTCCCATCGAATCGCTGCACGCCGAGGCGGTCGCGGCCCTCGCCGGCGAAGGCGCGACGGGCGTGACCGATCAGAACATCCAGGCCCGGCTGCGCGGTCTGCTGCTGATGGCCATCGCGAACGAACGGAATGCCCTGGTGCTGGCAACCGGAAACAAGTCCGAGCTGGCGATGGGATACGCCACGCTCTACGGGGACATGAACGGGGCGGTCGCGGTCCTGGGGGACGTGTACAAGATGGACGTCTACGCCATGTCGGAGTGGATCAATGCGCATCCTGCGGCCGGCGGATTCTCCGGCCCACCGATTCCCGAGGCCTCGATCACCAAGCCGCCGTCGGCGGAACTGGCCGAGAACCAGTTCGACGAGGACAGCCTGCCTCCCTACGACGTGCTCGACGACATCCTCCGGCGCCTGATCGACGACGACCAGTCGGTCGCCCGCATCCTGGAGGACACCGAGCACGAGCCCGCACTGGTCCATCGCATCGCCCGTATCTTCGACATCGCGCAGTTCAAGCGGGAGCAGGCGGCGGTGATCCCCAAGGTCTCGCCGCGCGCCTTCGGTCGCGGTCGGCCGTGGCCCATCGTGAGTCGGGACGGATCGCGGGTGCCGACGGAAGCCCCCACGTCCACGCCCGACCGCTCCGTATAATCCGCCCATGCCCATTCGCCAGCTCACCACTCTGCTCATCAACCAGATCGCGGCCGGTGAAGTCGTCGAGCGACCCGCCAACGTGGCCAAGGAACTGGTCGAGAACTCGATCGACGCCGGNGCCACCCGCATCGAGGTGCTGGTCGAAGGTGGGGGCCGGGAACGGTTGCGGGTGGTGGACAACGGCGGTGGCATCCCCTTCGAGGAGCTGCCGCTGGCGGTCGCNGCCCACGCCACCAGCAAGATCGGATCCCTCGACGATTTGGATGCCGTCGCCACCATGGGATTCCGCGGAGAGGCGNTGGCCTCGATCGGCGCCGTCAGTCGGATGATCCTGACCAGTCGAAGTGCCGGAGCCACCGAGGGAGGACGCATCACCGTGGAAGGGGATTCCGTGTCGGGGCCCGAGCCCGCCGGCTGTCCTCCGGGCACCACCGTGGATGTTCATCAACTCTTCGCCCGCACCCCGGCCCGTCGGAAGTTTCTCAAGGCGGATGGCGCCGAAACCCGTCGCATCCGTGAACTCCTGCTTCGTCTGGCGTTGTCGCATCCGGGTATCTCCGTTGCGCTGGTGTCGGGCGATCGGACGTTGCTGGATCTCACGGNCACCGGCGAACCTCGGCAGCGGGTGTTGGACGTACTGGGTCCGGAGCTCGAAGGGGAACTCATCGAAGTGGAATCCGAGGATGCCGACGCCCGCATCGGCATCTGGGGGCTGGTCGGGCGACCTTCGGTCGCACGCCCGACCACCCGGCATCTGCATCTGTTCCTGAACGGGCGACCCATCGTCGATCGCTCCCTGGCCCACGCCGTCCGGGAGGCCTATCGCGGTCTGATCGACCCCGGTCGTACTCCCACGGCGGTGCTGTTTCTGGAACTCGATCCCGCCCGTGTGGATGTCAACGTGCATCCGACGAAGACCGAAGTCCGCCTTCGGGACGATCGCCTGGTCTATTCGCGTCTGCACCGTGCGGTGCTCGACGCACTGTCCGCCCAGGATCTGACGGCCTCCGCCACCGTGACCGCACCGTCGTCGGCACCGTCCCCCCGCCATCATGCGGAGTTCGGGAGCGGACGTGCCGTGCAGACCGGATTCACATCCGCAACGGACGGCTCGAGCGGCTTCGATGTCACGGAAGCGAGAGCGGCGATGGACCAGCCGGTCGCACCGGCTCCTTCGTTGCTCGCAGCCACGCCGGCGACTCCGGTCATGCAGGTGCACGGCAGCTACATCGTGGCCGAAGACGAGAACGGACTGGTGATCATCGATCAGCACGCCCTGCACGAGCGCATCATGTTCAGCACACTGCTCAACCGCGTGCTCGACGGTGATCTCGATTCCCAGCGCCTGCTGGCTCCCGCGGTGGTGGACGCCGACGCGGAGCAGATGGACGGCCTGGACCGGATCGGTCCGCTGCTGCAGCGATTGGGCATCGANGCCGAAGCAATGGGGCCCGGGACCGTCGGCGTGCACGCGGTCCCCGTGCTGCTGCTCGAACGCAGGGTGGACATCGTCGAGTTCACGGCCGAACTGCTGGCCCGCGCCGGCGGCGGCTCGCTGCCGCCGGACGAGGAGGCAGCGCTGCAGGAGGTGCTGGACATGATGTCCTGCCGCGCCGCGGTCAAGGCGGGAGAATCGCTCAATGCGATGGAACTGGCGGAACTTCTTCGTCAGCGTGACGAGGTGGAGCGGTCCAGTCGGTGCCCGCACGGTCGGCCGACCACGCTGCGTCTGAGCCTCGAGGATCTCGAGAAGCAGTTCGGACGGCGCTAGCCGCCGCTGACCGGTCCGACCAGGGCCATCGTGTCGCCGTGGTGCAGCGGATGACTCGAATCGGCAAAGCATTCGTTGACGGCAATCGCCAACGCGTCCCTTCGACTGCGAATGGGGGAGTACCGGGTGCAGAGGATGTTCATCGCGGCCTCGACGTCCGCGTCGTCCGGCAGTTCCAGTTCGAACCGGGACGTCTGGATGGCTTCGGCAAGTTCCGCGAAGCAGAGAACCGTGATGTGCATGCACCTGCTCATGGCCAGGGAAGGAAGCGGACCGTGGTGCCGGTGGAGACGGGGCCGGTCCGGCGTGGTATGGCCACGAGCCCGTCGGTGCTGGCGGCGTGCGAGAGATCGCCCGACCCCTGCCACACGGGAACGACGACCGAACCGGTGGGTTGGACCGATGCGGGACGAAAGAGTTCCCGGCCCGCGTTCGCGTGAACGTCCGAGGCGAGTTCGACCGGCCGCCAGGGCATCGGTGACGTGCATCCCAGCATCGTCCTGATCAGCGGCCAGAGGAACAGGCAGGCGGTGGCCAGCACGGACACCGGGTTGCCGGGCAGGGAGACGATCATGACGCCCGACGGGAGCCGCTGGATGCGGACGGGTTTGCCGGGCTGGATGGCGGCGCCGGCGATTCTGGTCTTCGCATCCATCGCGTCGAGAATTCCGGGGAAGAAGTCACGGTCCCCGGCGCTGATGCCGCCCACGGTGACCACGATGTCCACGTCGTCGGCGGCGCGTTCCACGGCCGAGCGGACCGCGTCCGGATCGTCGAGCGCATGTTCGTGCCCGAGCCAGTTGCCCCCCATGCGGTGGATGAGGCCTTCCAGCATCGGTGCGTTGCCGTTGCGCACCTGATGGGGCAGAGGCATGGCGGTCGCATCGACGATCTCGTCTCCACTGGTCAGGACCCGGACCCGTGGTCGCCTTCGCACCGGGACGTGTTCCAGCCCCACGGTTGCGGCCAACCCGAGGTGGACCGGGGAAAGTCGGGTACCCGCACCGACGAGTTCGTCTCCCGCGACCGCGTCGGCCCCGCGGGCATGGACGGCGTAGCCCGCCGCGAGTCCGTCCGCATCCAGCCGGACCGGATCGCCGTGATCGCTTCGCTCGTGGGGCACGACCAGATCAAGGGGAGCGGGAACCACGGCGCCGGTGGCGATGGCCACGCAGCTGCCCGGAGGAACTTCGACGTGTGCAGATTGGCCCGCCGCCACGGTTCCCACGACCGGATACGACGTGATCGATGCAAGGTCGGAGTGCCGGACCGCGTATCCGTCCATCGCGGACCGGTTGAAGGGCGGCTGGTCCCGGTCGGCAATGATCGGTTCCGCAAGCACCCGTTGGTCCGCCGCACCAAGGGAAACCATTTCATGGGCGGCAAGGCAGTCGACGCCGTCCAGGCTTCGTCGCAGCGCGTCCTCGTAGGTGGGCAGCTCGGGCATCGGGGCAGTGTAGAGGCCAGGATCGTTCAGCGCGGGTCGTACGCTTCATCCCCGTCGGAAAGGAATCCGTTCGAGGGGTGATCGAGGAGTGCGGTCAGATACGCGGGAAGGGCGTCGAAATGCCGCCCGCGACGCGGATCCCGATCGGTGCCGACGTGTCCGTCGACGTAGGCCACGTTGGTGATGCCGCCATGGCGATAGGCCTGGGCCCCCCCGTAGCAGAGCTCCATGTCCTGAACCGGTGAGCGC
Source organism: Phycisphaerae bacterium (assembly GCA_002591705.1). The sequence goes on from PAAB01000012.1 coordinate 19,157, forward strand.
ATGTACTTGTTCGCGCCGTGAAGGTAGCCACCCTCGCCGAAGAGGGCCGTCGTGCCGGCTCGCCGGCACTGCGCGCGAGTCAGTTGGGTCGGAGAGTCCTCGCCGCCGGCATCCCGCAACGACGTCTTGGGCGTCAGGAGATCCCACGCGCCGACGCCGTCGACCCCGAACGGGGACGACATGGCCGCGATGAAGGCCACGTTGTAGTTGTAGCCGGTGGGCAGGGGACCATCGCTCCAGTTGTCGGTGCCCACGTAGGCGGGGCATTGCAGGACCGTGTCGGGGTTCGGGGTGTACTCCCAGAGGAGCCCCGGTCGTACAAACGAGTCGCTGCCGTTCCGCGTCCACCAGTCCCACGCCCGCACGTCGCCGGTGGTCGAATCGGCATCGCTTCCCGTGAGCAGCCCGGGCGGAAATCGTCCGTCGTGCTCCGTGGCCCAGGTGGTGGCGGCAGCGTGCATCGTTCGGAGATTCGTCTGGCCATGCATCCGCTTCGATGCGGTCCCCACCCCGCCGACGACCGGAACCAGGACGCCCAGCAGCAGTCCGATGACGGAGATCACCACCAGCAGTTCGACCAGCGTGAAGGCGCGGTTCACCATGGTTGGGATCCCCAGTCGGTCAGGACCAGCAGCAGGTCGCCGATGTCCACCTGTCCGCTGCCGTCGATGTCCGCGGGGGATGGTCCGGTCTGCCCCCATGCACCCAGGACCCGGAGAAGATCCTCGATGTCCACGATTCCATCCAGAGAAACGTCGCCCGCGTACTGGGGGGCGACATCGGCGATGGCGTCGACTTCAGGGGCGAAGAAGGCGTCCGTGGGCACACTGATGCGCACGAAACGAACCGTGCTCAGTCCCAGTGGAGCCAGGTCGATGCCGACACCGCCGCCCGATCGGTCGTACAGGTCGACCAGCGCAGGGTAGTCCAGCCCGATGGTGTCGGCGGTGTCGAGGGCTGGATTCACCGGTCGCACGAATGAGGTCGGATCCTGTCCGGGCTCGACGGCGTAGGCCGGGGTGTCGACGTAGCCCATGGTCGGCCATGGCGCGTCGGCGTTCAGACCTTCCACCAGATGCCAGATTGCGCCGTCTTCGCTGACCTCGATGAGGCCTCCGTCGACACCGAAGAAGCCGCCCACCGCACCGGCGGGATAGGCGGTGTCGATGCATCCGGCATTGCCGAACACCAGCAGGTCGATGCCGTACGGATTGTCGGGATGATCGGTGACCGGTTCGTCGAAGGAGACGGTGAGCGAACCTCCCGCACCGATGGAGACGATGTCATCGGTGCCCCAGGCCGGGACGAAGGGGGAGACCACCTCCTCGTCCACCGTCAGCCGCGTGGGGGATCCGATCGCCGCGGACGGATCGTCGTAGCCGGCAGCGCCACCGGATCCGGGCTGAAAGTCGATGACCTCATCGGCAAACGGATCCGCCGTTGTGGTCATGACGAGCAGGAGGCACGGCAGGATGGCCATGGGCAGGATTCCGCGTCACGTTCCCCAGCAGGTGGGAGATACGCGGATCGGGTCTGGTTCGCGGGTAGTCGCCGATCCCCAGGGGAACGCGCGGGGCGGCGCCGACCGGCGAACCCGATTCGCGCGGGTTGCAGGCTTCGGGGGCAGGTCTTCCGGCTCCGGGCATTCCTCCCGCCACGCCTTCCCACCCCATGGGGCAGTGGCTGCAGTGGCTGGAGGCCCCGCACGATGGCGAGAGGCCCGTTACGGCGGCGCGTCCGCGGCGGCATTTCACCGCACTTCCCTGCCGGTACCCATGCAGACATGCATCTGAGTGAGTCCCGAACGGGTTCTACTGTACCACGGAGCTGAGGGGTTGTTTGTCCTTCGGGTCCGCTCGTTGACACTCCCATGCCGCGAGGCTATTCTCGGCCTTCTTGACCCCCTCCGGGCCGATTTCGGCCGGCGGGTTGTTCCGTTGCCCATGCCGGGCAACGTCAGTTGGAGTATTGCTCGATGCCCATCTTCCAATCTCTTCGCGGGCCCGTGGCTCTGCTTGTCGCCATGCTCACCTTCGTGAGTCTTTCCACGACGTCGGGATACGCCGACGACGCGGACGGTCAGGCGGGCGAACAGCACCTCGTGGACTTCGTGCACTACTCGCTGGTTGCCAACACCGAACTTGCCGGGGCCAATGCGGAGTGGCTGCTCGACCACTACGACACCGACGAATCGCTGGCCACGATGTTCTCCGCATCATCCGTGACTCCCGAGCGATTCGACCGGGCGATCCAGTGGGCATCGCGGGTCCCCGGACTCTCCGACACGGTCAGCTTGCTTGCGGGTCGAATCGAAGCCGGAAACCTCGCTCTCTCGAGGGATCAGCAGCGGGTTGCGGAGGCCATCGCCATGCTCGACGGCACCCGACGGGATCAGATGCTCGGCCGCGGCCGACTGATCGCGGCGGGGGAGTACGCCGTTCCCGCACTGCTTCGCGAGATGACCTCGGGCGACAGCGAGGAGCGCCGGTGGGCATCCACCGAACTGCTCCGCGAGATCGGTCGGCAGTCCGTCACGCCGTTGGCCGTCGCCCTGCCCGAACTGGCTCCGGAACATCAGCGACGAGTCTGTGAGATCCTCGGTTCAATCGGCTACAGCCACGCCGGTCCTGCGCTGCTTGAACTATCGATGAACGACCAGTCGCCCGCATTCGTGCGTGAATCCGCGGCCAAGGCCTACCGACGGCTCGGTGGCAATCCCGAGGTGGACCGCCCGGGGATGCTCTACGGAGTGCTTGCTCAGCAGTACTTCGACGGTGCCGAACATCTGGTCGCCGATCCCTACGGGGACATGAACAACATCTGGTCCTACGACTCCTTTGCGGGGCTCACCACGACCCAGGTGCCCACCGCACTGTACGGGCCGATCATGTCCATGCATGCGGCCGCGCGTGCGATCATGTACGACCGCAACAACACCGACGCCCTGGCCCAGTTCATCGCTTCCAATCTTCGCCGTGAGAACCTCATGCCCGAAGGCTTCGTCGACCCGATCTTCGGCGGGCTCGACTACAGCCCGCAGTTCTACGCCACGGTCCACGGTTCGAGCACTGGCCAGGACGTCCTCGCACTCGCCATCGACAGTCGTGACACGCCTCTGGTACGCGATGCCCTGGCCGCGTTGGCCACGAACACCGGAGAGGGCACTCTGTTCAGCGACTACCTCGATCGGCAGCCTCTGCTTGATTCCCTCCAGTACCCGGATCGCCGGGTGCAGTACGACTCGGCCCTGATCCTGGCCCGCGCCCTTCCGCGTACCCCCTTTGCAGGTTCCTATCGCGTCGTTCCCACGCTCGCCTCCGCCGTCCGAACGGGGGGCGAGGAGTACGCCGTGGTCGTCGCCGACACCGTCGAGGACCAGCGCACGGCCTCGGATCGACTCGAGTCGCTTGGATTCACCGTGGTCGGCATGGGGGCGTCGGCCGATGAACTGGTGGACCCCATCAGCCGGGCTCCCGGCATCGACATCGCCGTGATTCGGAAGTCGGACATGAACATGGACGACCCGAACATGGCCGAGTTGCGACGGAACCCCAAGACGTCGGCAACGCCGATCCTGATGATCGTCTCCGCCGGCGACATGCCCAAGTTCGCAGCGAACTTCAAGAACCAGTCGCTGGTCGAAGTCACTCGTACCGGCGTATCCGACAATGCGTTCGCCGCGTCCGTCGATTCACTGATGGAACGGGGCGCCGGAGGGCGTCTGACCCAGCTGGAAAGCGACATCTATGCGATGGAGGCGTTGGGAGCATTGCGTGAGATCGCATTGGCCCGGCCCGGTGCCTACGCCGTCGGCGATGCGGAATCCGCCCTCATCGATGCCCTCGGGGAACGTACGGGCGGCACGCGGATGCTGGTCGCCGAGATTCTGTCGCTCATCGAAAGCGAGCGGGCTCAGCAGGCCCTGCTCGATGCGGCACTGGCCGAAGAGGTGGGGACCGATCGAGTGCCCCTGTTGAACTGGTCCTCCGCGTCCATTCGACGCTGGGGGAACCGCTCCCACCGTCGTCATGTCGAGGAGCTCCGGTATCTCATCGACAACTCCTCCGGCCCCGTCGCGGACGCCGCGGCACGGGTGCACGGAGCAATGAATCTTCCCGCTCAGGAGTCGATCATCGTCGTCATTCCGGGAGCGTGACCGGTTGCGACGTACTTCATGCCGCCCTAGCTCAGTTGGTAGAGCGGAGCTTTCGTAAAGCTCAGGTCACCGGTTCGAGTCCGGTGGGTGGCTTTCGACCTCGACGCCACGCTTCACAGCGTGGCGTCCTGTCTTTCTGGAGAAGAACCGGTGGATGGTAGGATCCGGTGATGAATCCCCAGTTGGAACGCACCACCCGAATCGATGAGGGAACCGGTCCGGACGCCATCGTCTGCCTGCATGGCTGGTGCTGTCGCACCGGAGACTTCATCCAGCAGGTCGACGTGTTGTCGCAGCACTGTCGGATGTTCGTGCTCGACTGGCAGCAGCGTCTGATCGAACGCGGCGGAGACTGCGATTTCGACGTGATCTGCGTGGACATCATGGAGGCGGTGGCCGAGGCGGGCATTGAGCGTCCAGTGTTGTGCGGGCACAGTCTGGGCGGATTCCTGGCTGCGCAGCTGGCCTACACCCATCGCATGGCCATTCGGGGTGTGCTGATCCTCGACAGTTCGCTTCCGCTCCCGGCGGCGGTGCGGGATGTCTGGAGAGACGCTGCTCGCGCCCTCGAGGCCGGGCCCTACCGGGACGTCTTTCCGGGAATCGAGAGTCCCTTCTTCGTCGAGTCCGAGGAGGGGGAGATCAAGGAATCGATCATGCGGGCGATGAGCATGCAGCCGCCGGCCGTCGGCATCGGCCTGCTCGATGCCATCTGCTCCTACGAGTGGGATCGTGAACTCGCCGGCATCGATGTTCCGGTGCACATGGTCGCATCGCAGCATGGCATCCTGAATCTGGAGGCCTTCCATGCGTACGTGCCGGACGCCACCAGTGAGCGGATCGAACACAGTGGCCACTTCATCACGGTCTTTCATCCCGATCGCGTCACGGCGGCGATGAAGCGCATGCTGCAGTGAGCGGCCCGATTCAGACCGGCTTCCTGAACAGGCAGAAGTGGACGCTCGCCAGGGCTGCAAACGGACCTCGCCTGGAGACGCCATCGAGTATCCGGACGACCGGAAGCAGTGGAAGCTTCTCCATGCCGCGTGGGACGTGGACGTGCCCGACCCGACGCTCGAAGGTCAGCCCGGCAGCGCGGGCCGCTTCCTTCATGCGTCCCGAGGGGATCCAGCTCGAGTAGACCTCTTGATCCACCGCGGAACTCCGCTTGTTGATTCTGCGGGCGGCGGGCCAGTACCAGCTGCGGAGGTTCGCGTAGTTGATCAGAATCGTGCCGCCGGGACGGACCACTCTCGCCATCTGGGACAGGGCCTTTTCCGGATGTTCGAGGTGGTTGTAGACGTTGAGCGAAATGGAATGGTCGAACGAATCGTCGTCGAAGGGAAGTTCGTAGATCGAACCTTCGACGGCCTGCTCGAGTCCCTCCTCGAGACCCGCTTCGCGGATGTTGCCGCTTGCGACCTCGAGCATCTGCGAGGAGAGGTCGCAGATCGTCATCTTCATGCCCATCTTGATCAGGGGCATGGTGAAGCGTGCGGTGCCCTGTCCGATTTCAAGGGCTCGGCCGGACCAGTCAGCGCAGAGATCGGCGACCAGCGACTGCTGCACGTCGTTGGTGAAGCGGCCGGCCGGAGAGACCCAGCGCTGCGCGTCGTACTGGCTGCTGTCCTCGTCGTAGAAGGACTGGTTCGACGTCTCTTTGATGTTGCTCATGGCTGATCCTTGGTGGCTTCATATATTCTATCGTACGAGGTTGCGGTCTCTGCTGGATCAAAGGTTCTGGCGGCGAATCGGCGGGCTTCGGCCCCGGATCGGGTTCGCAGTTCGGCATCTTCGAGGTATTCGATCATTGCCCCGGCCAGCGAATCGGTGTGTCCGGGATCGACCAGACGCCCGTGGGCATCGTCGATGATCTCGGGCATCCCCCCGACGTTGGACGAAACGACCGGGACACCGCTGGCGAGTGCCTCCATGGCGGCCACGAAGTAGTCGGAAGGTCCCAGCGAGTCCATGAAGGGGCACACCAGGACGTCGGCGTTCCTGACCAGCGCCGGCATGTTGTCGATGATGCCCAGTTGCACCACCAGCTCGCCGATGCCCAGGCGATCGATCTGCTCCCGCAGCGCCCGCAGGTTCGGAGCCGACGACGATCTCGGCAGTTCGGTGGTGATCACCAGGCGTGCCATGTCGCATCGGTCGTGAGTGCGGGCAAAGGCGTCCAGCACCCGGGTGAGGTTCTTCTGGGCCGTCGCGTTGCCGACGAACAGCACGACCAGGTGCTCCGGTCCCAGGCCGATGTCGCTGCGTACCTGGGGATCCGTACCGGGTCGGAACCGGTCAAGATCGATGGCCGGCGGAACGACCTGCACTCCGGAAAGGCCCCAGTGGTCCATGGACGCCGCGACGTTCCGGCTCATGGCGGCCAGCGCGTCGAGCCTGCGCGCTCCCCGACGCAGAAGCCGGCCCAGCAGCGGATGATTCCAGCGTCCGCCGGTTGCAGGGACGGGGCAGTACATGGTGTGGATCGTGGGCAGTCCCGATCGGGACCGGATCCGGTCCGCCGCCAGCAGATAGTCGGCGAATCCGCTGTGGACGTGCGCGACATCGAACTCGGTCCGGTGGGCTCTCGCCCAGGTGGAGGCGACGCGCATGAAGCGCAGCCCGTGGGCGATCGAACCGGGGTCGGCCCTGTCGAACAGTTCGACGGTGCGGACGCCGGACTCGATTTCACCACGTCCCGCAGGATCGGCCATGTGGGAGATGATCGATACGTCGTGTCCGGCTCGTCCCTGGGCCAGTGCGAGTTCCAGGAGGGCGCTCGAGTAGCCGCCGATGATCGTTCGGCCGCCGAAGTAGGGGAACTGGGGGATGGCATGCAGGATGCGCATAGGCATCACCATTATCGGTTTTCCCGGATGGCGCACCTCAGTGAAATCCCGTCTCGGACATGATCGACGTGCAGCACGTCGTTTCGGGTCCTCAGGACCGGGCGGTGGCGGAACTGGTGCGGTACAGGGACTCGTACTGCTCCGCAATGCGATTCGGAGCCAGCCAGTTCTGGACGTATTCGCGGCCGCGTCGTCCCTTCGCCTCGAGTGCACCGTGGTCCTCCAGCAGGGCCTGGATGCCGTCGGCAAAGGCGACGGGTGTCCGGTCGGCGATGCTCATGCCCGCCTCCTCCAGTTCCCTCCAGATGTCCGTGCCCCGGGTGGTGATCACGGGCGTGCTGCACAGCATGGCCTCCGGATACACCAGTCCGAAGTTCTCCTGCTGCGTCGCCAGTGCGAACACATCCGCCATCTCGTAGAGGGAGAGCTTGAGATCTCCGACGACCATGCCGAGGAACTCGGTGCGGTCGTCGACGTCCTTCGCTTCGGCGAGTCGCTGCATGGCGGCGAGGTACCGGTCGTCACCGGTGCCGGCGATCAGGAGACGGACGTCGATCGATCGGTCTCGCAGGATGGCTACTGCTTCGATCAGGGTCTCGATCGACTTCTTCTCGTGCACCCGGCTGAGAAAAAGCACCTTCGGCCGACCCCCTTCGCCGAACCGTTCTCGTGCGAGTGACGGCCCGGGCAGTCGGTCGTAGGGGGCCATGTCCATCACGAGGGGAATGACGACCGGATCATGCGGAAGCCATTTCGTCGCCTGCCGTCGTTCCTCCTCGGCGGTTGCGAGCATTGCGCTGGCGCGGGCGATCATCGGACGTATGACTGTACGCAGGAACAGCTTCTTCTTGGTACCCCGCACCGCCATCGACCAGTCGTCGAGCATTCCGTGGATGCTGAGCACCGTCGGAGTCTGGCACCGGTGGCACACGGCGGCGAGTTGCGGATTGGACAGGCACCACAATGCATGGATGTGCACGACATCGACCTGCTCCACCAGCCGGGCTGCGAGTTCGAGCGACGCGCGATCGAGACGTCCCAGACGCCGTAGCGGAGCCGTTTCGACGGCGAACGGCGTACCGTCGGTTTCGCCGTTCCAGTCCTCGGGCACGTCGGTGGCGTCGGCGGTGAGCCACGTCACGTGGTGCCCTCGACGGGCCAGTACGCTGCAGATGTCCATCGCGGCACGCACGGTTCCGCCCACACTGAATCGCGTCGTGGGAACGTAGTGCAGGATGCGTAGTGGGGCATCACTCATGATCGACGGGCCTCCGCGGTGGTGGCCAATCATACGGGAGTCGCCCGCTCGACGTGGGGTTCAAAACCACCGACCCGACGCCAGAAGCGTCGGGCCGGTGACTTCGCACTTGGATCCCCGGAACATCTGGGGTCCGGGGTTCTCAGGAATCAGTTCTTAGGGGATGCCGCAGTTCCAGTTGGCAATGACCTGAAGCAGGTCATCGACCGTGTACGGGTTGCCCCAGTTCGCGATGACGAACAGGAGGTCGGCGACCTCCACGGCGCCGTTGCCGTCGAAGTCCCCGTCGCAGGCGGGGTTGCAGTCGATGTATTCGATGCTCAGCGATCCGGCCGCCTGCCACGTGCCGCCCGAAGCGTCCTTGCCCTGGAAGAGGGCCTCGACGAAGACGCTTGCGGACAGGTTCCGGACCGTCAGGCGGGCGATCAGCACGCCGTTGTCCTGTTCGCAGGACTGGTTGGAGAAGGCATCGGATTCACCCTGGGCGTCATCGGGGGTGATGAACCATGATCCGTCGGAGGCGTCGATGGCCCCTCCGTTCTGGAACGGGCCGAAGTCGATGCCGATATCCGACAGGTTGTTGTCGGCGGCGTCGAGACGTCCGATGGTCACGAAACTGTCGTACCGGAGATCCGGGAAGGTTCCGAACAATGCCGGGTTGACCCCCGCGGAGGTGTTTCCGCCGAACTGGTTCTGGTAGAAGCTCGAGGTGGTCGAGACCGTCTTGTTCGTGGACGTGTCGCCCGCCACGGCATCCAGACGGCAGTTCTCCGCCAGGACGGCGTAGACGTCGACGGTCCAGGTCTCCTCGGCATCGTCGACGAGGTTCCGTCCCACGATGCTGTAGGTCAGCCCCTCGAAGGCGTCGCTGCCCCCGGCGTCATCGCACGGGTCGCCTGAGCAGTCGCTGCCGTTGCCCTGGTAGGTCCCGCTGCAGTTGGCCTGGGTCGTGATCGAGCAGGAGGTGCCGGTGCAGCAGGCTCCGGTCGGATCCGGTGCGCAGGGACTGCCGCTGCAGTCGGTTTCGTCTCCGATGTAGGTTCCCGCACACGCTGCCTCGGTGGTGATCGAGCAGGAGGACAGGACGCAGCAGGCTCCCGTGGGCGTGCAGGGACTGCCGCTGCAGTCCGTCCCGTCGCCGAGGTAGGTGCCGCCGCAATCGGCCTGGGTCGCGACGGAGCACGATGTGCCGGTGCAGCAGCCGCCGACCGGATCGCCCGATGGCACCAGGGTGAGCTGGACGTTGCCCGATCCCGTCGAGTCGCCGTCGTAGCCGCCGACACGGATGACGTACAGGCTTCCTCCCGAGACGTCGGCCGTTGCCTGCGAGGAGTAGTCGTTGCATCCTTCCGCATCGCCGTTGCACCCGATCTGCGTCTTGTTGCTGCAGTTGCCGCGGTAGATCACGATGTCGGAATCGAAGTCGATCAGGTTGCAGGTGGACACGGTGATGGTGCCCGAGGCGGGTGCGGTCCATGCGAACCACACGTCGTCGTTCATGTCACCGAGGTAGGTGTCGGGGCACTGGGCCTCGTCGTACGCGTCGGAACTGGTGGTGCCGCCCACGGTGGTGAAGCTGGTGCTGCCTTCGCTGATGAAGAAGGCTCCCGAGCATTCGTCGTTGGGGATCGTTCCGCCGCCGCCGTTGCCGCATTGCCCGTCGAGACATCCGGTGATCGAATCACGGAAGGTGGTGATGTAGTCGATGCTGCTCTGGGCGAAGTCGTTGGCACAGGTGATCGAGGGGTTCATGGTGTTCCCCGGACACCCGCAGTGCTGGCTGCCCCAGTTGTGCCCGAGTTCATGGGCCGACAGATCGGTTGCGCAGGCGAACGCGCCGCAGCAGTCCGACTCGACCACGCTGTATCCGAAGCTGGAGCAGACGGCACCCAGCCACGCGATTCCGATGGTTCCGCCGCCTCCGCCGTTGCCGGTGAAGAGCTGGACGACATCGCGGTTGATGCCCCCCTGGCTGGATTGCCAGTGGGATCGGACCTGTTCAAGCCGATTGTCGATCGATCCCGAGTAGGGATCGCTGCTGTTGGTGCGGACGATGATCGTATTGACGGTATGGGTCAGCCCGACCTGCGATTCGTACTGGGTGTTGATCTGGTTGATGACCGAGTTGATCCGGTTCTCCACGGCGCTCGTGGAGCCGTAGTCCTGGAAGTACTCGTAGTCCGCATCGCAGGCGAGCACGGCTGCACAGACCGATTCCCCTCGGACCGAGGCCTGGGTGACGGGTTCGGTATCGACGGCCCACTGGTCGAGAAATCCGTGCTCGAACTCGTTGGTTCCGCAGGTCCCCTTGGGGGAGATGACCGCCTCCTGGGGATAGACCGCATAGAGATCGTCGTCGACGCCCTTCATCCGGTCGGCGAGCGGCTCCGCCCACCACAGCGACCGGTCCTCGAACCGTACCGAAAGGTAGAGCATGTCGTTCATGAACGAGGCGGCCACGATGGAACGGTCCATTCCCTCGACGAATCCTCGGTAGGTGTTGATCGGGCCCGGCTCGACGTCCACGAGGACGCCGTTGCCGCGATCCTCGATGAGTCGATAGTCTTCGGTCCGGTTGGAGTGGGGCGAGAGCACGATCGACTGGTTCACGCCGTCGATCCGGATCTTCATGATGAGTTCACTGCCCTGGCCGGCTCGAAGGTCGGCGGACTCGAGGTTCGACCACCGCAGCTGCAGGCGCTCGTTGACCCGCTCGTTGAGACCGTCGACGGATTCGGTCGAAGCGATGGCCGAACCGGTGGACGCCATGCCCATCGCGACGGCAAGGATCGGGAATCCGAGTCGGGGTCGTTCGGTGCGTTTCACGAAGTGCTCCTCTCTCGAGCGTGTGGTGTCCGGGGCGTCCTGCATCGGGATGCTCCGGCCGTGGTGTGAGCAGCCGATCACCGGTGCTCCGATCGATTCCACGCTACGTCTGCCCGGGGTGTGGTGCAACCAGACGGACTCACGTGAAGACGGGATCCACTGCAGATCGCGCAGTCCTCCCCACGCGGTCCTGAATGGGACCTCATAGAACGTGTCCCCAGCTTGGACGCGGTGCAAGAGGTTTTTTGGTATCCACACCACCTTCTTGGGCGAATCCGTCCCGCTGAGGGGGCGCAAGGGAGGTTTTGCCCCCGGCGTGTATGCTGGGAACATGATCCGTTCACGATTGAAGAGGTACTTGATCCTGCTTGCGACCTCGTGCTCGCTGGCCGGTGCGGCCGTGACGGGCCACGCCGTCGAATCCGACGGCAGCCGCATCCGCTTCGATGCCACCGAACACGATTTCGGTTCGATCATGGACGTGAGCACGTACGATACCGTGTTCCGATTCGCCAATACCGGTGTCGCTCCTCTGGTGATCGAACAGGTCAAGGCCGGCTGCGGCTGCACCACTCCGGCACTCGAGAAGAAGGTCTTTGCTCCGGGTGAATCCTCCGAGATCGCGGTGACCTTCAAGCCCCGGGGGGGAGGTCGTCAGACCAAGCGGATCACGGTGTTCACCAACGATCCNGTGGAGCCGACCGTCACCCTCTCCATCAAGGCCGACATCACGCCGTTCGTCACCGCAACCCCCAAGATGGTCCGCTTTCAGAACGCCCGCACCGGAGCAGGGCAGCAGGCCGTGGTCCGGTTGGAGGCGATCGATCCGGAGTTTTCGATCCGCCGAGCCTACGTGACGGGACTGGCCGCGAAGTACTTCGGCGTCCAGGTGCTGCCGCGTCCCGAAGGCATCACCACCGGCCCGCGAAACGTCCTCGTGAGCCTGTCGCCCGAAGCGCCGTGGGGCATGCAGTACGCCACGCTGAATCTGGACGTCAACGGTCGGCCGGAACCGGGCGGTGAACCGGTCTCCCACACCGCCAAGGTCACCGTCAATGCGAAGGTNTCCGGGACGCTGTCGGCCAATGCAACCATGTTCCAGGTCGGAATCGTGGAGCCGGGGGAGACCTTCAGCAAGACCGTGGTGCTGCGTCATACCCAAGGCAAGCCATTCAACGTGCTGGGGGTCGCAATCGATCGCGGAACGGTGGATGACATGCGGGTGGAGTTCATGCCGGCTCCGGATCGCGANGACTCCTGGTTGCTGGTGCTGACCGGGACCCCCGCACGAACCGAACAGGCCGTGCGCGGCGAGGTCGAGATCACCACCGATGTCGATGGTGAAGAGGAGATCTCGATGCGNATCGGCGGCATGGCCAGAGCAGGTTCCGATCGCCGTGCGCCGGCAACGCCGCGTCCCGCTCCGTGAGCGTGCCGGGCCGTCTGCATCCGCCTTTCATTCATCTTCGGTGGGGGGGTGCCCGAGCCCCGGCGGGTCTTCCGACGCGAGGCCCGGCCGTCGCCGGGTGCGACGTCCTGCACCCGAGGCGGGACCGTCGGTGCCTGCGCGGCGACCCGGACGGGCCCGCGGCTTCGTCGAGGAGNACGGACCGGTCCGCCCGACCTGCCGCCGCGTGGGCAAAGTAGAGTGTCCGCATGACACGCAACGCCCAGAGTTCGATCTCCCCCGCGCCCGGAAGGGTCTGGACGCGCGGCTACACCGGGCTGATGATTTCCCAATTCGCGGGCGCGGTCAACGACAACCTGCTCAAGGGCGCGCTGTTGGTGCTGGTGGTGTCGCCGAATCTCTGGGCCGATGTGCTCGGACCGGCCAGCACGGGATGGGTGAGTTTCGCGTTGACCTTCCCCTTNATCANCTTCCTCGGGTACGCCGGCCAACTGGCCGATCGGTGTTCGAAGCGCACGATGGTGGTCTGGGTGCGNGCGACCGAANTGCCCATCGTCCTCCTGATCGCGATGGGATTCTGGATGGAGTCCTTTGCGATGACCTTCGCGGGATTCCTGCTGATCGCCACGCAGAGTGCCTTCTTCAATCCTCCGAAGTACGGAATGATCCGCGAGGTGACGAGCACGAGTCTGCTCAGCAAGGCGAACGGCCTGATCGTACTGTGCACGATGGTCGCGATCATCGGCGGCATGGCCGCCAGCGGATTCCTCGTCGACGGGGGAAAGGGAGGGGTCCTCATCGGGCTCACCATGATTCCGGTCGCGGTGATCGGGCTGATNGGGGCCTGGTTGATCCCGCCGTTGGAGCCGGTGGACCGCTCGCGGAAGTGGGAATGGAATCCACTGGCCCGGTACTGGTCGGATCTCGCGGCCATGCGCGGCGGTCCCTTGTTTCCGGCGGTGTGGGCCTGGTCCTTCTTCTACTTCATCTCGATCCTGATCATCACCGTCATCCCGGAACTGCAGAAGCCGATGGGGGGAACCACCGGTGACACCTCGATCCTGCTGGGGACGGCGACATTGGGAATCGGCGNGGGCTGCGCGGTGGCNGGCGTGTGNGCACGGGGCCGCATTCGNNTCGGAATGGTNCCNGTGGGGGCCGCGGGGCTGTTCGTCAGCTGGCTGCTGCTGGGACTGCTGCCGCTGCACTTCACGACGACGGTGATCCTGCTGNTGGTNGGAGGCATCTCGGCCGGATTCTTCATCGTTCCGCTCCAGGCGATGCAGCAGCGGCTGGCTCCGCCGGCGCAGCGGGCCCGGTACATCGCATCCGCGAACGCACTGAGTTACGTCCTGATGTCACTGGCGGCTCTGGTCTACGTCGCACTCATTCATCTNGGCGTGGNTCCCCAGCAGATCTTCCTCGTCTGCAGCGGATGCACCCTGTTGATGCTGGTGGCGATGCTGGTGCGGCCNTCGGCATTGCGGTTCGATGAATCNGACTACGCCTGAAAAAAGGCCNGGCCCGGAACGACCGGGCCAGGCATGCAGGAGAGAATGAAGATGCATTGGACGGGAGGATGCGACTCCCGCNTGGTTTCAGTTGGTGGCGGGTTGGTGCCGCCTCACCATGTATCTGCGTGAGCAGCCGATTCCTAGCACCCGGATCGGGATTTTTTCCTACGCCACGGATTTCAGCCCCGGCGGTGTCGTAAATGAGGGATTCGGGCGACTCGACCCTGGTGGCACGGGGGACAGGCCAGCGTGAATGCGGGCCGGTGGGGTTCTTGACACCGGGGGGCGGAGGCATAACATGAGACCCTTTCTCAATTAGGCCCATCCCATTTTCGGAGCCCNTCTGCATGCGACTTCCAACTTTGACCGGCATCCTTCTGACTGCACTGCTTTCCGCCGTGGCGGGGGCGGGCGAGGCATCCAAACTTCAGGTCGTCACCACGACGGGCATGGTCAAGGACCTGGTGCAGCAGGTGGGTGGTGATCGCATCACCGTGGNCGCCATCATGAGCGAGGGCGTCGACCCCCATCTCTACCAGCCCACGGCCACCGACGTGCGCAAGGTGCTCGCAGCTGATCTGGTCTTCGCCAGCGGTCTGAATCTCGAAGGTCGGATGACCGAGGTCTTCGAGCAATCCGATGCAATGGGCAAGAAGGTGGTCTTCGTCACCGACGGAGTGAACGAGGAGCTCTTCATCGAATCCGCGGACTATCCCGGACAGCCCGACCCGCACGTCTGGCATGACGTGACCCAGTGGGCCACCGGCATCCCGGTCGTGGTCGAGGCGCTCACCAAGGCGGATCCCGAAGGTGCGTCCGTCTACGAGGCGAACGCCGCCCGCTATGCGGACCGCCTGAACGGTCTCAACGGCTACGTCACCTGGGTGATGAGCAGTGTTCCCCAGAAGCAGCGGGTGCTGATCACGGCCCACGATGCCTTCGGCTACTTCGGTCAGGCCTACGGGATCGAGGTTCGCGGTGTGCAGGGAATCAGCACCGAGTCCGAGGCCGGCATCAAGGACATCAACGAACTGGTCGACTTCATCGTCGAGAACGGCATCACCGCCGTCTTCATCGAGGCCAGCGTCAACGACCGGAATGTGCAGGCACTGGTCGAAGGGGCCCGCGAGCGCGGCCAGGAGGTCACNATCGGAGGCACGTTGTATTCCGACTCCATGGGGGCTCCCGGGACATGGGAAGGCACCTATGAGGGTATGATCGAGCACAACGTCAACCTGATGTCGACTGCTCTCGGAGGCTCCGCACCCGAGANCGGGTACCGGGGAGCTGCGAGTCTTGACGCAGAAGGATCCTGAACAGAGCGAACACGTGAACGAAGCGTCGGGCCTGGGCCCGGAGCATTCGANTCGTTCGCCGCTGTCGATCCANGATCTCACNGTNGCCTACGACCGGCGTCCGGTCCTGTGGGATGTCGACCTCGACGTTCCGGCGGGCAAGCTGGTCACGATCGTCGGTCCCAACGGGGCTGGAAAGAGCACGCTGCTCAAGGCGGCCCTCGGCCTGATTCCATCGACATCCGGCCGCATCCGCGTCTTCGGCAGGACCATGAAGCAGCAGCGGGCCAACGTGGCCTACGTGCCGCAGCGGGAGTCGGTGGACTGGCACTTCCCGGTGAGCGCCCTCGACGTGGTCATGATGGGCNGCTACGGNGCNGTNGGCTGGTGTCGTCCGGTNGGNCGNCGTCANCGCGAACAGGCGNTGGCGGCGCTGGATCGGGTCGGTCTTGCCGACATGGCGACCCGTCAGATCAGCCAGCTGTCGGGCGGCCAGCAGCAGCGTGTGTTCCTGGCCCGCGCGTTGGCGCAGGACGCCCAGCTGTATCTGATGGATGAACCGCTGGCCAGCGTGGACGCCGCGACCGAACAGGCCATCATCGATGTCCTTCGGGATCTGCGGAGTCAGGGACGGACGGTGGTGGTCGTGCACCACGACCTGCAGACCGTCGAGGACTACTTCGATCACGTCATTCTGATCAACATGCGGGTCGTGGCCAGTGGCCCGGTGTCCGAGGCATTCACCCCCGAGGCGCTGCGGCAGACCTACGGGGGGCAGCTGACGATTCTGTCCGAGGCATCCGAGCGGCTCGCCCGGAGCAACGATGTCGGCCGGTCGTGATGGTGGGGGCACTCCAGTCCGACTGGTGGGACGCCTTTCTCCGGGCCCTGCTGCTGCGTGACGCCAACACGATCTGGGTGGTGTTCGGGGTGCTTTCGCTCGGCATCGCCTCGGGAACCGTGGGAGCGTTTCTCGTCCTTCGCCGCCGTGCCTTGACCGCGGATGCGATCAGTCATGCCACCCTGCCGGGAATCGCCATCGCGTTCATGGTGATGCTTGCGGTCGGATTCTCCGGGAAGTCGCTGGTGGGACTCCTGCTGGGCGCCTACCTCGCGGGTTTGGCGGCCATGGTCGTGCTGGTCCTGATCCGTCGGACCACGCACCTGCAGGACGATGCGGCCATCGGGATCACCTTGAGCGTCTTCTTCGGTGTCGGCATCTGTCTGCTGAGCTTCGTGCAGCAGCTTCCCACGGGCAATGCCGCCGGGCTCGAGACCTTCATCTTCGGCAAGGCGGCGACCATGCTGTCCGCCGATGCGAGCTTGATCGGCATCGCGTCGCTCTTCGTCGTGGTGGTCGTCGCACTGTTCTTCAAGGAGCTCGGCGCACTCTGCTTCGACGAAGGCTGGGCGGCGGCCCGGGGGTGGCCGGTGCTCGGTCTTGACTTCATGCTCACCGGACTCGTCGTGCTCGTGACGGTGCTGGCCATCCAGTCGGTGGGGCTCGTGCTTGCCATCGCGCTGCTGATCATTCCCGCCTCGACCGCGATGCTGTGGTCGCAGCGGTTGTCCGTGGTGGTGCTGCTTTCGGCCCTGATGGGCGGATTCGGCGCCTGGCTGGGTGCGATGATCAGTGCCAGCATTCCGCGGATGCCCACCGGACCGGTCATTGTCCTGGTCTGCGCCGTGCTGTTCTTCGCCAGTCTGTTGTTCGGCCGTCGTGGTGTGCTGCAGCGATGGATTTCGCGGGCGGCGTTGGCCAGGCGCGTCGATCGGCAGCATCTGCTGCGGGCCTGCTGGGAGATCATGGAGCAGGACGGTGGCTCGGAAGTGGGGTTGGATCGTCTGCTGCACTGGCGATCGTGGTCCCGCCGCCGGGTCGGAGTCGTTCTCCGTCGCTGCGTCCGCGGGGGCCTGCTCGAACGTGGCGATGGCGGATGCATCCGATTCACGGAATCCGGCCGACGGCGGGCCACGCAGGTCGTCCGCAACCATCGTCTGTGGGAGGCCTACCTCATCCATCATGCCGACATCGCGCCGACGCACGTCGACCGCGATGCGGATGCCATCGAACACGTGCTGGACGCCGATCTGATCCGCAGCCTCGAATCCGTGCTCGGGACCGCGGCCGGAGCGGTGCCCTCCAGTCCGCACACCATCGGCGGGGAGGGCAGGGCATGACCTGGCAGACCTACGACACCTGGTTGGTCGTCACCGGTGCCCTCTGTGCAATGGCCTGCGCGCTGCCCGGAGCACAGCTGGTGCTGCGCCGTCGCAGCATGATGGGGGATGCCATCACCCACGCGGTTCTGCCGGGTGTCGCCATCGCCTTTCTCGTCACGGCCACCCGCGAGCCGCTGGTGATGCTGACGGGAGCGGTGGTCATCGGAATCCTCACCACCGTGCTGGTGGATCTCGTGCAGCGGGCCGGTCGGACGGAGATCGGGGCGTCGATGGGCATCGTGTTCACCACGCTCTTCGCGCTGGGACTGGTGCTGATCCGCGCCTTCGCCGACGATGTGGTGATCGATCCGCACATCGTGATCTACGGTTCCATCGAGCTGTCCTACCTCGACCAGACCAGTCTGTTCGGATGGTCGGTTCCGCGCGGTGCCGTGGTCAACGGCGGGGCACTGGTGATCAACGGTCTGCTGTTCCTGCTGTTCTACAAGGAGTTGAAGCTCACCGCGTTCGACGAATCACTGGCGGCGGCGACAGCCTCGGCGTTGGCGATGGCGGCGGCGAGAGTGGCGGCATTGGCGGCGGCATCGGTGGCGTAGATGTGTGCGAAGGAAGGCGCCTTCGGAGAGGAAGAGGGCCGTGCAGAGTCAGGTGCAGTGTCGGGTGCAGAGGCAGCTGCGGAGGCAGCTGCAGGTGCTGAGGCCGGAGCAGAGGCAGCTTCGGAAGCACCCAGGCGTGCTGATTTCCCACGACGGAACGGGT